>NZ_JBIATP010000002.1:283886-481157 GCF_042891915.1 Streptomyces sp. NPDC001848 | reverse complement strand
ATTTGTGGACCACCTCGACGCCGGGGTCGACGAGGTCGAGGCCGTCGAAGAAGCGGGTGAACTCCTCGCGGGAGCGGAGCGCCAGCGTGACCCCGGTGAGGGCCCTGCCGGGCGCCCACCGGTCGTGACCGCTGCGGCGCCGGCGGGCCGCGCCGTGTGCCCCGGCCCTGCCGTCGGCCTATCCCTTGCGCCCCACCGCCCCGTACCCGGGGATGACCCCGTCGTCCTGGCCCGGGACCGGATCGCCGAGTTCCGGGTGCCATTTGTGGACCACCTCGACGCCGGGGTCGACGAGGTCGAGGCCGTCGAAGAAGCGGGTGAACTCCTCGCGGGAGCGGAGCGCCAGCGTGACCCCGGCCGCCTTGAGCTTCTCCGTGGCCGCCGCCGACTCCTCCGGTGTGAAGTCGGCCGTGGCGTGGGTCATCACCAGGTAGCTGCCGGACGGCAGTTCGGACAGCAGCCGGCCGACCAGGTCGTGTGCGCCGTCCTCGTCGGAGACGAAGTGCAGCAGTGCGACAAGGGACAGTGCCACGGGCCGGGAGAAGTCCAGGACCTTCCTGGCTCCCTGCACGATGGTCGCGGGGTCCCGGACGTCGGCCTGCAGGTACTCGGTCACGCCCCCGGGCGTGCTGCGCAGCAGGGCAGCCGCGTGCGCCAGCACGATCGGGTCGTTGTCGCAGTAGACGACGCGTGCGTCCGGCGCGATCCGCTGAGCTATCTGGTGCAGGTTCGGTTCGGTCGGGATGCCCGTGCCGATGTCCAGGAACTGCCGCACGCCGTTGCGGGCGAGCCAGCGGGTCGCGCGGTGCATGAACGCGCGGTTGACGCGTGCCATCACCGGCACCCTCGGGTCGAGGGCGAGCATCTGCCGCCCCATCTCCTCGTCGACGGGGTAGTTGTCCTTCCCGCCGAGGTACCAGTCGTACATGCGCGCGGGGTGCGGCTTGCTCGTATCGATGACGACGGCGTCCTGGGCGGGGTCCTGCCCGGTCATGAGGAACTCCGTAAGTGTCTGGGGAACTCAGTGGTCAACTGAACGCCAAATTGGTGGTGCGGATAAAAACATGGGGGTCAACAACGTGGCTATGACAGCAGGAAGTCCGCCTCCCCCGCCTTGGCGCCTTCGATGAATGCGGTCATTTCGTCGGAGGTGTAGATCAGCGCGGGCCCGTCGGGGTCCGTGGACTGACGGACTGCGATCCGGCCGTCGGGGAGCTTCATCGCCTCCAGGCAGTTGCCGCCATTGCCTCCGCTCCACGGCTTGTGCCAGCCCTCGCTGCCCAGTTCACGGGCCGGCATGCCGTTGTAGACGCGTTGGCGCGCGGTGATGCGGTCCATTCACAGCTCCTTGCGGAGATCCTCGAGGATCTCCTTCGTGCGTTGTGCAGGGGCGGCCTGGGCCGCCATGCGGTCCATGACCTCGAGGTGGGTCGCCACCTCGGTGCGCGCGTCCAGGTAGACGGCGCCGGTCAGGTACTCGCTGTAGACCATGTCCGGCAGTTCGGGCATGGCGAAGCGGAACAGAACGAAGGGCCCGTAGGTTCCGGGGTGCGGACCCGAGGAGAACTCGAGCACCTGCAGCGTCACATGAGGCAGCCGCATCACTTCCAGCAGCCGTTCGATCTGGGCTCGCATGACCGCTGGGCCCCCGACCGGGCGGCGTAGCGCGGTCTCGTCCATCAGGGCCCAGATACGGGGTGCGTCGTCGCGCGTGAGCAGCTCCTGACGCTGCATGCGCAACGCCACGTGACGCTCGATGTCCTCGGGTCTGGTCTGCCCGACGGCGCCCGACTTCAGGACGCCTCGCGCGTACTCCTCGGTCTGCATGATGCCGGGTACGAAGTGGGGTTCGTACTGGCGGATGAGCGCGGCCGCGCCCTCCAGGCTGACGTACATCGAGAACCAGCCCGGAAGAATGTCGTGAAACCGCTGCCACCAGCCCGGCCTGTTGGCCTCCTCGGCCAGTTGGGCGAAGGCCTCGGCCTCCTCGTCGCTCACCCCGTAGGCCTTCAGCAGGAGTTGCAGGTACGGGATCTTGAGGGTGACCTCGGCGGTCTCCATACGGCGCACGGTGGCGGGTGCGACACGCAGGATGCGCGCAGCCTCCTCCCGCTTGAGTCCCGCACGTTCACGTAGGTCCAGCAGGCGTCGGCCGAGGACGACCTGGCCGACCGTAGGCGCGGAGCGCGGCTCGCTCACCTCGCACCTCCTCCCGTCGTTCTGGGCGCTGACTGCCCGGGGTGGCACTGTTCGAATTGTTTCCGCACCGCCACCCGTGCATGTTCGATTACGGTTCACGGACTTTCGATGCGGGCCCCGGACTCGTACGCCCGTACCTCGGATCCCAACTGGCGCCCTTCGGCGTGCCGTTGCGAGAAGTGTGCCATGCCCCTTCTCGGAGTCACACAGCACTCTGCAATTTTCAGAGTGGCCCTTGCCAAGTGTTCATGTCACGGCGATAGTGGCAAGCGTGATTCCGCCCGCGTCGTTAGGAACAGACGCCCCCGCAGACCGGTCCGGCCCGGGTAGCGCCTCAGGGCTGCGCCCCGGCGCGGCCACCGAACGTCGGTTCCGCTTCGAGCTGGCCGCGCATCCGGGCTCCGTCACACGGGCCCGGCAGCTGACGCGTGCCCGGCTGGCCCGCTGGGAGGTGTGCGAGGACACCTGCGACACGGCCGTCCTGGTCGTCTCCGAACTGGTCACCAACGCGATCGTGCACACCGCCGGGGAGCACGTCGTGTGTGAACTGCACGACGAGGACGACCTGGTGCGCATAGCCGTGCGCGACGAGGGATGCGCCCCCGGCGAACCTCGGCCCGCGCCGCAGCGCCCCGAGGAGGAGCACGGGAGGGGATTGCTTCTCGTCTCGGCCCTGTGCCGCGCCTGGGGAGCCCAGGAGGCGGGATCCGGGCTGCTGGTCTGGGCCGAACTGGCGCGCGGGACCGACCAGTCGACGCCCACCCGACTCCCCCGCCCGACGCAGCCGTCCCGGGACCTGTCGTGTTCCGGCGACAGGTCCCGGGCGCGGGAGGGGGCGACGGCACGACCGGACCCCAGCGGAGAACGCGCGACGGCGCGGTCCGACCAGGGCTGGAGCGCCAGGAAGCCGCCCACGGACGGCGGTGCGCGCTTCGACCTCGGCTGGAGCGCGAAGCGGCCCCCGACGGAGGGTCGGGTCTCCGGGGCGGAGCCGTCCCTGGGGACGGGGACCGCATGGCTGTGAGGGGGAGGCAGACCCCAGGAGTCCTGACCCTGGACTCGCTGGCCCGCCTCGACCGGGCGCGGCAGGCGTCCGGCGCGGCGTCGGGACGGCTCCTTCTGCCCGACGACATGACGGTGCCGCTCGGCTGCGACGCGGTCGCAGTACCCGCCCGTTACGGGCCGCTGGTGCTGCCCAGACTGCCGCGGCTGGGCTGTGTGTACGCCGACCGGACCGACTGGTGGTGGATCGTGCCGTCCGACTCCGACGCCGCGCTGGACTGGCCGGCACCCGCCCGGTACACCCGCGGCGCGCTCGTCCCGGACCCGCATGGCGTCCCCGAGCTCATCCACCGTGCGGACGACAGCGTGCCGTACACCCCGCCGATCCCCCTGTACCTGGCACTGTGCTGGGCCACGGGCGCCACTCCGGCATGGGCACGTCCGATCAGCGCGTGACTGTTCGGCCACATCATCGCGTGGCGCCGCGCGCGTGACGGTACGCCGCACGCACGCACACGTGTGTGACGAATGCGTGCATGGGTCCCTGGCGAATGCGCGCACGCGTACCTGACGAGAATGCGCGCACGCGTACCTCGCATGAATGTACGCACGCGTGCCTGGCGAATGGACGAACGCGTACCTCGCATGAATGCACGAACGCGTGCCTGACGAATGCACGAACGCGTGCCCTGACATATGGACGCACGCGCCTTTGCCGAATCGGGCGACGCGATCACTCGGCGGCGTCGGCCCCCCGCACGACCACCAGGAACGCGTCCGTCACCAGGTCCATCACGACCTCCGCGGGCTGCCCCTCCAGGCGCCGCGCCTGCGCGAACTCCTCCGCCGGCCACGAGCCTCGCGGCCCGCCGGCGGGAAAGCGCGCCAGCACTGTTCGCCCGTTCACCCTGCACCTCCTTGCAACACCGTGTCTCGGCGAGCCGATCACGGTCGGCTCATAGAGTTAAACGCATACCCCTGGGTGAACGGCGCGTTAAGTGGCGCTAGTGAGACGCATTTGACACGCGTCCCATGCGAAATCGCGGTGAATCAGCAGGAGCGGCCCGATTTGCCCCAGCCGGAGATCCTCCGCGCAACGACCGCGGGAATTCCTCGGACACCGCGGACCTCGCAGACACCGCGGACACCGCGGACACCGCGGACACCGCGGACACCGCAGACACCGCGGACACCGCAGACACCGCGGACACCGCGGACACCGCGGACACCGCAGACACCGCGGACACCGCAGACACCGCGGACACCGCGGACACCGCGGACACCGCCGACACCGCAGACACCGCCGACACCGCAGACACCGCAGACACCGCAGACACCGCCGACACCGCGGACCCCGCGGATCCCGCGGTCAAGCAGCGGTGACGCGGCCGCGGCGCCCGATGCCGGGTGGGCCCGCCGAAAGCCGGGACGGCTTCCGGCTACCCCGCCAGGGGCAGCCGCGGGGTTTCCTCCGGGCCCAGTCCGGCGTGCGCACGGCGCTCGGCCAGTTCGTCGAGGAGCTCGGTGAGCCGTTGGCGGTGCCGGGGCGTGAGACGTCCGCTGTCGTCCAGGTGCACGGCGCAGGCGGTGGTGGTGTCGACGAGCCGTTCGAGCGTGACGGCCACCTTGTCCGTGCCCTCGGTGTGCCGGGCCAGCATGGGGTGTTCGGCGGCGGCGAGGTCGATCGCGAGGCGGGCCTCGGCCAGCGCGCGGTAGGCCTCGCGGCGCAGCGCCCAGCGCCCGGCGCGGTCCTCCTCCCGGGTCAGAACATGCGTGAGGTACGCGTGTGCGGCGTCCACCGCGCGCACCAGCCGGGCCCGTACCGTGCCGCCGCGCTGCCCCGGCGCCGGCAGGTGCCCGACGAGCAGCACGATCCCGCAGGCCAGCAGCGTCTCCCCGATCCGGCTCCAGGAGGCCTGCGACTCGCCGCCGACCATGACCAGGGCGAGGACGAGGACGGTGACGACGGCGGTCTGCGCGGCGAAGTGCCGCGTGGCGACCGGGACGAGCGCCCCGCACAGCGCCACGAGTGTGACGAGCCCCGCCGGCCGGGGCACGACGGCGGCAAGGGCCGCGAAGACGACGGCACCCAACACCGTCCCGGCCGCCCGGCACAGCACGCGGGAGACCAGCGGCCCGAGGTCGGGCTTGACGAGGAAGACGGCGGTGGCGGGCAGCCAGTACCAGTGGGCGTGGTGCCCGTACCAGTGGGTGCGGTGGAGGGCCTGCGCGATGGCGGCGCCGGCGCCGAAGCTGAGGGCGACGCGCAGTCCGTACTCACGTCCCCCGGCGCCCAGGACGGTGCGCAGCACGGAGGTGGCCGTACGGCGCCGGGTGTGCAGGCTGTGTCCGTCGCCACCCCGGTCGAAGGTGTCGGCGGCGTGCAGGAGGGCGTCGTCGAGGGCGCGCAGCGCGGGGGCGTTGCGGGTGGGCGCGGGCAGGGGCCCGGTGTGCGTGTTGCCGCGTACGGCTGCGGCGAGGCGGCGCGGCCCCTCCGCTGCCCGCGCGGGGACGGGGTCTCCGGCCCAGGCGAGGGCGGTGGCGGCCTCGGCGAGGGGCAGAGCCGCGGTGTACTGCGCGTGCAGGCGCCGTTCGGCGGAAGAGGACGCGTACCGCCGCAGCCGGGGCCCGGCGAGGGCGTCCTGGGCGTGGTCGAGGGCGGCGGTCAGGGCCGCCCTCCGCGCGGTGGCGTCCGAAGTGCCGGAGGCGAGCAACAGGTCGCCGATGGCGTCGTACACCCCCGCGACGGCGTCCCGTTCCCCGTCGAAGCGGTAGTCGCCGGTGGTCGCGCCGGGTGTGGGCAGTACGAGGCGCAGCGCGAGCAGCCAGCCGGCGCCGGCGAGGAAGGCGAGGGCCCGCTGCCAGCCGCTCTCGGGCAGCGGCATCCCGGCTCCGATGGCCGCGCCGACGAGCAGTTGCGTACCGGCGCCGGAGGCGACGGGTCCTACGGCGCTGACGGCTCCGGCGACGAGTCCGAGGACGGTGAGCACGAGAGTGAGGAGGACGGCTCCGGTGTGCTGCCCGGCGTAGGTCCCGGCGAGCAGTCCGCCGGCCCCCGCGAGCGCGGGTACTCCGAGCCGCCGCACGGACGCCCGACGGCTGCCGGGCCGGTCGTTGATCCCGGCGAGCATGGCCCCGAGGGCGGCGAGGACACCCGCCGAGGTACGCCCGACGAGCAGGGCGGCCGCCAGCAGCGGGCCCGCGGCGAGCGCACCCCGGACGACGGCACTCCAGGGCACGGGACCGCGCTGGGCACGCAGGGCGTGGGCGAGCCAGGGGGGCAGGGCGAACACGGGACGCGACACGGGGCTCCTGTCCGGACGAGGGCGGGGTGTGCCTTCGGGCGCCGGTGGCCGGGCGGTGTGGGGTCAACGGTAGGGCGTGTTGCAGGAACGAAGGGAACGTGGACGTTTCGGTGGTGTGAAAGGGCGGGCGGGGGCGTGTTCTTTATGAACGCAATGGCGGTGGCCCCTTTTCGGCTGGGCCGATGCCTCTTGTCCGGTTGTACGGCGCGAGATCATGGTCCGCGTCCGCGGGTCGCCGCTTCCTCCTGGAGCACGAGCATGCCATGGAGTTCTCTCATCCGGAGGTCCGGACGGCCGTCGGCTCCGAGGCGGTGCCCCAAGCGTCAGGCTCGCATGGAGCTGAGACGGTGCAGAATTCGCAAAGGGCCCAATCCTGTTGACGTCAAGGCTTGTTCGACACTCCCAACGGCGCCAGGAAGCGGCTCGGCTCCCCGTGCCAGAACACCGCCAGGGCGTCGCGGGCCCTGGTCGCGGCGACGAACAGGAGCGAGCGGGCGCGCTGCAGTTCGCGGCGGTGGCGGAGGGGGTCGGTGTGTTCCCAGCTGTCGATGGACGCACGCGGGACGAGTCCTTCCGACACTCCGGCGACGATCATGGCCTGGTACTCGAGACCCTTGAAGCGGTACATCGTGCCGATGTGGACGCCCTCGTTCCTCGGCAGTCCCTCCCTGGTCATCACCGTCGACGGGATCCCGTGCCGGGCCAGGCGCCGCTCCACGTCCGAGGCCATGTCGTTGGTGGGCACGCACACGGCGACGGACTCGCGCGGAATCCTGTCCCACGAGCGCACCTGTCCGGCGATGGCGTCGAGTTCCTCGTCCCAGCTGTCGGCGCCGCGCAGCACCGGGCGTCCGCCGTGGAGCACCGAGCGGTATCCCTCCAGGCTGTCCGTGTCCCCGTCGAGGTCGTCGTACTGCGCCCCCTGCAGGACCCGCGTGGCGTCGCGGAGGATCTCCCACGTCGTGCGGTAGCTGAGCGTCAGCCGGGAGGACCGCCCCCGGATGTTGATGCCGAGGCTGCCGAGGGTGACCTGGTTGTCGTAGATGCGCTGGTGGGTGTCGCCGACGAGGAAGATGTCGTTCGGGCCGATCGGGACCATGGCCCGCAGCATCTTCCAGTGGGCGGCGCTCAGGTCCTGGGCCTCGTCGACGACGATGTGCCGGTAGCGGTAGCGCAGGAAGGCTCCGGAGCCGGATTCCACGTGGACGTTGGCCAGTCCGCCCCGCTCGTCTCTCTCGCGCCGGCGCTTGTCGATCTTCTCCTTGCGGTCCATCTCCAGCCGGGCCGCCCGCTCGGCGACCTGCCGGTGGGTCTCCAGGCCCTTGAGCTCGAGTCGCTGGGTGAAGCGCTCGGCGAGCTGCCAGACCTGGGCGCGCTCGGCGCGGTTGAGGTTGCGGCCACGCCCGGCCCGGCGCACCTGGAAGTAGTCGGAGCGGGAGCGCACGGCCTGGCCGAGGATCACCTGGTTCCACTCGTCGCAGAGGAACTCGGCGTCCCAGCGGTGCTCACCGGCCTCCACCAGGAGCGCACGCCACTCCCGGAGCGCCTGGGCGTCCTCGATGCGCCGCTTGGTGCTGCCCGGGTCGGACTCCCGCACCACGCGGGTGGCGAGCTGGTCGACGTGGACGATGTCGACCCGGGCCACGGTCTGCGGGCCGCCGAGCGACAGCAGGCGGGCGCGCAGGTCGGCGGCGAGGTTCTTGTTGAAGGTGGTGAGCAGGACGGGCTTGTTGTGGCCTGGGCCCAGCCGTTCGACCAGGTGTTTGACCCGGTGGAGCGCCACGATCGTCTTGCCGGTGCCGGGGCCGCCGCTGACCCGGGCCGCCCCGGAGTACTGCCGGCGCACCAGCTTCTCCTGGGTGGGGTGCAGGAAGACCTTCCAGCGGCCGAAGTCGCCTTCCTCGATGATGCTCTGCAGGGACTCGTCGTCGGTGATGACCACGGCCTGGGAACGGCCCGCGGCCGACTGCCAGTCCTCGGGGTCCAGCGCGTCCGGTTTCACCGCGACCGGCTCGGTGACGTGATCCCTCACCTCCTCGTACGGGAATCCGTCGCACAGCCGGAGCAGCACCTCGCGGGTGTGCCGGGGGGCGATCTCTGCGAGCGCCCTGATCTCTTCCTCCGTGGTGAGCTTGAGAACGATCGGGATGAGGGGTTCGGCGACACCGAGTCCGGCCAGCTTCTCCCCGCCCAGATCCGCGAAGAACGGTACGTCCGCGGCCGGTCGGGCGGGATCCGCGGTGGACCGCACCTCGTTCTCCGCCTTGTGGAGGTCGACGTACTCGATCGCACCGGTGATCCGGTTGATGCCGTAGGCGAGCCGGTCGGCGTGCTGCCGTACCTCGTCGCGGTGCTTGACCGAGATCAGCAGCCAGTCGTCCTCGGCGAGCCGCAGCAGCAGCGCCCGGTGGTCGGAGTCCGGGCCGAGGGCCACGGCCCACAGACGGCCGTCGCCCCGCAACGCCTCCCGGGGAAACAGGCCCTCGTGCGGGTTGCGCCGGAAGTCGCGCTGGAACCGGTAGACCTCCTCCAGGGTTTTCGTGTCCAGCGCCTGAAGTTCCCGCTCAGCCTTCTCGAACAGCCGCAGCGTGGCGCCCCCGGTCATGCGTCCTGCTCCTCGTCCTCGTTCCGGTCACGGCCGTCGAGGAGCAGCGCGGCCAACTCCTCGGCGTCCCATTCGAGCGCGGTGCGGAACTGCCAGCCCGCTTCCGCGTAGGCCTGGTCGCGCCGTTCGGCCTCGATGTCCTTGGTTTCGCCGACGGGTGGCCTGTGGGCGAGCACCACTGCGACCCGCCGGGCCGGCCAGGCGAGTTCGGCGGTCCAGGCGGCGGCGCCGAGTTCGTAGCCCGCCTCGGGGACGGGCACGCCACGGTCGGCGAGAGCGCCTGCGAGCTCGGCCAGGCCCGGCTCGCCGGTGACGAGGTAGGCGATGACCTCGGACCAGCCGGGATCGCGTGGCGTCCCAGGTTCGGCCGCCCCCACCGTGACGGGCCGCGCCTCGGCCACGGAGCCGGCTTCGCCCTCGTTCTCCTCGGCGGCCGCCCGCCGCTGCGAGCTCAGCCACCCCGCCCCGCCGGTGACCGCCAGCTCCGCCACGTCGAAGCCGGACAGGGTGCTCGTGACGAGCTGCATCCCGTCGCCGTTCCCCTCGTTGAGGAACTGCAGCAGGTTCGTCCAGTACAGCCAGGCCTGCCAGCGCCGCCGGTGGGCGGCCTCGTCGGCCATGGCTTCCGGGCCGTCGTCGAGCACGGTGGCCGCCGACCAGACCGCGCCCGCCTGGCCCCGGCGCAGGTCGAGGACGATGGTCAGCGGGCAGCCACTGGCGTCCCGGGTCGCCATCACCTGCACGGCACCCTTGCCCCCGGCCAGCCGCTGCCCGCGCAGGGCCTCGCCGATCCGCTCGCCGATGGCGGAGCCGTCGGCGAGGGCGCGGCTGGTGGCGGCCACGGCGGCGAACCCGGCGAGAGCGCTCTGCGCGCGGTGCCGCCACAACTCGGCATCGGGACGGGTCAGGTAGCCGATCAGCGTGTCCACCGGGTTGGCCCACACGAGGCGCGGCAGGTCCCGCGTGTCGCCGCTGTGCAGCCGCCTGTGGATGTCCAGGGCGGTCCGCTGTGCGGTGTTCTGGTACGGCGTCCAGACGGGGTCGGCGGGCGGTTTGCGCCGCCCTGTCCACACCTGTACGTCGTCCCAGGTCAGCTGGAACACCTGCCGGCCCAGTGCCCGCAGCCGGGTACGCCTGGCCGCGTCGAGGGCGACCCGGTTGCGTTCGGGGCTGGCGTGGTGGCGGTAGCCGTCGAGGTAGACGGCGACGTGCGGCTGGTCCTCGTCCAGCCGCGTGAACACGACGTCCGGGCGGGTGAAGCCGCAGTCGACCTGGGTCTCCATCTGCCAGCGGGTGACGGTCCCGTCGGGCGCGGTCAGGCGCAGTTCGGTGCTGCGCCGGCCGTCCGCGGTCACCGCCGTGCGGACGCTCGCCTCGGCCACGTCGTCCCGGCCCGCCCACTCCAGCAGGCCGCGCCGGAACAGCGCCTCCAGCTCGCTCTCCATCTGGGGCACCAGGGTGATGTCCTGCGTGGTGGCCACACGCTCGGCCCCCCACCGGCCGCCGTCGGGGCCGAAGAGTTCACCGAGGATATCGAGCGCCTGCTCGCGGGAGGCCAGCTCGTACTCGCTGTCCTCGACGTGGCGCAGCAGGCAGCGGTGGCAGGCGCGCCGCCCCTCGTCACGGCACACGCACGTCTCGATGGTCTCCCGGGCCAGGGCGAGCACCTCGCGCAGCCCGTCCCCTCCGGCGAGGCGGTGCAGATAGCCGGTGCCGCCGGGCAGCGTGTCGTAGAGGACGAGGAAGTGCCGGCGCACGTCGGGGTCGCCGCTCTCGCGATCGGGCATGGAGTCGGTGACGACCTCCAGATGGTCGGGGTCGCCGCCGTAGGAGCGTGCGATGCCCGCGAGGAGCGCCGCCTTGAAGGAGACGAGCCGCTCCTGGGTGTGGGCGGTGACGGCAGGGATGAGGATGCGCAGGGCCTCGGTGCGCAGTTCGTGCGCGAGCAGCAGCCGGACGCCCTGCCGCTGGGAACGCGTGTCGAGGCCTGCGCGGACCCTGGGGCACCACGGGCGGTGGTACGTGGCCGCCTTGGCCGGGATCAGCGCGTCGTCCTGCGACGGCCCTCCGTCCGGGTCGGCGTAGCCGCAGGAGTCGCACACCCAGAAGGGGTTGAGCCGCACCCTGCGCCCGGCGAAGGCGTCCTCGGTGCCGCCGTCCACGCGCAGGGCACCGACGTTGATGTGCCGGATCACCGCCTCCCGGGTGAACTCCCACCCGAAGGTGACGTTCTTGTCCCTGTGCTTGTACGCCTCGACCACCTTGTCCCGCGGGATGTCGACGGCCGGTACGACGGTGTAGTGCCGCCGTTCCCGCTCGTCGGTGTCGTCCCGCACCCGGGCGTCGTCGCGCTGGTCCCGGGCGTGGACGCGGTGCGGCACGAGCACCTTGTGCAGGCAGCCGACGTCACCGATGGCCGGGGACGCGCAGCGCGGGCAGGCGGAGGGGTCCTGCTCGGCCTGGTGGGTGCGGACGTAGCCGCAGTCGGGGCAGATCCGCCACCACAGCCAGGCGGGCCGTTTCGGGCTGCCGATGTCGAGGCCGGTGATGCGGTGCTTGTAGCCCTGGACGTAGTAGTGGTTGCCGGGCGCGAAGTCCGTCAGCGCGAAACGCGCGGTGCGGTCGTAGCGGAGCACCTTGCTCTTGTGGCGGGTCTCTCCGTTCTCCTCCTCCTTCCACAGGAGGGTGGCCTCGAGTTCGGTGGTGGAGTCGACGAGGCTGTAGTTGGGCAGCAGGCCCAGGTCGACGAGGGCGGAGTGCGCGGTGCTGCTGCTGATCTCCCTGCCGCTGCGGCCCACCGCCCGCAGCTCGGCGCGCAGTTCCCGCCGCTGCCGGTCGTGCTCGGGGTCGCCGGCGACCAGCTCGTCCATGGCCTTGATGATCGCGTCGCTGCGGTGCTGCAGGTCGCTGCGGCGCAGGTTCCACTGCTGTCGCGCCCGGTCGAGAGCGTCCCTCAGTCCCTTGGCCGCGAACTCCTCGACAGCGGCGGCGGCTTCGGGGCTCAGGCCGGTTCCGCGCTTCTCGTCGTACGGCGGGAAGAGCGCGAGGAACCTCTTGACCAGCCGTTCCGCGTCGGCCAGCGCGGCTTGCTGAAACTCCGTCAGCCACCCGGAGTCGTCGAAAAGCTCGTCGGCCCGGCGTGGCATCGGGGACACCGGTACCCGGTCGCTGTCGGCCGACAGGAGCTCTTTGGCGGCGACGACGTCCAGCAGGTGGGCGAGGTACTGGCGGCGCAGGATCTCCACGGCCGACAGGTAACAGCCCGGGGGCTGGATCTCGCCGGCGATCATCTGCTTGGGATCTTCCAGGTAGTACCGGTCGCGCGGTCCCCTGTCGACCATGGTGAGCAGGTAGGCGTTGCCGGTGGTGCGGCCGGCGCGGCCCACCCGCTGGACGTAGTTCGCCGGGCCCTTGGGCAGCGAGGCGAGCACCACGGCCGACAGGTCGCCGATGTCGATGCCTAGTTCGAGGGTCGGCGTGCAGGACAGCACCTGCGGGTTGGCGTAGTGGGCCTCGGTTCCCTCCCGGAAGGCCTGCTCGACGGCCTCCCGCTTACGGCGGTCCAGGGTGCTCGTGTGCTCGGCGGTGTTGATGGTGAACACCCCGGCCTCGCGGTACATGCGCCGGTAGAAGTCGTCGGTGAAGTCCCGTCGGCGCAGGGTCCCGTCACCCGACCTGAGGTGACCTCCGCACTGGTAGCGGGGGCACGCCTGCCCGTGCCAGTGGTCGACCAGGTCGGGGTGGACGGTCCGCTGCCAGGAGCAGCGGTCGCAGTGGACGCCCGCCTCGGTGACGACGTCGTCGGCGAGCTTGCGGACCCGGACGTGGCCGGGCTGGAGGCCGTAGATCCGAGTGCTGCCGTCCTTGGCGGTGCGCGCGGACAGCACGTCGGCCTCGGTGAGGGCGGGCAGCAGGCGTACAAGGAAGTCGTTGGCGGCATCGCGGTTGCGCAGGCCCAGGGCACGCATCGTCCAGTCCTGGTACCAGCCGAGGCGGCCGGTCAGCACGTCGAAGTCGTCGCTGCCCTTCTTCGGGCTGCCGAGCAGGAAGGCGGGGGCCGAGACGCCGCGGGGGAAGGCGGGCATGCCCGGCGTCCTCCCCCCGGTGATCTGCCAGCGCCGTACACCCGCCTCCGCCAGCCACGGGTCCAGCCACGCGTGCCGGATCGCGCCCCGGGTGCGCAGCCGCTCCAGGAGCCCGCGGACGTAGCCCACGAACTCGTCGGGGCCGGGCACGGAACCGTCCGGCAGCGCTATGTCTCCGGGCGTCGTGTGCAGCAGTTCCCGCACGATGTCGGCGACGCCGTCGGGGTCGGCCAGCGGCACGTCGGTGGCCACGGTCCGGGTCAGCTCCAGGGTGCGGCCCTGGCGGGATCTGAGTCCGAACTCCAACACGGCGGCGAACGCCAGCCGTTCGGCGATGAGTCCCCAGGTGGCCCTCGATCCGCGGCTGCGCCCGGCGAGCAGCGTGTCGACTCCCCGGAACACGTGCAGGTCGGGCGGTACGACGGCGACCTGCACCTTCTTGCTGTCGACGACCTCGCCGACGATGTCCGCCGCGAGGTCGCTCAGCGTGATCCAGTCGTCCTCCTCGATCCGGCTGGCGAGCAGCGAGCGGAAGGAGAAGGTGTAGGAGCGGCTGGCGACGTATCCGGCGCGGTGGGCGGCGTCCTGGACGGAGTCGTTGAAGAGGAGGGTCTTGTTCTCCCCGATGCTCTCGTCCAGCTCCTTGCCGGTGAACAGCTGGGTGATGGAGGCCGCCGCGAGGGCCGCGAGGCCGGTACCGAGATAGCGGATGGCGTTGAAGGTCCGGCAGAACGGGCACTGGTCGGTCTCCGCGGCTCGGTCCCCGGCGAGGTCGACCCAGACGAACGCGGCGTTCTGCAGCGTCTTGGCGGCTCGCGGCCCCGTGCCGTCCTGCGGGGGCTCGAAGTCGCTCTCGGGCGACAGGGGCCGCAGCCGTCCCCCGTCCCCGTCGAGCACCATGACGGTGGCCCCGCTGCGCGGCTTCTCCTTGACGAAGGCCACCTCGTACGCCTCGGTCTCGAAGGCCGCGATCATGTTCCGTACCCGGCGCCTGTCCCGGCCGACCGAGGCCTGGCGGATCTTGCTCGCGTTCAGGTCGAGGTCGGCGGCGTCGGTCTCCGGGGAGAGCGCCGCCCAACCGGAGCGGCCGCACTCGCGGCAGAAGACGGCCGGCAGGAACACCTCGGCCGGCCGGGGCGCGCTGTCGTCGGCGGGAAGGGGCGCCGCTTCCTCCGGGACCGACCCGCTCGCCGAGTCGGACGGCTCCTCGATCTGTTCGCGCGCGAGGCGCCCCTTGGCGGTGATCCGCTCGTCGTCCCAGCGGAACTCGGCCCGGGCGGGCGTGATCCCGCGCAGGACGCGCGAGACGGACCGCACCCAGTGGTGGACCTCGATGGACAGCAGGGGCTGTCCCGGGTCGTCCGGGTTGCGGGCCATGGACAGCAGCGCCACGTACCGGGCGAGGGCCTGTGCCGCGATCTGGGGATGCTGCTGCACGGCCATGCCCCAGTGGGGGGCGAGCCGGGGCAGGAACTCCATGATCTCCGCGTAGGTACGGGGCCTGCCGTCCAGGATCTCCAGCACGATGGCGGTCAGCCGGTGCCGCCGCAGTCTGTCCCCCAGCTCGGCCGGGGACAGTCCGGATCTGCCGGTGAACTCCGCGATCAACCGGTCCAGGGCCTGCTGGTCGCGGGTGGGATCGCCGAGTCCGGCGACCTGGTGCGGTGCGGGGAAGGGCAGCGAGAAGTCGGTCTCCGCCACGAACTCCTCGACGCTGCGCCGGGACTCGCCCACCACGGCCTCGGGCGGGAACGGCACGCCGAAGACCTGCTCGGCGACCTCCAGCATGGTGCCCCCGGCCGTGCCGGACTCGCCGAGCGTGGCGGAGGTCGCGACGGGGCACACCGGCCCGAGCGGCCGCCCGTCCTCGGCCAGTCCGGTCACCGCGCCGAGCCTGCGCAGCAGCATCGCCACGTCGGTGCCCTGCGCCCCGTCGTAGGTGTGGAACTCGTCGAGGACGACGTACGCGAGTGATCCGCCCTGCCACAGCTGCCGGTCCTCGGGCCGTTGGAGCAGCAGGTCGAGCATCTTGTAGTTGGTGATGAGGATGTCGGGCCGGGTGCGCCGGATCTCGTCACGGTCGACGGCGATCCCGGGTGACGACTCTTTGAAGGTGCGCGAGGGCGTGTCGCCGATGTAGAGGCCGGCTCGCACGCCAGCTGCCTTCAGCCTCGGGTCGGTGTCGATGCGGTCGTTGATGCGCTGGGCCTGGTCGGTGGCGAGCGCGTTCATGGGGTACAGGAGCAGGGCTTTCACCCCGTCCTGCCCGGCGGTGCGCGCCCGCAGGCAGTGGTCGAGGACCGGGATCAGGAAGGACTCGGTCTTGCCGGATCCGGTGCCGGTGGTGACGAGTGTGGGCTCGGCGGCCCCGTGCAGGGTGGACAGCCGCTGCCAGGCGAGGGCCTGGTGCCGGTGCGGCCGGAAGCCCTCGGGGTACCACTCCAGGTGCTGCCGCCATCCCTCGTCCACGGCGGTCCGGAACGGAGTGCGGATCCGCAGGTACGGCCCCCGGAAGATGCCGTCGTCCGGATCGCCGAGGAACTCCTGCAGGGCCCGCCGCGTGGACTCGTCCGCCAGTGCGTACGTGGTCGCCAGGTACTGGCTCAGGCTGGCGCGCACCTGCTCGGCGGCGAGTGTCGGTCGCACGCGCGGTCCCCCTTCGGCGCTGGATCATGATGTGCACACCCACCGTAAGGGACACCCACCGGTCCGGGACCTTCGAGTCGGTCGCTTCAGGCGCCGAGCTTCCTGCCGATGTGGGCGATGCGGATGGTGCGCTCCTCCTTCACGTGCCGGAAGTGGATCCGGCCGGGCTCGGGGCGGAAGTCGGTGTGCCACTCGAAGAGCGCCCGCTCGCCGTCCCAGTCGGTGAACCAGCACAGCCGCTCCCGCGTCTCGTGCTCCCCGCGCACGTCCTCTCCCCAGTTCGGCAGCCGCAGCTCCGGGTTCGCGGCCCATTCCACGACCTTCTCCTCCAGCTCCAGCAGCCGCTTGCGGACGGTGGCGACGGAGTCGTGGGGCAGGGTCCGCAGCTGCTTCTCCGCACGCTCCAGGAACTGGAGGCTGGGGCAGATCGTGGCGCGCTTCTCCCACAGCTCGGCGCCGCTGCGGGCGGCGGTGTCGCGGAAGTCCCTGATCCAGACGAGGTGGGCCGCCACATGCCCCGGCTCGGACACGTGCCGGATGTCGACCTGGCTGACCTCGGGCTCGCCATCCGCGTCGATGAGCGTCAGCCGGTCGAGGGTGAGCGTCGTGGCGTCCCACCGGCTGTCGACCGGCAGGGAGATGCCGAGCCCGCCCATCAGGTGGGCGGCGCCGAGCCCCTCCACCTCAACGCCCTCGTACTGGTACTCGACACCGGCGGCGTCCAGCCCCTCGGGATAGACGGTCCTGTACGGGTACATGCTCTGCAGTCGCTTGAGCCGTCGCCACCAGTCGGGGTTGCCCCGGTCGTCCCCGAGCCACTTGCCGACCGGATATCCCTCGATGATCTCCAGCTCCGGCAGGGGCACCTTGCTCACCACCGCTGTCTTGCCGTCCAGCTGCCCCACCGACACCGCCGTCTTCACGAACTCCGTCATGGCACGGCTGGCGCGTCGCGCATCGCACGCGGACGGGCAGGTCTTGTCGTTCAGAAACAGCAGCGGCACAGGTCCCCCCTGGACTATGGCGCGGTGCGGGAGTGGGCGGCGGACGGGCCCGGGTCAGGTGAGGAGCTGGTCCAGCACGTGGTCCATCTCGTCGAAGAAGCCCTTCGGCCACTGGTCGAGCAGGCCGTCATGGTCGAGGCGCGGGCTGATCACCTCCGCGCCGGAGCCGTCGCCGGCGCTGCGGAAGTAGTGGATGACCGCCTGCTCGGGGGCGAGGAGCCCGCGCTTGACCGCGAGCCGCATGCCGTTGAGGACGTGGTCGCTGTGCGTCTCGACGACGAGCTGGGCGCCCTGCGCCGCGGACGCGGCGGCCAGTTCCGCCATCTTGGTCTGCCCGCGCGGGTGCAGGTGCGCCTCCGGGTTCTCCAGGAGTACGAGGGTCCCGGGCGCCGCGGTCAAGCAGGCGACGACGATGGGCAGGGCGTACGTGAGGCCGAAGCCGACGTTGGCGGGGCGGTGGCGGTGGCGGCTCGCCAGGGCTCCCTCGCCGAAGCCGTACGAGAGCCGGACGGAGTCCATGCCCTCGATCGTGTCGGTTTCGATGTTCACTCCCGGGCACAACTCGCCCATCCAGGCGGCGACGTGGTCGAGAAGCAATTCACCGGCGGCGGCCGGGTGACGCAGCGGTCCCTCAGGCACCGTCTCACGAGCGTGGAGCCGTAGGAAGTTGACTGTGTGCTCGCCGCGGGAGCCCAGGAATCCTCGCCGTACGGCCATGTGATGGTCGCGCGGAAAGCCCTCGGTGGGGGTGATGCGGTCGGCGTGCAGGTACTGGAAGCCGTTCCTGAAGTAACCCGGTGTCAGGGCGGCTTCGCCCTCCGGAGATTGAGAGCCCTCCTCGGAAACGGGCAGGGCCACGGACATCAGAGGCAGGAGGTTCTGCTCCGGAGCGTAGTCGACGGTCCACTCATAGCGGTACGGACCCTCGGCCACCCCCACGGTGATCAACGGGTCATCCCCGGCGAAGTCGTCGTGCAGGACGTCCTGCCCCGTACCGAGCCCAACGAACTCGCCGTTCAGAAGGAAGCCCGCTTCCTCGTCCAGGTAGCCCAGGTTGCCCGAGGTGTACGACTGCCTCAGCAACGCGAGCGCCTGCAGGACCGTGCTCTTGCCGGAGGAGTTGAGTCCGGTGAGCAGGGTGAGCGGGCCGAGCGGGATGTCCGCCTGCTGGAACGCCTTGAAGTTGATCAGCGTCAGCCGGTCAATCACCGCTCAGTACCCCCTTGAAAAGCCATCTCACCACCCCGAACCGCTTCCCCACGTTGACAGGGTCGCCAGGAGCGACGGTAAGGGCGCGTTCGAAGGCGAAGTCCCTGGTGAGGTACGCGATGAGCTTCGCTTGGACTTCGTCACGCGAAGCTACCAGCCGTTTACGCTCATGGTCGTCAAGAGCCGCGAGATTCACCGAAATGGCGTCGAACAGTGCTTTGTTGACCGGAAGTTTTCGTTTGCTCCCCAGCGACCTGCGAAACGCCTGGTCCCCGAAGAGGCGCCACGCGGCCTCCATGGCACGCCTGAACTTCAGCGACTCCTCTTCCCGTTGTTCCTCCGACAGCTCCTCGACCTGGCGCATGGCCACGGTCAGGAACTGCTCGAAGTCCCACTTGTTCCCGTACTCCATGGACGGGGGGAGGCGGAAGGCGAGAAAGCGCAGCACAAGCTCCCGGTCGGCCATCCGCTCATTCGACACGCCGAAGCCCGTGGCCTGCCCGAAGGCCGGATGCTCCGCCAGATCCGCGAGCAGCGCCCGGGCCCGGCCAGGCATCATGGCGTGTCGGATCTCCTGTGGCGCGAGCTGCGGGCCACTGGCGCAGACACGCGAGAGGACGCTGAACTTCACGGCGTCCGGCGTGGCTTGCCGGACAAGGTGGACGACGACGGGAGTCTCCATCAAGCGGATGCGCATCCGCCCGGACAGATACTGATACGTCATCCCTTCAAGGGACCCCATGTATTCCAGGCCGGCCAGCCGCAGCGGCGGCAACCCGTCCGGCGGCGTGCCGACGAACCGCGCGATCGAGGTGAGCTCCTGCATGCCCACGACGACGGACCACACATCGCCGCCCTGCTGGGCCATGTGGAAGGGCGCTACGGGGATACCCAACAGGAGCGACTCGACGAAGCGGCTCTGCTGGACGTCACTCCACATACCGGCCCTGCGGTGGAAGTCCGGTGCCAGGTCGAGGCGACCGTCCCGCAACCGCGCCAGCAGCGAATCGACGGTGGAGTTGACGGTTTCGATGCCGACGTGCTTGGGATCGAGGCGACTCCTCCGTTCCGGCTCGTCCGGCGGCAGCTCCAGCTCCACACCGGTGGGCCGCCCGTTCGCACCGACCTCGACGGGGCGCTCGAAGAGCAGTCCGCGGGGATCGGCCTCCTGCTCGTGCCCGGCCATGGTGTCGTGTTCTCCTCGGCTCCGTAAGGTCTGTAAGGTCCGCCTGCCCGGAACCCTACGAGAAGTCGCCGCCGACACGCTTGAACAGCGCCCACCAACGCGCCACGTCGACCTCGGCCCGCACCGTCTTGCCGGGTTTCCGCTCCAGCACCTCCCACCGGTCGGCGACCGCCTCGACGAGGACCAGCCCGCGCCCGGCCTCGGCGAGGGGCCGCACCGCCGGTACGGCCCCGGGTGCGGGCGGTCGCGCCTCGGCCCGGGTGTCGGTGACCTCGACGCGCACACTGCCGGTGACGAGGGAGAGCCGCAGCTCGAAGTCCCGCCCCGGTACGCGGCCGTGGGTCACGGCGTTCGCCGCCAGCTCGGCGACGATCACGGCCACCGTGTCGGAGGCGTCCGAGCCGTGCGGGATCCCCCACGTGTCGAGCTGGTGCAGGGCGAGGTGGCGGGCGAGCCGGGCGCCGAGCGGGGTGGCACTGAAGCGCTGGGCGAACGTACGTACGGTAACCGGCTGTTGTGGCGCGGATGGTGCGGTCATGGGCCCAATGTGGCCGCCGGGAGCACCACTTCACCAGGCCGGCACCACGTACGCTGCCACAGCGTACGCGGTCACCGACTGGACAGTACCGATGACGGCCCGTAACCATGGTCCCGCTCGATGTGTGCGGCGGGGCGGGAGCGCGGGAGGTTGCCAATGGTGGCGGACAGCACGGTGGGAACGGGCACGGGCGGTGAGCCGGAGACCTCCGACAGCCTGCGGACGTTCGGCGCGGTGCTCCAGGCCCTGCGCGAGCACGCCGGGATGAGCCGGGCCGAGCTGGCCGAGCACGTCCGCTTCTCCAAACACACGGTGGCCTCGGTGGAGTTGGGACGGCGCATGCCGGACCCGGCCCTCGTGGAGCGGGCGGAGGAGGCCCTGGGCAACACGGGTGTGCTACGGAAGGCGGCGGGCTGCCTGGCGCGGCAGCCGGGACTGGCGGCGTGGTTCCGGCAGTGGGCACGGCTGGAGGCGACCGCCATCAGCCTGTACACGTACGAATGCCGGGTGGTACCGGGCCTGTTGCAGACCGAGGCGTACATGCGGGCGGTGTCGCTGAGCGTGCCGCCGATCCCGGACGAGGAGGAACTGGGCGAGCGGATCGCTGCGCGGCTCGGGCGGCAGGAGCTGCTGTCTACTCGGCGGAAGCCGGCTTGTTCGTTCAGTTTCATCGTTGAGGAGGCGGTGCTGAAACGGGGCACGGGTGGGGCGGAGGTCATGCGGGAGCAGCTGGATCACCTGCTGGACGTGACCGAGCGGCACTGGAATGTGGAGGTGCAGGTCATGCCGTTGTGGGGGCCTGTGCATGCGGGGTTGGACGGTCCGATCCGGCTCGCGGAGACCCCGGAGAACCAGTGGTTCGCTTATTCGGAGGGCCAGCAGAACGGCCGTCTGATCTGCGACCGGAAAGAAATCAGCCTCCTTCAGCACCGGTATGCAAAACTGCGCTCGCAGGCTCTCACCCCCGCAGACTCTCGGGGCCTGCTGGAGCAGATGCGAGGAGCGCTATGAGCAGCAGCAAGTCCGACCTGACCTGGTTCAAGAGCAGCTACAGCGGCTCGCAGGGCGACGACTGCGTGGAGGTCGCCCTCACTCCCGCCACGGTCCACGTCCGGGACTCCAAGGACGAGCAGAGCCTGCAGCTCGCCCTCTCCCCCACGACGTGGGCCGAGTTCCTCTCGTTCATCCGGCCTTCTTGAGCAGCGCCGTGAAGTGGGCGTGCGCGGCGCGCATTTCCGCTTCACGGTCGGCTTTGTAGAAGGGGGCGGTGTAGCCCTCGGGGGGTTCGGAGCGGTCGCCGTTGTTGAAGACGAGGAGGTGCTCGTAGTCCTCCTTGGTCTGGCCGAAGCCGTAGGTGTGGCGGCTGCCCGCGATCTTGCGCTCGTTCGCGTCGAACCACGTGTCGGCGTCGAAGTCCTGCATGATCGGAAAGCGGGACTGGTACATGGCCGTCAGGGCGTCTGCGCTCACGCCCAGCAATACAGCCGCAAGGGCATCGATCTCGACGAGAGCTGCCCGCCGGGCACACTCGGTCCTCAAGGGAGTGGAGCGATTCCAGGTCGGTGTTACCTCATGCAACGGGCTCAGACCGGGCCAATCGCATGCCCAGCCCTCTGACGTCCACACCGGCTCGTACAGCTCTTCCCAGAGGTCGGCGTACGCACTGGTGAGACAGTTGAGTCGCAGAGTCCGCAGCAGCAAGGCGGAAGCAAGCGGGTGGTCTTCTGCGGGTGCGGGCAGTCGGCGTGCGGGAGCCACGTCGAGGTTCCTCACCTTGGAGGTACGCAGCAGGTAGTCCACTGGAATGGAAGACCAGAAGCCGACGGTCAGAGCCGTGCTCCGGCTGTCCCGGAAGGCTCCGCTGCGAATCGCGTCGATGTGGGCGGGTCCCGGTGGCAGGAGGGCGACGTAGAGGCTGCGCTCGGTGTCCGGTGCGATCATCTTCCGCCACGCAACCCGATAGAAGTCCGTGTACGGCCGCCGCGCCTTCTCCTCCAGGTACTCCTCCACCTCCCGCTCGCTGACTTTCTCCAACGGCACCAACCGCCGCTCGGCGACCGCAGCCCGCGCCTTAGCCACCTCATTTTCCGAGGCTCGCAGCTGGGCCAGCACACGGTAGTCGATCCACCGATCCTGCTCGCCCTTGTCCACGTACACGTACTCGGTTTCGGGTACGGCGTCGTCGGCGAGCGTGAGCGGGTTGAGGCCCAGGACCTCACCGCCGCCCTGGCTCGGCTGCTTGAACATGGGGTTGGCCAGGCCCAGTTGGGGGCCCTTAAGGATCACCTCGGACCAGTCGGTCGGCTGGAACACCCGGCCGTCCTCATCGGGGTGGTTGTACTCGATGAGGTCGGCCGCCTTGGCTCCGCTCTCGTGGTAACCGCTGGTGATCTGCGGTTCGTCTCCCAGTCGCACCGGATAGTCGGCCAGCGCTTTGATGGCCTCGGCCTCCGCCGTGCTTACTGGCGACAGCAGCCGCGCCTGCCGAACCGGCTGGTCCTCGTCGCCTGTAAGGCGCTGCCAGAGCGCTAGCGTCTCCTCGTCGACCCGCACGATCCGCTTCTTGTGGGGCCGCTCGTCCCAGCTCCTGCCGTACTTGACCCCCGGGTCGGGCGCAGTGCCGTCATCTTCGTAAGACCCTCGCAAGGCGTCCACTGAGAACAGCCACGACAGGTGATCGAAGCCGATCTCGCCCGCCTCGCCATAGACATGAACACCGAAGTGACTGGCGTGGCCAACCGGCGGCGGGAAGAACCGGTTACTCGCGTTGGCGAAATCACCGTGGACACGCAGCCGTTCATACGCCGCCTCGCGCAGCCGCCCCTCCTTGTCCCCGCTGAAGTGCGAGTCGGGATGGACCAGCCCGACCGTGCCGTCCTTGCCCGTGTGCTCCCACGCCCGGCACATGAACGCTCGGTACAGGTCCGGCTGGGTCCCGGTGAGCAGCGGATACGTCACCTCGGAGGAGAGCATGGCGGCCGTGCCGCTCAGCGTGGCCAGCTCGTCCTTGAGATAGGCGCGGACCTTCTCCGACGCGAGCAGCTCGTCCCGCCTCCGCGTCCGCTCGGCCTTGGCGGGCTTCTCCGTCAGCATGAACCACGGCTCGTACTCGGCGAGGAGCTGGTTCTCCTCCCAGCGGGGCCGCACCCAAGGCGGATTCCCCACCTGCAGATCGAACCCGCCCCGCTCCCCCTGGAAGATGTGCGCGAAGTGCAGCTCCCAGTGGAAGAAGCCCTGCCCGTCGTCGGCCTGTATGTCCTTCTCCGTCGGACCGGCGATGTCCGCCACCGTGGCCAGCCACGGAAACCGGAACGGAATCCGCCCGGCGCTGTCCATGCCCATCTGCGTGTCGAGGTGCCGTTCGAACGCGCCGAGCGCGTCCAGCGCCTCGTCCAACGGCAGCTTGTCGAGCCCGGCGAGGAACGTGTTCTCGGGGATGTCCTGCGTGCCCAGCAGACACTCCAGGAAGTCGAGCCAGTCGTCCAGCGTCTTCAGCGGAATGCACGGCCGCCAGCGGTCGCCCTGGATCCGGGACCTGCGCCCCTTCGTCCCGCCGCCCCTGTGGCCGGCGTCCAGCCCGGCCTCCGGGTCGTCGACCGCCAGCGCCCCCTGCTCCCCGTCCGGGTCGTCGAAGAGTCCCGCCGCCTCCCAGGCCAGATCCCCGGGCGCGGGCCCGTCGGACGGCTCCGGCGCCGAAACCCCGACGTCCGAGCCCTCCGGCTCACCGGCCACCGGCACCGGCACCGGCACGCCCAGCCGAGGCAGGTCCCCCTCCCCCACAAGGGCGCCCCCGGTCTCGTACACGTAGTCCGTGCCGTCCAGCAGGCCGACCTCGTCCAGCGGCCAGAACCACAACGCGCACCACGTGTCCATGACCGTCTTGAGCCGCCAGTAGGGCGTCCCGGTGGCCGTCAGGTCGTCGAGGACCTGCTGCCGGTCGGTGGCCTCCACCGGCTGGTCCTTGAGCCAGTCGGCCTCCCAGACCTCGATGCGCCGGGCGATCTTCCGCTCGGACAGTTCGAGCCGCTTGGCGACCAGGCTCCACAGGAACTCGGCGCGCCGGGCGAACCCTTGCAGCCTGCGCAGATCGGTCTTCTTCTTCGGTGCCTTCTGGACGCCCTTGCGCCAGCGCGCGAGCGCGGTGGCCTCCGCCTCCGCGAGCCGCTTGGCCTCCGGTTCGGCGGCGACCGCGCCCCAGCCGGGCGCGGGCAGCAGGAACTGGTGAACCGCCCCCTCCGGCAGCTCGCCGTCCCGGAACGGCAGATCACGCGGGGGCAGCGGGTCCTTCTTCGCCAGCCATGCCCCGTCCGGCAGGTCCTCCGCCGCGTACACCTTCCGGCTCGCGCCGATCAGTGAGTTGCCGCGCCGCAGGTGCAGTCCGAACCACGGTGCCTGCATGCCGGGGTGCATCGTGTTGAGCCACAGCGACACCTCGGCCAGTTCCACGGCCGTGGCGTTCAGGTCGACGCCGTACGCGTTGTGCAGGGCGATGTAGGCCTTCACCTTCTGCAACTCGGCCAGCCGCTGCTCGGCGTCGACGCGCCGGCCCACCTCCCGCTCCCTCAGGTGCAGGTACTTCTCCGCGAGCTGGTCGATCGCCTCGTTGAGGAACGCCCCGGAGCCGAGGGCCGGTTCGCAGACCTTCCAGCTCAGCAGTTCCCGGGCCGTGGTGTCGTCCTTCAGGCGGTGCTTGAGCGCCAGCTCGACCGTGACCTGCGTCAGGGACCGCGGGGTGTAGTACGACGCCGACGTCTGCCGGTCGCGGCCCGCGAGGCGGTACACGAACGTGCCCCGGGGGTAGGAGGCCCGGCGCAGCACCCCCGTCTCCTTGTCCTCGCGCTGCACGAACACGTCGTCCGGGTAGTTCTGCACCTTGGAGGCGGGGATCATCCAGCTGCCGCCGGACGGGTCGCCGCCCTTCGCCACCTCGTACAGGTCCTCCTCGGCGATGAAGCCGGTGTAGGACATCAGTCCTTCGTACACGGCGCCGAGTTGGTTGATGCCGAGCTGGGCGTAGGAGATGAAGCCGCCGCGCTCCTTCCCCTTGCCCTTGGTCAGCATCAGGCTGCGCAACACGCGGTGCAGGGTCTCGTTGCGCAGACGGGTGTCCAGGTTCCGGTACCGCCCGATCAGCTGGACCGAGCCGTCCTTGAACAGCTCCGAGTGCAGCGGCTCGAAGCGCAGCCCCACATCGGCGCTCAGCTCGGCGTCGCGCCGGAGCCGGGCGGCCTCGCGCAGCCGCTCGTCGTGCTCCCGCTGAGTGACGGCGCCCTCGGCGAGGAGCCGGGCCGCCTCTTTCTCGGCCTCGGTGGCCTCGCGGTCGGCGGCCTCGGCGGCCTGGTCCTCCGGCTCGCTGCCGCGCCTGCGGTGGCCCTGCTGCACCATCCGGAAGAGCAGGTCGAGGGACTCGTACAGGTGGAAACCCCGGCGGGAGCGCTCCCCGACCAGGTCGCGTACGACGAGGTCGCCGAGGCGCTGGAGACCGTAGCCCTGGTTGTACTCGGGGTAGGCGGAGGGCAGGATGCCGAGCGTCGGCTGGGCCTCGGCGTAGAGGAGGAACAGGATCCGGTAGAGGTAGCGCAGCGACTCGCGGCCCAGGCGCTTGGCGAGGCGGGCCGGGTCGTCCAGCTGCTCCGGGGTGACGCCCTGCTCGCGCAGCCTCGCGAGCACCTCGTTGGCGATCCACTCCACCGACTGCCGCAGGCCCTCGCGCAGTTCGGTCGAGACGCCCACCGCGTGCTTGCCGGACTTGTCGACGAAGTCCGCGAGCGGAGCCGTGCCACCCTCCGTCGGGGGCCGCATCGAGTCGGCACCGAACAGAGCGGCGATGGTGTCGAGTTCGCCGCCGTTCCGGTCGTCGCGGCGGTCCAGCGCGATGTCCAGGCTGACGGCGAGGTAGCGGCCCTCGTGCCAGGCCATGCGGTCGGCGAGCACGATCACGCCGCCGACCAGCAGCAGGACGTAACGCGGAGGATCGTCGCATTCGAGGAGGAAGTCGGTGAGTGCCTTGCCGTCCGTGATGAGGGCGGACGCCTCGAGGCGGACCGGGTGGAGCAGGCGGCCGGGTCCGTCCGGGTCCAGGGCCGCGTCGGGCGTGGTGGCCCAGCCGCAGGAGACCGCGGTGACCAGGCCGGGCTCGTGGTGGAGGACCTGGACGGGGTATTCGCGGCCCGAGCGGTGCACGGTCACGGTCTGCTCGTGGGCCTGCGTGAAGCCGAGGGCGCGCAGGGTGGCCAAATGGAGGTCGGTCAGCCGCTTCGCCCAGTCGGCCGGAGCGGGCGCGTCCGGGTCGACGGCGGACGGGGCGTCCTGCTGCAGCGCGGCGCGGTTCGCGAAGTACGGGCCGTGCAGGGCGCGTAGGCCCTCGCGGGGCGTGCGGACGCGCGGAGGCACGGTGGCCGGGTCCTCCCCCAGCCGCTTGGCGTCCTCGACGGCGTCCTGGTGTCGGCGACGCTCCGCCTCCTCGGCCGCCGCCCAGCGGGCCAGCAGGCCGTCCCTGGCCTTGAGGTCCTTGGGCAGAACCTCGGCCAGGTAGTGCGCCGAAAGGTAGTCGCCGTGGTTGACCAGCGAGTCGTACGTCACGTCAGCTCTCCGCGATGGTCGCCGGGGTGGCGGGCCGGGCCGGTTTGTCGAGGACGGCCAGGACCCTCAGCAGGGGGCGGCCCGTGGTCTGCAGCTCGCTCAGGAGACGCGACTGCTTCTGCGCGGTCTCCTCGATCTGGTGCCGCCTACGGCCGGCCGTGCCTGGCAGGGAGTCCTGGTGCCACTCGGTGAGCTGCTTGCGGTACTCCGCGAGGGGCTCCTCGATGAGCGCGTCCCAGGCCTTCCGGGACCGCTCCAGGTGGTCGCGGGCCGCCGAAACGGCCGCGGGAACAAGGGCGGTGAGGCCCGATATGTCCCTGGGCTCGCCCGTCACCGCGAGCCGGGGGTCCACTTGGGCCGCGTCCAGCGCGGCGGACAGGGAGCTGACCACGGGCGTGCTGGGCAGCCCGGTCACCGCCATCCACTGCACCACCGTGGGACGGCCGAGGGCGTTGGAGTAGATGCCCTGGACCAGGAACGTGGGGTGGCGGACGTACGGGGAGGCGATGACCGGCGCCTCCTGCCGGCCGAACTGCACGAGCACCTTGTCCGTGAGCCACTCCACCACGGGATGGATGTCGGTGAGGAAGGAGACGTTCGGCCAGTTCGTGTCCCGGCTGTCGTGGGCGTCCTTCAGCTTGCGCAGGGCGAGGGTGCGGTCGAAGGTGACCAGCATCCGCTCGGCCACGCCCTGCTCCTTGAGGTAGGAGGGCGGCAGGGCCTTGAGGCGGTGCAGCAGGTCGGGGGCCTTGGCCGGGGAGAGGGACAGGTACTCGCCGCCGCCCTCGACCTTGGGGTCCGTGGCGCGGGACAGGCCGATCAGGTCCTCGGCCCGGTCCTCGTACAGCTCGGCCAGGGCCGCGTCCACGAAGGCGGCCGTGTCGCCGCCGAAGAGGCTCGGCACCTCGGCGCGCGCCGGCAGTTCCTGTTCGGTGACGGTGTCCACCTGGCCGAAGAGGTCCGCGAGGAAGCCGTCGTCCTCGGCGCCCGGCGCCGCGTCGAGGAAGTCCTCGACGGTCCCGCCCTCGACGAGTTCGCGGATCAGCCTGCGCTCCTCCTCCTCGGCACGGTAGTAGCCGGTCTCCGCCTCGGCCGTGCCGTTGAGCTTGTGGGCCTCCTCCTCGCGCCGGAGCAGCTTCTCGGCGACCGTGCGGTCGTCCTTGGCGCCGGGGACGGCGGAGGTGAGGATCAGGGCACGGAAGCGTGGCTCGTGCTTCTGGCCGTAGCGGTCGATACGGCCGTTGCGCTGCTCGATGCGGATCAGCGACCACGGGATGTCGTAGTGGATCAGATCGTGGCACTGCCGGTGCAGGTTGACACCCTCGGAAGCGACATCGCCGGTGAACAGCAGCCGTACCGGGTTGTCGGCGAGGCCGAACGCGGCGATGACCTTCTGCTGCTCGTCGTCGCTGAGACCGCCGTGCATCAGGCGCACGGCGGTCGCCTTCTCCGTGGCCTCCGACGGCGGGAAGCCGAGCCGCGGCGGCACGACCTTGGCGAGCCACTTGAGGGTCTGGACGCGCTCGGAGAAGACCACGGCCCGCCTGTCGCTGCCGGGGCCGACACCGATCTCCTTCAGCTGCTCGACCAGTTTGTCCAGCTTCGCCGAGTCCCCGGGGGCGCCGCCGTCGCCGATGGACTCGGTGAGCGTACGCAGCCGGGCGAGGGCCTCCTGCTCGCGCTCGACGGCGGGATCGGGCGCGAGGCCCTTCTCGGCGGCCTCGCCGATCCGCTTGGCGAGGGTCTTCTCGCGGGTGGCGACCGTCTCCTTGAGAGCCACGTGCGAGGACAGGAAGGTCTTCAGCAGGTTGAAGGAGAAGAGCCGGTCCGTGCTGACGGACCTCCTGTCCTGCTCCGCCGTACCGAACTCGGTGCTGGTGGGCGCCGGCGGGAGCCAGTGCTCGGTCAGCTCCGCGAAGATCTTCACTTCCGCCTCGGTGGCCGGGCAGTGCAGGGAGAGGGTGGGGCCGCGGTCCGCCCATTCGTCGCCCAGTTCGTCGCGGACCTCGGGGCTGATCTTCGTACGCCGGATGAAGAGGTGCCCGAGGTCCTTCTCCGGGTCGTAGTGGTCGGGGTTCACGATGGCGGCCGGGTCCAGCAGGGAGATCAGGTCGGCGAAGGACCGCTTGTCGCCGTTGTGCGGGGTGGCGCTGGCCAGCACCAGGGCGTCGGTGCGCGGGGCGAGGATCTCGGCGAGGGCGCGGCGCTGACTGCCTGGGTTGATCAGGTTGTGGGACTCGTCGATCACGACGGCGTCCCACTCGATGCGCTCCAGATGGTGGCGGTACTGGCCGATGTTCTTCAGCGTGTCCACGGAGATGATCACGCGCTTGTAGTGCGTGAACGGATTGCGACCCGCCGGGATCTCGCGCTGGATGCGCTGGATGCCGAGCGAGTCCAGCCGCACGAGCGGGATGGAGAAACGGGTCCACAGCTCGTGCTGGAACTGCTCGAGGACGCTCTGCGGGGTCACGACGAGGATGCGCTCGCCCCGGCCACGGCGGATCAGCTCGGCCAGCAGCAGGCCGATCTCCAGCGTCTTGCCGAGACCGACCACGTCCGCGATCAGGATCCGGGGCTGGAGGTTGCGCATGGACAGCGCCAGCTCGGCCGGTCGCTGCTGGTAGACGAGCGGGTCCAGCAGGAAGCGCCCGGCGAGTGCCAGGCCGCGCTCGGCCTGCGGGAGGGGTGTCTTGCGCAGGACGGCTTCGAGGAACAGGCGGCTGCGGCGGAAGTAGGAAGAGGTGTCGGGGACCAAGCGGGTGTCCTCGGGCTTGAGGAGGTCCACTCTGTCGATCTCCGTGAAGAAGACGGCCTCCTCGTCCCGGACGAACTCCGACACCCCGACGGCCTCGATCATGTCACCGTCGTGGGGTGTGGTCCTGGCCTGTCTGACGAGCCACTCCTCGTCGCGCACAAGGATCTGCGCGCCCGGTGGGTACCTGGTCTCCCCCTCGCCCTGAGCGCGGGCGCTCCCCTGGTCTGCCACCCGTTCTTCCTCCGTGGCCTGCGTGTTCCGTCGCGTGCTGTGCAGAGTCTTTCACGAGGTGGAGTGGGGGCGGGGGGCTCGTGGGGCAGGTGCCGCCCCCCGATCAGCGCCTCGGTCGGGCTCTCGGCTGGAAAGGAG
The DNA here is from genome assembly GCF_042891915.1 of Streptomyces sp. NPDC001848. Classification (NCBI taxonomy): domain Bacteria; kingdom Bacillati; phylum Actinomycetota; class Actinomycetes; order Kitasatosporales; family Streptomycetaceae; genus Streptomyces; species Streptomyces sp. NPDC001848. The sequence goes on along the minus strand of NZ_JBIATP010000002.1, from coordinate 451,669 downwards.
CATCGCGGGCATAGGCGGCGCGGATCCTCTCGGCGATCTGCAGCGGGGTGGAGAGGCGGCCGAGGGAGCTGGGGGAACCTGCGGAGACGCGAACCGGCTCGACATCGGGGGCGGGTGCGGCGCCGACTTCGTCCTCGTTCGGGTCCCGCTCCGTCTCCTCGTCCTGCTCCGTCTGCCGGTCGGATGGAGCGGGCTCGTCGTCCTCGGTGACGGCGGGGTCGGTGACGGCGGGTGCGTAGGTCTCGTCGGGCTGTGGGGGCAGCGGCGGGAACTCGGGCAGCGGCACGAACGGCGTCAGTCCCTCCAGCCGCCGCCTGGCCTGCATCGGCTTCAGCCCGCAGCCGCGGATGACGGCCGCGAGCCGTCGGGTGACCTCGTCCAGCGGGGGCCGGTCCGCGGGGTCGTACGCGAGCATCTCCTCGATCACAGGGCGCAGCGCCGACGGCAGTCCGGACACGTCGGGAGGTGTGTCCGGGTCCTCGATGCGCAGCGCGACCGCCTGCCAGGTGTCGCCGGTGTAGGGGTAGTGGCCGGTGGCGGCGTACAGCAGCACGGCGCCCAGGGCGTAGACGTCTGCGGACCGCTGCAGATCGTGCTCGCCCCGGGCCTGCTCGGGCGGCATGCACAGCACGGACCCGACGACGAAGCCGGTGGCGGTCAGCTGGGTGCGGCGCTCGGCGAGCACGGAGAGGCCGAAATCGATGAGCTTGGGGCCCCGCTCCGACAGCAGGATGTTCTGCGGCTTCAGGTCGCGGTGCAGCAGTCCGGCCCGGTGGACGGTGTCCAGCCCCTCGGCCAGCAGCGCGCCGAGACTGGCCGTCTCGGCGAGGGGGAGCGGACCGCCCGCGGTGATGAACGACCGCAGGTCGGGGCCGTGGACGTAGTCCACGGCGAGCCACGGCTGGTCGGCATGGGCGTCCGCCGCGACGAAGGCCGCGACGCAGGAGCCGAAGACCGTCTTGAGGTTGTCCACCTCGACGACGAACCGCGCCCGCGTCTCCTCGTCGAGAACCGACCGCTTGATCACCTTCACCGCCACCAGGGAGCCACCGATCGACTCGCCGAGGTACACCTGCCCCATACCGCCGGCCCCGATCCGGCCCCGCAGCGTGTACCCGCCGATCTGCGCCGGGTCGTCGTCCCGCAGTGGTTCCACCGGCCGTCTGCCTCCCCCTGAGTATCTGGCCACGCGCGGCGTTCCGGTCGTGCCTCAGCAGGCAGTCTAGTGAGGCGCTTCCCCTTGTGTCCGTCCCGTGGCGAAGGAACGGGCCCGAGGGCGTAGCCGGCCCCCGGGCCCTGAGATGCCACCCATATCGGCACGCCGGCACGCTTGAGGACCCAGGTCAGTCGTCATGTCGCCGCGTCCTGCCTTTGGACCACCGCGCATCGAGCTGCGCGGGCTGGACTTGAACCAGCACTTCGACGTCCCGGGGCCTGGGCCCGGTCGATCCGGCGATCGGCGGCGAATGCTGAGTCTGGAGCGAGAGTCTGAGATTGATCGCGGTCTGCCTCTGCCGAATTGGGCTACCGCGGCCCGGAAGCGCCGCGGGGAGGATTCGAACCTCCGCTGGGACCGCGCAGTCACGACAAGCTTCAGCTTCAGCTTGCGCTCCTCGCGCACCCCGGCCGTCGTTCCTCGTGGCCGGGGAGTTCTCGAGGCTACCCGAACAGGTAGCCGAACACGGCGTCCCCGACGCGCTGGTCGACGACGTCCTGGCCGTTCGCCTCCTCGCGGGCGAACTTGACGGCCTGCTGCAGCTTCTCGACGCGGTCGAGGAGTTCGTTGACCCTCCGGGCGGGCAGGGCGCCGGAGAACTTCACGGTCGTCCAGTAGCCGACGGGCACGTCCTCGTAGTACACCTCGACCTGGGCCGGGTGCTTGTCGGTGGCCTCTGCCTTCACATGGTTGCGGGGCACCTTCTTGGTACGCAGCGTCCGTACCGGCTCGGTCTTCCACGCGTCGGTGGACGGGTCCTGCACCCAGGACTCGGACGCGTCGAGGACCGGCAGCCTGCGGACGAAGGCGTTGAGGTCGACGAGCTGCTTCTCCAGGAAGAGCAGATACGCCACCGGGACGTCGGCGACGAGCACGCGTCCGTCCACCTTCACATCGGCCTTGGCCGTGCAGTTGGCCCAGTCCTTGGTGGCGGTCACATCGAACAGTCGCGTGAGCGTCGCCGCGGTCTGCCGCAGCACGTCCTCGGCCTTCACCTGGACCCGCGTCGACTCGGGCGGCAGCTGCTCGCCCTCTTCGTCCTTCGGCTGGTACGTCCGCGAGATACCGGCCAGCAGTGCGGGCTTCTGCAGCCCGTGGTGAGCGGCCGTCAGGTCCTGATGCGCCTTGGACTTGATGCCCTTCTCGACTGCGATGATCTGGTTGAGTTTCGCCACGGCGCAGAAGGTAGCAGCGAGAAGGCTGCCATCTCGAAGGATTATCGGGCGGCGGATTTGCTCGCCGCGGAGAGGGCGTTCCCGAAGAGTTCCCCGGCCGACGCGGTTGCTTCCACGAGCCTGTCCGGGTCGGCCTCCAGACCCGCCACGATCCCGTCGACGCTCCTCAGACCCGCCCGCTCCAGCAGCCGTTTCTCGTTGGTCACCCACTCCCCTCGTGCGGCGAGAACGGCGTGCGCCGCTTGGGCGGAGGCCACCGCGAGGGCGCCCGCGACCTCCGTGAGACGGCCCTTCGGGGCGTGGTTGGCCTGCGCGTACGCGAGCGTGGCGCGGGCCGTGTCGTACCAGCGCTCGGCAGCGGAGGCACGCAGCTTCCCGGGGTAGGACTGCGGGCACGGCAGTGTGCCCCGCAACACGCGGTTGACGGCGAGCTCCGCCACCACCAGGTAGCTCGGGATACCGGCGAGGTGGAACAGCAGCGGCTCCACGTGGAAGCGGCCCTGCTCGGCCTCCGCGAGCTGATGTTCCACGACGTCGAGGTCGCGGTAGTGCACGTCGACACGCCGGCCTTCGATCGTCAGCCATGCGCCGCCGTTGAAGACTCCGCCGCCCCAGCCGCCGATCTCCGACACCTCTCCCTCCCAGCCGACGGCCCGGAGGTCCCCGGGATCGAACCGGCCCCGGTAGTAGATGGCCAGGTCCCAGTCGCTGTCCGGGCCGTGGATGCCCTGGGCGCGGGATCCGCCGAGGGCCACGGCGCGGACGGTGGGGAGTGCGGCCAGGCAGTCCGCGACGTCAGCGAGGAACGCGTCGTCGTCTCTGGTCACCTGCGCGTCTCCCTCAAGGTCGGGTCACCTGTCGCCGCCTCCGCCGTCTCGTGCACCAAGCGCCTTCGTCGGAGGTACGGACACCCAAGGTAGCCAGGCGGCGGGCGTACGTCCGCCGGGATTCCGGGTCGGGTGGCCGGAATCCTGAGGCGGGCGCGGGAGGCGGGCGCAGGCGCGGAATTCGGGCGCAGGCGCGGGAGGCGGGTGCAGGCGGGGAATTCGGGCACGGGCGCGGGAGGCGGTGCGGGCGGGGAATTCGGGTGCGGGCGGCGTGCCGAATCCGGATGATCGGTGGGCGGCCGTTCGATCGCCGCACGGTCCGTCCGAACCGACAGCCGTTCTTCGGGAGGCCTCATGCTGAAGCGCGTCACCGTGCCCACCCTGTTCCCGCCGCCCCGCTACGCGCACGCGTCCGTGGTGGAGGCGGGGACCCGGCTCGCATTCCTCGCCGGGTCCGTGCCGCTCGACGCCGACGGGAAGCTCGTCGGTGAGGGCGATCCGGTGCGCCAGACGCGGCAGGTGCTCGCCAACCTGGAGGAGCAGTTGCGGGCGGTGGGCAGTGACATGGCGCACGTCGTGTCGACGGAGGTGTACGTGGTGAGCGGTGACACCGCGGTGCTCTCCGCGGTCTGGGAGGTCGTCGAGGCCTCGGGGCTCAGCACCGGGCCGCACTCCTCGACGCTGATCGGCGTGGCGTGCCTGGGGTATGCCGGGCAGTTGGTGGAGATCACGGCGACGGCCGTCGTTCCCTAGGGTTCCGTCGTGGAAGGTCCTCAGAGCGCCTGGCGTCGGGCGGGGGGACCTCACCTCCGCCCCCACTCCCTCCGCTTCGGCAGTGGCTTTGCCCAGCTGCCGGCTCGGCTCGTGGTCAGGCCCAGGGACACCAGCGACTCCGCCAGCTTCACCGCCGCGGCCACTCCGTCGACCACCGGCAGCCCCAGCTTGTCGCTCACCGCCCGTTGCAGCCCGGTCATCCCGGCGCAGCCCAGGATCAGGACCTCGGCGCCGGCCTCGCGGGCCCGCTCCGCGGCGATCACGAAGGCCTCCTCGGTGCGGGCCGTGTCGCCGAGCTCCAGGACGCCGATGCCGGTCGCGACCACGGCGGCGCAGTTCTGCAGGACGCCCGCCGTGTACAGGCTGTCCTCGATCTGGCCACGTGAGCGTTCCAGGGTGGTGACGACCCCGTACCGCCGCCCGAGCAGGCACGCCAGATGGGCCGCGGCTTCGGTGATGTCGACGACCGGCACGTCCAGCAGTTCCCGCGCGCCCTCGCGGCCGTGCTCTCCGAAGCCTGCCATGACCACGGCGTCGTACGGGCCCTCGTGGGTGCGCAGTGCGTCAAGGACGGCGGCGGCCGAGAGGTAGCTGTCGAGCCAGCCCTCCGCGGACTCCGGCCCCCACGCGGGGGTCAGTCCGGTCACGGTGGTGCCCGGGCCGGCGGCGGCCCGGGCACCACGGAGGATCTCCTCGGTCATCTCCTGCGTGGTGTTGCAGTTGGTGACGACGATCCGCACGCTCAGCCCTCCACGACGACGGCGGCCGGGGCGGGCTGGGCCGCGGCGCGTTCGGAGCGGCAGAGAATCGCGTAGAGCGCCGCGGAGAGCGCTGTCCCGATGAACCACGAGTACGGGGCCACGGCGCTGAAGTCCTTGACCAGCGCGAGTACCGCCGCGACCGCCGCCGAGGGCAGGAAGGCCCAGAGCGCCTTGGGGTTGACACCCTTGCGGTAGTGGTAGCGGGACCCGGGTTCGGCGCTGAAGAGCTGGTCGACGTCGATGCGGCCGCGCTTGACCCAGTGGTAGTCGAGCATGATCACACCGAACAGCGGGCCAAGGAAGGCGCCGAGGCCGCCGAGGAAGTAGTTGACGACGGTGGGGTTGGAGAAGAGGTTCCAGGGGGTGACGACCAGCGCGGCGACCGTGCTGATCATGCCGCCGACCTTGAAGCTGATCTTCTGTGGCCACACGTTGGCCAGGTCGTACGCCGGTGAGACGAAGTTGGCGACGATGTTGACGCCCATGGTGGCGACGGCGAAGGTGAAGGCCGCCAGGACCAGCACCCAGGTGTTGCCGATCTTCGCGACGAGCATCGCCGGGTCGGTGACGGCCTCGCCGAACACCTTGATGGAACCGGCCGTGACGATGACCGACACGATCACGAAGGCCGTCGAGTTGACCGGCAGGCCCCAGAAGTTGCCGCGCTTGACGGTCCTGTAGCCGGGCGCGAAGCGGGAGAAGTCGCAGAAGTTGAGCATCAGGGTGCCGTAGGTGGCGAGGATGAGCCCGACGGCGCCGAACCACTGCCGCCACTGCTCGCCCACGGAGACCGGGTGCGGGGTGGAGGTGAGCGAGATGCTCCAGTCGGCCTTCGCGAGGATCCAGACCGCCAGCGCGATCATCACCAGCCAGATGGCGGGACCGCAGAAGTCCTGGAACTTCCGTACCGACTCCATGCCCTGGCTGATGATCAGAGCCTGGATCAGCCACAGCGCGACGAACGACGTCCAGCCGAGCGCGTTGAGGCCGAGGAAGGAGTGGTGGGTCCACGACGTCAGGCCCGGCCAGGCCGCGAGCAGCATGACGTTGACGGCGACCGACGCGAGGTAGGTCTGGATGCCGTACCACATGATGGCGATCACGGCCCTGATCAGGGCGGGGATGTTGGCGCCCCAGACCCCGAAGCTGATCCGGCTGACGACCGGGAACGGGACCCCGTGCCGCTGGCCGATCCTGCCCATCATGTTCATTCCGAGGTAGATGAGGACGAAGCCGACGAGCAGGGAGGTGAAGATCTGCCAGACGTTCATGCCGAGGACCAGCAGGCCGGCGGCGAAGGTGTAGTTGCCGAGGTTGTGGACGTCGGACATCCACATGGCGAACAGATCGAACACCTTCCACTTGCGCTCGGCGGCGGGGGCCAGGTCTTCGTTGGTGAGGCGGGGGTCGGGGACGAACGCTGGGGCGCCGGTGGCTTCGGCGCGGTCGGCGAGGGACACGGGGCCTCCATGGGCGAGGGGACGGAGGGGCTCCAGCGACTCGTTTGGTATACCAAACTGCGGTCATGGTCTCGCCGTCAACCGTTCCGACCGATGTCCGCCCCGTTACGGCTCCGTAAAAGGCCCCCCGAGTCGGCGAAGATGACCCCATGACGAAGATCGAACCCCTGGGTGCGGTGCGCGAGCGGGTGCTGGCCACGCTGCGGCAGGAGATCATCGCCGGCCGGCTGCGCCCCGGTGACCGCTTGGTGGAGCGGGACCTCGCCGAGCGGTTCGGGGTCTCCCGCGTCCCGGTCCGCGAGGCGATCCGCGCACTGGTCGCCGAGGGGTTCGTGCTCTTCGAGACACCCCGCAGAACCGTCGTGCGGCGACTGACCCCGACCGACGTCAAGGAGCTCTTCGAGCTGCGTGAGGCCCTCGAGGTCTACGCGGCCGGGCTCGCCTCGGCCCGGGCGAGCGAGAAGGACCTGATGGAACTGGCGGAGCTGCTGGACCAGGCGGCTGCCGCGACCGCCGCCGGCGACGCAGAGACGATCACCGACATCAACACCCGCTTCCACGACCGGATCCTCGCCATGGCCGGCAACAGCCTGCTGATCTCGGTCATGGAACCGGTCGACGGACGACTGCGCTGGCTCACCCGGCAGAACGAGGAGTGGCCCCAACTCCTGACCGAACACCGCGAGCTGTACGAGGCGATCGCCTCCGGCGACCCGGACCGTGCCCGCGCCCACGCCCTCGCCCATGTGCGCGCCAACTACCGCTCCACGGTGCGGCACCTGTTCGGAGACGGCGTGCTGCCGTAGACACGTCGCCTACGGCTTGACCGGCAACCCCGCCGCGTCCGCCGCGGCGCGCAGTACGTCCCGCAGCATCTGAGGCGTGAGCCGTCCTGTGAAGGTGTTGCGCTGGCTGACGTGGAAGCAGCCGAAGAGTTCCAGTCCTTCCAGTGACACCCGGGCCCCGTGCCCGAAGGCGGGCCTCGGCCGGGGCACCGCCCAGCCCGCCTCACCGAGCGCGGTCAGTGCGGCCTGCCAGCCGAAGGAGCCCAGCGCGACCACGGACCGCAGCGACGGGCGCAGCAGCCGCAGCTCCTGCACGAGCCACGGTCGACAGGTGTCCCGCTCCTCGGGCGTCGGCTTGTTGGCGGGCGGGGCGCAGTGCACTGGGGCGGTGACGCGCACGCCGTACAGCTCCAGGCCGTCGTCGGCGGACACCGACGTGGGCTGCGACGCCAGGCCCACCTCGTGCAGCGCCGCGTACAGCACGTCCCCGGACCGGTCTCCGGTGAACATCCGCCCGGTCCGGTTTCCGCCGTGGGCCGCGGGGGCGAGGCCGATGACGAGCAGCCGGGCATCCGGCGGCCCGAAGCCCGGCACCGGCCGCCCCCAGTACGTCCAGTCGGCGAACGCGGCCCGCTTGGTGGAGGCCACCTCCTCGCGCCATGCGACCAGGCGTGGGCAGGCACGGCATCCCGTGATCCGCTCGTCCAACCGGGCGAGGCTGCTGCTGTCCATGCCTCCACGGTAGGGCCGAGCGAGGGCGACCCGACCGGCACCCGGCTGCCAGGCGCCTCACTCGCGGAAAAGGCGTCCGGTCCACCCGGCTCGGCGAGCTAAGGTCGGGAGCATGGCTTGGGAAGGTGCGGACCAGGAGACGACGGTCGGGACCGAGGGGACCCGCGCGGCTGCGACCGGGCGGAACGCCGAGGCGCGTCGCAGTGGTGAGGGGAGCCGGCGGGGCTCCGGCAGCACGGACCCGGACGTCCGAGCCACCGACGCACGGCCCTCCCCAGAGCCGAAGGACGCCAAGCCGAAGGACGCCGAGCCGAAGGACGCCAAGCCGAAGGACGCTGGACCGACGGGCGCCGAACCGGCCGCCGTGGACCCGAAGGCCGCCGCCGCGGTGGCCGCCGCCGAGGCGGCCGGCCCCGGGAACGGGGAGAGTGTCCGCATCGACAGCTGGATCTGGTCCGTACGGCTCGTCAAGACCCGCTCGATCGGTGCCGCCGCCTGCCGGGGCGGGCATGTGCGGGTGAACGGTGAGCGCGTGAAGCCCGCGTACAACGTGCGCATCGGCGACGAGGTGCGCCTCAGGCACGAGGGCCGGGAGCGGGTCGTCGTCGTGAAGCGTCTGATCCGCAAGCGCGTCGGCGCCCCGGTGGCCGTGCAGTGCTACATCGACAACAGCCCGCCCCCGCCGCCCCGCGAGACCGTCGCCCCCGCAGGTGTCCGCGACCGAGGCACGGGCCGGCCGACCAAGCGCGACCGCCGCGAAATCGAGCGCCTCCGGGGCCTGGCCGCGACCGCGGGCGGTGGCTTCGCGAGCGGCTCGGGCACGCAGGGCCGGTCCGGCGGCCGGAGCCGGACCAAGGGTGGGAGCTGAGCTACCCCTCCCGCATCGCCCTCACCCATATCCGGTCATCCGTCAGATACCTGTCCACGCGCAGCCCTGCCTCCGCCAGCGCCTCCTCGAACTGCTGTCTGCTCAACGGCCGGGAGAGGAACGTCTGAGTCCAGGTCGCGTCCGGGAAGTCGTACTCGGCGCGCACCGAGTCGACCCCGTCTCCCACCGGCTCCGCGGACACGATCCGCACCGTGAAGCCACTCGGGTCCACCCGCTCACGTGGCACGTTCGTGTGGTAGTCCTCGCCCTCCCGCTGGATCAGCACGCACCCGCCGTCGGCCACGTGCCGGGCGCACGTCCGCAGCAAACCTCTGCGCACTTCGACATCCCCGGCGTGGACGAGGAACGACGCGAGCAGCACCACATCGAACCTCTCACCCAGGTCCAGGGCCTCGATCGGGCTGCATATCGTGCGCGCGCCGCGCACCCGCTCCAGCATCTCCGGTGACTCGTCCACCGCGGTGACCGCGAAGCCGCGCTCCAGCAGTGGATGGGTCACCCTGCCCACCCCGCTGCCGAGTTCCAGGATGTGGGCGCCCACCGGTGCGGCCGCGGCAACGATGTCCGGCTCGTCCCCGGGCGGTAATCGTGAGTACAGCTCGACCGCACAGCCATCGGGTGTGATCACGCCGGGGCCCGTGCCCCCGTAGCCGGTCCGCGTCTTCTGCTCCATGCCCGTCCAACGGGCCGCCGCATGTGCCCCGTTCCCCAACCGCTGTCACCCGATGGGGTGAAAGGTTCGAGGGTTGAGCGGTGTCACAGCGCGAACCAGCCGTGACCCCCGTACCAGTGCCCGCCCGCCCGCAGATGATCCACCACCGCCCGCTCCACACTGCTGCGCCGGGGCAGCTCCCCGACCGGCAGCTCCGGGTCGCCGAAGACGAAGCCGACCGGTGCCCCGTCGTCCGGTGTCGTGTCCTGGTGGGCGAGCTGGAATCGGTCCTGGAAGCGGATGATGTTGGAGTCCGCCGGCAGATACCGCCTGAGCTGCGGATCGAGCAGCCAGGAGTGGCACACGGCGATCTCGTGACGCTCGTCCGGGTAGTGCTCGGCGAAGAAGGCCCGGGCCAGTGTCAGGGACCGCTCACAGGCGGACGGCGACAGCGGGCCCCGGAAGTCGGGTATGTGCAGGCTCAGACAGTGGTCGCCGGGCCCGAGCGCCCGGCCCGCCGCGGCGACGGCCTGCCCCGTGCGTCGCCCCAGCCGCGCCCGCTGGAACTGCAGCCGCCCCAGTTGGAACAGCTCCCCATGGAAGTGCAGCGCGATCCACCAGGGGAACGGCAAACCGCCCGTGCCGCGGCGTCGGCGGTGCACCGCCATGTGCCGGCCGAGGTCGGCGAGCGTGCGCCGGGACACCTCCTCCGGGATGCCGCGCTCGCGGTGGTACGCCCGCACGTACGGCAGCGCCGCGACGAAGACGAACACGGGGAACAGCCGTCCGAGTGGTCCCGCCGACGCGGGGAACTGTGGTGGCTCCCAGCCCTTGCCGATCTCCCCCATGTCCCGGACCAAGCGGGCGACGCACCGCTCCAGCAGCGTCACCGCCTCCGGGTCCCGGCGGAGCCGGGCGCACTGGGCGACGAGTTCGTTGATGTCCTCGTGCGGAACGGACAGCTCCAGCAGGACGTCGGGCAGCTCGTCCGCGTCGGGCAGGGCGGCCCGCACGCGCGTCTCACCGTCGCTGTCGAGGTCGCTCAGCCACTCGGCGAGCCGCGCGTCAGCCCGCAGCGTCCGAAGCAGCACCGTCGCCTCCCCGCACGGACCCGGCCCTCGCTGTTCGCGGACGCCCGGTTCCGGTCGCCGTCCCATGGTGAACATGCACCACGGAGGGTACTGGTGCCTTGAGGAGCAGTGATGGCGATGCGTACGGGCAGTGAACCGACGACGGCCCGCAGTGCACTGCGGGCCCGCTTCTGGCTGAGCCTGTGGGGTCTGGTGTGGGCCACCTTCGGCATGGTGGTGTTCGCGCTCCTCGGCCGGCCGGGCTGGGCGGCAGCGTGCGGTGCGCTGTGGCTGGTCGTGGCCGCGGACATGACCATGATCGTGCGGCACATCCGTCAGGGCCCTCACTGGCAGCCGGGACGCGATGTCCCGCCGTACCCGCCGCCGGAAGGCCGCGGCCGGTAGCCACTGAGGGGACCCTGTCGGCGTGCGGGCCCACGCCCCAGGACCTGTCCTTCCACCAGCTCGGCGCCGCGGGCCCCGGCAGACGCCGGTACCCACCAGGCACTAGGAGTCGAAGCGTGCCGCTTTCAGGTACTGCGGGTTCGGGTCCAGTGCGGCGGCGAGCCGGAAGTGCCGCTTCGCCTCGTCGGGCCGGGCCTGGCGCTCATAGGTGCGGGCGAGTGCGAAGTGCGCGTACGCGTTGTCCGGCTCGCGCTCCAGCACGATGCTGAACTCCAGCTCGGCCGGCCGCAGTTGCGCGGCGGCGAAGAAGGCACGGGCGCGCAGCAGTCGAGCCGCGGTGTTCTCGGGGTGGGCCGCGATCACTCCGTCGAGCAGCTTGACCGCGCCCCGCGGGTCCCGTGCGGCGAGGAGTTGCTCCGCGGCGCGGAAGTCGATGACATGCGTCTCCGGAGTGGGTCCGGTGGAATCGCTGGTCTCGGGCACGGCAGATTCCTTCCCTTGCTGCACCGGTTCAACGCCCCCGGGGACGGCGCTATTCCTGTGAACGCCGCGCCCTGCGGACGAGTTCCTCCCATACGTCCCTCACCCGCTGCTTCAGCTCCTCCAGGGGTACATCGTTGTGGATCACGATGTCCGCGACGTCCAGACGCTTCTCGCGGGACGCCTGGGCGGCCATGCGGGCGCGGGCGTCCTCCTCGGTCATACCCCGTAGGCGGACCAGCCGGTCGAGCTGGGTGGCAGGGCTCGCGTCCACGACGATCACGACGTCGTAGAGCGGGGCGAGTCCGTTCTCGGCGAGGAGGGGGACGTCGTGGACGACCACGGCGTCGTCGGGAGCGGCGGTTTCCAGTTCGCGGGAGCGGGCGCCCACCAAGGGGTGCACGATCGAGTTCAGGGCCGCCAGCTTGTCCGGGTCGGCGAAGACGATGGAGCCCAGCCTGGGACGGTCCAGGCTGCCGTCCGGGGCGAGGACGTCCTCCCCGAACGCCTCGACGACCGCGGCGAGCCCGGGAGTGCCGGGAGCGACGACCTCGCGCGCGATGCGGTCCGCGTCGATCAGTACGGCGCCGCACTCCACGAGCAGCCGCGACACCTCGCTCTTGCCGGCGCCGATACCGCCGGTCAGGCCCACCTTCAACATGCCCGGAAGCTTACGGCCTGCCACTGACGGTGCCGATGGCAGGCCGTGGGCCGGGCTGTCCGCCCGGGGCTCAGCTGTCGCCCTCGCGCTCCGCGAGGAAGCGCTCGAACTCTTGTCCGATCTCGTCCGCGGACGGGATCTCGATGGGTTCGGCGAGCATGTTGCCGCGCGTCTCGGCACCCGCGGCGGCGTCGTACTGGTGCTCGAGCCCCTGGACGAGCCGCACCAGGTCCTCGTCGCCCTCCCGGATCTGCCGCTCGATCTCCGTCTGCGTGCGGTGCGCGTCGTTGCGCAGGGAGTGCGCGACGGCCGGCAGGACGAGTCCGGTGGCGGCCGTGATGGCCTCCAGGACGGTGAGCGCGGCGTCCGGATACGGGGAGCGGGCGATGTAGTGCGGGACGTGCGCGGCGACGCCCAGGACGTCGTGTCCGGCCTCCGCGAGCCGGTACTCGATCAGGGACTCGGCGCTGCCCGGCACCTGCGCCTCCTCGAAGGGGCTGCGGTGGCCCGGCACCAGGTCGGTGCGGTTGCCGTGCGGGGTGAGGCCGACCGGCCGGGTGTGCGGCACGCCCATCGGGATGCCGTGGAAGTTCACCGACAGCCGGACGCCGAGCCGCTCCACGATCTGCTCAACGGCCGCGGCGAACCGCTCCCACTCCACGTCCGGCTCGGGCCCCGACAGCAGCAGGAAGGGCGCTCCGGTGGCGTCCTGGAGGAGGCGCACCTCGATGCTGGGGACCTCGTAGTCGGTCCAGCGGTCGCGCCGGAAGGTGAGCAGGGGACGCCGGGCGCGGTAGTCCACGAGCCGGTCGTGGTCGAAGCGGGCCACGACCTGCTGGGGCAGCGCGTCCAGGAGCCGGTCGACGATGAGGTCGCCGGTCTCACCCGCGTCGATGTATCCGTCGAAGTGGTAGAGCATGACCAGTCCGGCCGATTCCTGGGCGAGCGCCATGTCGACGACGGCGAGGCCCTTCGGCTCCCATGCGTACAAACCCTGCGGATCAAGCACTGTAGACCGCTCCTCCTCGTGTTCGTACGAGTACAACGCGGGCCGGGGGCACGGTCATTCCCGGATGCCTCCTCGGTCCGCACTGTTTTGAGCGAGATCCGCGACCCGGGGCCGAAACACGCCGAGGGCCCGCCCCCGGTGGGGGCGGGCCCTCGGTCACCCGCTGACGCCTGGCGGCGAGCGATCAGCTCTGGCCGCCGGCCAGCTTCTCACGCAGGGCCGCCAGCGCCTCGTCCGACGCCAGGGCGCCGGAGTTGTCGCCACCCTCGGAGGAGTACGAACCGCCGGTCGCGGCCGGAGCGGCGGCCTCGCCACCCTCGGCAGCGGCAGCGGCGTCCGCCTCGCGGGACTTGATGACCTGCTGCTGGTGCTGCTCGAAGCGGGCCTGCGCCTCGGCGTACTGGCGCTCCCACTCCTCGCGCTGCTTCTCGTAGCCCGGCAGCCAGTCGTTGGTCTCCGGGTCGAAGCCCTCGGGGTAGATGTAGTTGCCCTGGTCGTCGTAGGACGCGGCCATGCCGTACAGGGTCGGGTCGAACTCGACGGCGGTCGGGTCGGCACCGAAGGACTCGTTGGCCTGCTTCAGGGACAGCGAGATCCGGCGACGCTCGAGGTCGATGTCGATGACCTTGACGAAGATCTCGTCGTTGACCTGGACGACCTGCTCCGGGATCTCCACGTGGCGCTCGGCCAGCTCGGAGATGTGGACCAGACCCTCGATGCCCTCGTCCACGCGGACGAACGCACCGAACGGAACCAGCTTCGTGACCTTGCCGGGCACGACCTGGCCGATCTGGTGGGTGCGGGCGAACTGCTGCCACGGGTCTTCCTGGGTCGCCTTCAGCGACAGGGAGACACGCTCGCGGTCCATGTCGACGTCGAGGACCTCGACGGTGACCTCCTGGCCCACCTCGACGACCTCGGACGGGTGGTCGATGTGCTTCCAGGACAGCTCGGAGACGTGGACCAGACCGTCGACGCCACCGAGGTCCACGAAGGCACCGAAGTTGACGATCGAGGAGACGACACCGGACCGGACCTGACCCTTCTGCAGGGTCGTGAGGAAGGTCTGGCGGACCTCGGACTGGGTCTGCTCGAGCCAGGCGCGGCGGGACAGGACCACGTTGTTGCGGTTCTTGTCCAGCTCGATGATCTTGGCCTCGAGCTCCTTGCCGACGTACGGCTGGAGGTCGCGGACGCGACGCATCTCGACCAGGGAGGCCGGCAGGAAGCCACGGAGGCCGATGTCGAGGATGAGACCACCCTTGACGACCTCGATGACGGTACCGGTGACGATGCCGTCCTCTTCCTTGATCTTCTCGATGGTGCCCCAGGCACGCTCGTACTGGGCGCGCTTCTTCGAGAGGATCAGGCGGCCTTCCTTGTCCTCCTTCTGGAGGACCAGGGCCTCGATCTCGTCGCCCACGGCAACGACCTCGTTCGGGTCGACGTCGTGCTTGATCGAGAGCTCGCGGCTCGGGATGACACCTTCGGTCTTGTAACCGATGTCGAGCAGGACCTCGTCCCGGTCGACCTTCACGATGACGCCGTCGACGATGTCGCCGTCGTTGAAGTACTTGATCGTCTCGTCGATCGCTGCGAGGAACGCTTCCTCGTTACCGATGTCGTTGACCGCTACCTGCGGGGTGGTGGCGGTGGTCTCGGTGCTGCTCGTCATGTGGAAAAGGGCTCCGGTACGGACATTGAAGTCGTAGGTACTGCTCACGCTGGAGCCCGTTTCGCTCTGCAGAAGCCGGACAGCCAAGGAAGCGCCTCACCAGCCGACTGGTGATGGCGCCTCGACAACCGAGGGGACATACAACAGATGCGAGCGCAGCCTGCTACGTCTGAGGTGCGCAGGCCCGCAGCGCAACTTGTAGCATACGGGGGCAGCCGGACAGGGTCAATGCGCGAAGGCGCACACCCGGGGCGGATCGCCGCATTCCCGGCACAAGTCGTCGTGCGCCACCGGCCCCAACCGGCCGATGCCACGAGACCGCGCAGGCCGCAGGACCCTTTTGTGACACCGCCGGGTCAGGCTGGACGGAAGAGTACGACGAGGGAGCCCATCATCCAAGAGCCCGAACAGTTCGAACCGGAAGCCACCCGACGTGCGGCGGGTGTCACGGAGAGTTCCCGGGCCAACCGGGGCTGGTGGGACCGGAACGCGGACGAGTACCAGATCGAGCACGGCAGGTTCCTCGGCGACGACCGCTTCGTCTGGGGGCCCGAGGGCCTGGACGAGGTCGAGGCCGAGCTGCTCGGCCCATCCGAGGAGCTGAAGGGCAAGGACGTCCTGGAGATCGGCGCCGGCGCGGCGCAGTGCTCCCGCTGGCTCGCCGGGCAGGGCGCCCGCCCGGTGGCCCTCGACCTCTCCCACCGCCAGCTCCAGCACGCTCTGCGGATCGGCGCCGGCTTCCCCCTGGTGCAGGCCGACGCCTGTGTCCTGCCCTTCCGGGACGCCTCCTTCGACCTGGCGTGCTCGGCCTACGGGGCGCTGCCCTTCGTGGCGGACCCGCGACTGGTACTGCGCGAGGTGCACCGGGTGCTGCGGCCCGGCGGCCGATTCGTCTTCTCGGTGACCCACCCGATCCGCTGGGCGTTCCAGGACGAACCGGGTCCGGAGGGCCTCACCGTGTCGGCCTCCTACTTCGACCGCACGCCGTACGTCGAGCAGGACGAGCAGGGCCGGGCGGTGTACGTCGAGCACCACCGCACGCTCGGCGACCGGGTGCGGGACGTCGTGTCGTCCGGTTTCCGGCTCCTCGACCTGGTCGAGCCGGAGTGGCCGGCCTGGAACACGTCCGAATGGGGTGGGTGGTCGCCGCTGCGCGGCGGCCTGATCCCGGGGACGGCGATCTTCGTGTGCGAGCGGGACTGAGGTACCGAGGGGGCGGTTCCGGCCAATCCGGGAAGGGTGCCGGCCGTGCGCGTATGCCGGCGTAGCGGCGGGGCACAAACGATGAGTCGACATGTCACCCTCAAGGCCGCGGTCCGCGGTGCCAGGCGGTGGGGGGTACGCGTATGCACGTCTGCCCGGTCTGCCGGCGAGCGGACAGGACCACTCTGCTCCGCACCTACTGGAGGACGCTGTCGCCCGAGGCG
Source organism: Streptomyces sp. NPDC001848 (assembly GCF_042891915.1). Classification (NCBI taxonomy): domain Bacteria; kingdom Bacillati; phylum Actinomycetota; class Actinomycetes; order Kitasatosporales; family Streptomycetaceae; genus Streptomyces; species Streptomyces sp. NPDC001848. The sequence goes on along the minus strand of NZ_JBIATP010000002.1, from coordinate 435,671 downwards.
CGGGCCGGGGCACCGCACCTCGCGCGGCCCGCACTGGACGAGGAGCGCTGGGCGGCGCCCTTCGGGCTGCTGACCGTGGGCTGCGCCCTGCTCGTCTCGGAGGTGTGGCTGGGGTTCGTCGGGCTGGTCGGCGGGGGCCTGTGGCTGGTGGCCCTGCGCGGCAGCGTCGCGCAGGCGGCGAGGCAACGGGCGGACTGGCGCAGGCAGCTGTTCTGCCTGCGCTGCCACCACGTCTTCCTCCCCTGACGCGGCCTCCTGGAACACTGGTGCGGTGATCCGCCACGACGCCCTCGACCGCCTGCCCGTCCGATCTGCCGTCCCCGCTCTCAGGGCCGCTCTGGGCGAGCACGGTACGGCGGTGCTGTGCGCGCCGCCCGGTACCGGCAAGACGACGCTGGTGCCACTGGCGCTGGCGGGGCTGCTGGGTGGCGGCCCCGCTCGGCGGGTGGTGGTGGCCGAGCCACGGCGGATCGCGGCGCGCGCGGCGGCCCGGCGGATGGCGTGGCTGCTGGGCGAGAAGACCGGCGGGAGCGTCGGCTACACCGTGCGCGGGGAGCGGGTGGTCGGGCGGCACGCGCGCGTGGAGGTCGTCACGACCGGTGTGCTGCTGCAGCGGCTCCAGCGGGACCAGGAGCTGGCGGACGTCGACGTGGTCGTCCTCGACGAGGTCCACGAGCGGCATCTGGACGCCGACACGGTCGCCGCCTTCCTGCTTGATGTGCGTCAGACACTGCGGCCGGAGCTGCAGTTGGTGGCTGCTTCCGCGACGACGGACGCGGAGGGCTGGGCACGGCTGCTGGGCGGGGCACCGGTCGTCGAGGCGGAGGGCGTGTCGTACCCCGTGGAGGTGGTGTGGGCGCCTCCCGCGCGCCCCGTCCGGCCGCCGCACGGGATGCGGGTGGATCCGGCGCTGCTCGCGCATGTGGCGTCGGTGGTGCGGCGGGCGCTCGCCGAGTGCGAGGGGGACGTGCTGTGCTTCCTGCCCGGTGTCGGGGAGATCGCGCGGGTGGCGGGTCAGCTGGGGGATCCTGGCGACACCCAGGTGCTCCAGGTGCACGGTCGGGCGCCGGCGGCCGTGCAGGAGGCCGTGTTGTCGCCGGGTTCGGCGCGGCGCGTGGTGCTGGCGACGGCCGTGGCGGAGTCGTCACTGACCGTGCCCGGCGTGCGGGTGGTCGTCGACTCGGGGCTCGCGCGCGAGCCTCGGGTCGACCATGCGCGGGGGCTGAGCGCGCTGACGACGGTACGGGCCTCGCAGGCGGCGGGGCGGCAGCGCGCGGGGCGGGCGGGTCGTGAGGCGCCGGGCCGGGTGTACCGCTGCTGGTCCGAGGCGGAGGACGCGCGGCTGCCGCGCTTCCCGGCGCCGGAGATCCGGCTGGCCGATCTGACGGCGTTCGCGTTGCAGACGGCGTGCTGGGGCGAACCGGACGCGTCCGGGCTGGCGCTCCTCGACGCACCGCCGTCCGGGGCGATGGCCGCGGCACGCTCGGTGCTGATGGCGATCGGCGCGGTGGACGCGGCGGGGCGGGTCACGCAGCGGGGCGTACGGATGTCCCGGCTGGGGCTGCATCCACGGCTGGCGCGGGCGCTGCTGGACGCGGCCCCGCTGGTCGGGGTGGAGCAGGCCGCGGAGGTGGTGGGGTTGCTGAGCGAAGAGCCGCCGCGCGAGTACGGCGACGACCTGGCGGCGGTGTGGCGGGCGGCTCGGCGCGGGGGCGACGCCTACGCGGCGCGCTGGCGGGAGGAGGTACGCCGACTGCGGGCCGCGGCGGGCGACGCGCCTGCCGGTGCGGCTGAGGTGGGCGACGACCATGAGGTCGGCGACGACCACGTGGTGGGTGTCGTCGCCGCGCTCGCCTTTCCGGAGCGGCTCGCGCGCGCCGACGGTGGCTCCTGCCTCATGCTGAACGGCACCCGCGCCGAGCTGAGGGAGGGGTCGGCGCTGCGCGGCGCCCCGTGGCTGGCGGTGGCCGTGGCGGACCGGCCCGTCGGTGCGGGGCACGCGCGCGTGGGGCTCGCCGCCGTGGTCGACGAGGACGTGGCGCGGCGAGCGGCCGGGGCCCTGTACTCCAGGGGCGAGGAGGTGCATTGGGTCGAGGGGGACGTCGTCGCCCGGAGTGTCGAGCGGCTCGGGGCCGTCGAACTGGCGGTGCGGCCGCTGCGGGACCCGTCACCCGCCCTCGTACGTCGGGCCCTGCTGGAAGGGCTGCGGCAGGAGGGGTTCGGTCTGCTGCGGTGGTCACCTCAGGCTCGTGTGCTGCGGCAGCGGCTCGCCTTTCTCCGGTTGCACCTGGGCGAGCCATGGCCGGACGTCCGTGATGACGCGCTCCACGCGCGCGTGGACGAGTGGCTGGAGCCCGAGCTGAGCCGTGCCCGGCGGCGGGCCGAACTGGCCCGGATCGACGCGGGACAGGCCCTGGCCCGGCTGTTGCCCTGGTCGACGGGGGAGGCGGCGCGGCTCGACGAACTCGCCCCGGAGCGGATCACCGTGCCGAGCGGGTCCGCGATCCGGATCGACTACGCCGACCCCGAGCGGCCCGTCCTCGCGGTGAAGCTGCAGGAGATGTTCGGGTTGCAGGCCTCCCCGGAGATCGCCGGTGTGCCCGTCGTCGTGCATCTGCTCTCCCCCGCCGGGCGCCCCGCGGCCGTCACCGCCGATCTGGCCTCCTTCTGGCGGGACGGCTACAAGGCCGTACGGGCGGAGCTGCGCGGCCGCTACCCCAAGCACCCCTGGCCCGAGGACCCGGCCACCGCGGAGCCGACGCGGCACACGAACGCGCGGCTCAGGCGGTGACCGGCTCGGGCTCCACGACCGCGGTGGGCTCCGGGTCGTCCGGGCGGCGGCCGCGCGCCTCCAGGTAGAGGGAAAGCGACAGCAGGGCGGCGCCGAGGATCAGGAAGCCCCAGGGCAGCAAGGACGTCAGCAGCAGGATCAGCAGGCGGTTGTGCTTGACCAGGGCGACCGTCGAGGCGATGTAGTCCTCGCGCATCTTCACGTCCCCTGCGAAGACCGTGACCCTGTCACGGCCCCCGAGGAGCGTGCCGCCGCGCAGTTCCTCCTTGTGGATCTCCTCGCCGTAGACGGGTGCGCCGGTCAGGGGTTCGACCCAGAACCTGCGGACCGTGGTGTACCAGCGGGTCGTGCCGGTCTTCGCGACCGACTGGGGGGTGATGCCCTTGACGGGCATGACCTTCGGGAAGGGCACCTTGGTCCACGGGATCGTCTGTTCGAAGTAGTAGACCTTGACGCCCCGGAAGGTCTGCGTGCCCTTGTAGTGGATGGGACGGGTGACGCGGGCCTGCGCGTCGAAGTACTCGTAGTCCCGCTTCTGGGTCAGGAACGGCCATTTGAACTCGATGCCGTCACGGTGGACGGGGTCGCCGTCGACCGTCTCGCCGGTGGCGTGGACGGGTTCCTGGCTGTGGGCGTCGAAGATGTAACGCTCCGGGATGCGGGACACCATGGCGCCGTCGGGTCCCTGCACATAGGACAGGCCGTCCCAGACGACCACGTCCCGGCCCGCGGTCTTCTCGATGTTCTCAGCGGCCTCCACATCGCCCTTCAGGGTCTGCACGATGGTGACCTCGGGGACCGTGCGGGACGTCATGGTGCCGTAGTCGAGGAGGGTCGCGTTCCTCGCCTGGAGGACCATGGTCTGGTACTGGTTCGCGGGGACCTTGGCCAGGTGCGGGAAGGCGTACCAGCGCAGCAGTGGGGACAGCGCCGTACAGAACACGGCGAGGGCGAGCAGGATCAGGCCGGCCTTGCGGCGCATCTCGGCGTCCTCCCTGTGCGTGCGTCACGGATGGCTGGGGACCGTGGTCAGCAGTGGTTTCGGGGACGTCGTGCCCGACGGCGAGACCAGGGCCGTCAGGCCGAACACCAGGGCGAACGCCGCTGCGAGGCCGAGCGCGGCGGCGACGAGGGCGCGCATACGGGCCTCCCCGGGAGCGGAAGCTGATACATCGTCAGGTCGGCACCGTAGCAATGGGCGTGCGAGATGAGAACAGGGCGCACGAAAGGCGGCGCCTCTCCGCGGTGGAGGGGCGCCGCCGTCGTACGTTCCCGCGGTCCAGGCCGGCTACGAGCTCGGGCTGGGCGTGGGGCTGGGGCTGGGGCTGGGGCTCGGCGACGAGTCGGCCGGCGCGACCTTCAGCTCGATCGTCAAAGTGGCCCCGCCCGCGGTGGTGATGCGGAGCAGGAACGTGCCGGTCGTGTCGTCGGCGTACAGCTTCGGCAGCTTCAGCAGGCCGTTCGCGTCGGTCTTGAGATCCGTGAGGGTGCGTACCGTCTTGCCGTTCGCATCCTTGAAGTAGGGGCCCTTGTCGTTCTCGGTCGGGTCTTCGGCCGACTTGACGAGGGTCGCGGTGGCCGCGACACCGTCCGCGACGGCGCCCTTGTAGGTGGCCTTCACCTCGACCTGGTCCGCGAACTCGCCGCCCGGCGTGCAGGTCGGTTCGGTGTCGCTGGTACGGGCGAGGGTGTCGGCCTGGCGTTCGACGACGGTGGCCGAGTAGTCGAGACCGGTGATCGTGCGGCCCACCACCAGCGCGCGGACCTTGAAACCGCCGGCCTTCTGCCCTGCGACGAGCGCGGGCGCGGTGGCCTTGCCCGAGCTGTCGGTGACGGCGGTCGCGACGGACTCCCCGCCGGTGAAGGCGGTGTCCGTGTCGCCGATGATCGTGAATCGCACGCGGATCTTCGGCACGGCCTTGCCGGCCTTGGTGACGGCCTTCACCACGATCTTGCGGTCGAAGGTGTCGCCCGTCTTCGCGGAGAGCGTGCCGGTGCCGCTGTCGGCCAGGTGGTCCACCGTGTCGGTGGGAGTGGGCGGCGTCGGCTTCGGGGTGGGGGGCTTGCCCGTCGACGGCGGGGTGGGGGTGGGGCTGGGGCTGGTACCGCCGCCGGGCTTGGAGTCGCCGGGCTTGCTCGTCTTCCCCGGCTTCAGGTCGGGGCTCGCACCCGAGTTCCGGTCGCTGCGGCGCGAGGGCACGGTGCCGGTGCCGTCCGGGATCGAGTGGGTGCCCTTGCGGTAGTACTCGTACCAGGACAGAACGGTGTTGAGGTAGTCCTGCGAGTTGTTGTAGCTGAGTATCGCGGCGTTCATGTCGGCCTGGACCGACAGGTCACGGTCCGCGCGGCACAGGTAGTGCGCGGTGGCCAGGGCGGCGTCGTAGATGTTGTTGGGGTCCTTTACCCCGTCGCCGTTGCCGTCGCGGCCCGCCCACGCCCAGGTGGACGGGATGAACTGCATGGGCCCGACCGCGCGGTCGTAGGTGCTGTCGCCGTCGTAGACGCCGTGGTCGGTGTCCTTGATGGTGGCGAAGCCGTTGCCGTTCAGGACCGGGCCGAGGATCTTCGTGTACGTCGTGCCGTCCGCGTCGACCCGGCCGCCCTCGGCCTGGCCGGACTCCACCTGGCCGATGGCGGCGAGGAGTTGCCAGGGCAGATTGCAGCCCGGCTTGGAGCGCTGGAGTTCCGCCGCGGCCTTTTCGTACGCGTCGAGGACGGTGGCGGGTATGCCGGCCTCCGCGGCGCCCGGGGTGCCCGTGGTCGGCGTGGCACTGGGGCCGGGCGACTCGGTGGGGCTGTTGAGCGGCGGCAGGTCGGTGTAGTAGCCGCCGTTGCCGGTGGCGGTGTCACCACCGCTCGCGTTGCCGGTCGTCTCGGGGGTGGACTGCGCGCCGGTGGCCTGTCTGCCCTGGCCGTCGGTGGTGGCCCCCGGAGCCTGGGACGCCGCCAGAGCCGCGACCGCGGCCGCGGCCACAGCTGTGGTTGCCGCCCCCTTGCGCAGCCTCCTGCCGAAACGCGCCGCCATTGAGTGAACCCCTCCCGTCGACGACCTGGTGTGTGCTGCTCTGTTGTGTCGGTGTGTTCGACCACGCACCCGCGCGGCGACCAAGTGACCCTACGACAACTTGCCTCGCGCCGACACCTGTTGGCGCCCGTTTTTCACCAGTTGGTCATGTCGCCTTGGGGTGGACCCAGAAGCAGGGCGGGTCGCCTCACCTTTCTCATGCATCCCTCATACTGGACGTTCGTGATCGCCGAGTGGTTGTGCTCGGTCAACATCTGCGGCAGGAGGCGTCGTGCCGTTCACCCTCAGCCATGCCGCGGCCGTCCTGCCGGCCGTGCGCGGGGACGGGTCGGGACGCGGGCGGCTGGTGCCCGCCGTTCTCGTCGCGGGATCCTTCGCGCCCGACATGACCTACTTCGCGGCGAGTGTGGTGTCCGGTGGCATGGAGTTCGGCACGGTCACTCACTCCTTCAGCGGGGTGTTCACCGTCGATGTGCTCATCGCGTGGGCGCTGGTGTGGGTGTGGCTGGTGGTCCGGGAGCCGTTGGTGGCGCTGCTGTCACCGGTGGCGCAGGGCCGGGTGGCGGCGCTGGTGCGCTGCGGTACACCACTGCGCGAGGTCACGTTCGCACTGGTGGCGCGGTGGTACGTCTCCGCGGCGCTCGGCGCGCTGACACATGTCGTGTGGGACGCGTTCACGCATGTCGGCCGGTGGGGAGTGCGGCTGGTGCCCGGGCTCGCGCGGCCGATGGCCGGTACGCCGCTGTACACGTATCTGCAGTACGGGAGTTCGGCGGTGGCGGCCGTGGTGATCGCCGTGTTCGTGGCGGTAGCGCTGCGGCGGACTCCGGCCGGTTCGCCGGCGGTACCGGCGGTTCCGGTGCTGACATGGGCGGACCGGTGGCTGGCGGCGGCGGTGATCGGCGGGTGCGCGGCTGCGGGGGCGGTGCAGCGGGCGTCCCGGTGGTGGGCCTACTGGGGAGCCCACGCGAAACCGTGGGAGGTCATCCCGTCGGCGTGCTTCGGCGCGGGCGCGGGCCTCACGGTGGGGCTCGCGCTCTACGTGACGAGTGTCAGGGCCCTGCGCCGCACGGCCCCCGACCGCCAGGACCCGCACCGGGAACCGACCCGACCGGCGTCAGGCTGACCGCTCCCGGTGACCCGGGTGGGCCGGCGGCCCACCGGGCCGCCTCGGTGCCGGCCGGCCGGTCACCGGTCGAGGCTCCCCCCGCCCGCCGCTCGCCCGAGGTCGGCTGCCGACGCCGGCCGAACGGCTAGTGCCCGGCACTAGTGCGCCGCCGACTCCCAGTCCGTCCCGTAGCCCACCGAGACGTCCAGTGGTGCCCTCAGCCGTACCGCTCCGGCCATCTCCCGGCGGACCAGTTCCTCCGTCTGCTGCCGTTCGCCCGGGGCGATCTCCAGCACGATTTCGTCGTGGACCTGGAGGAGCATCCGGGACTTCAGGTCCGCCTCACGCAGCGCCCGGTCCACGTTCAGCATCGCGATCTTGACGATGTCCGCCGCCGTGCCCTGGATCGGGGCGTTCAGCGCCATGCGTTCCGCCATCTCCCGGCGCTGGCGGTTGTCGCTGTTCAGGTCGGGCAGATAGCGGCGGCGGCCGAAGAGCGTCTCGGTGTAACCCGTCGCCCTCGCCTCGTCCACCACCCGGCGCAGATACTCCCGCACCCCGCCGAACCGCTCGAAGTAGGTGTCCATCAGCGCCCGTGCCTCGGCCGCCTCGATGTTCAGCTGCTGGGACAGGCCGAATGCCGACAGCCCGTACGCCAGGCCGTACGACATCGCCTTGATCTTGCGCCGCATCTCCGCGTCCACCGCGTCCCGGCCGACCCCGAACACCTGGGAGGCGACCGTGGTGTGCAGGTCCTCCCCGGAGGTGAACGCCTCGATCAGACCCTCGTCCTCCGACAGGTGAGCCATCACGCGCAGCTCGATCTGGCTGTAGTCCGCGGTCATCAGGGATTCGAAGCCCTCACCGACCACGAAGCCCCGGCGGATCGCCCTGCCCTCGTCCGTGCGCACCGGGATGTTCTGCAGGTTCGGGTCCGTCGACGACAGCCGGCCCGTCGCGGCGACCGTCTGGTTGAAGGTGGTGTGGATGCGGCCGTCCGTCGCGATCGTCTTGATCAGGCCCTCGACCGTCACCCGCAGCTTCGCCTGCTCACGGTGGCGCAGCATGATCACCGGCAGTTCGTTGTCCGTCTGGGTCGCCAGCCATGCCAGGGCGTCCGCGTCCGTCGTGTAGCCCGTCTTCGTCTTCTTCGTCTTCGGCAGGCCCAGCTCACCGAAGAGGACCTCCTGGAGCTGCTTGGGCGAGCCCAGGTTGAACTCGTGCCCCGCCGCCGCGTACGCCTCCTTCACCGCCTGCTGGACGGCGCCCGCGAACATCTGCTCCATGGCCTCCAGATGCGTACGGTCCGCAGCGATGCCGTGCCGCTCCATCCGGGCCAGCAGCGCGGAGGTGGGCAGCTCCATGTCGCGCAGCAGATCCGCAGCACCGACCTCCCGCAGCTTCTCCTCGAACGCCTGGCCGAGGTCCAGGATCGCCCGGGCCTGGATCATCAGCGCCTCGGCCTCGGCGCCCTCGTCCGTGCCGAAGGCCAGCTGCCCGTCCGCCGTGGCCGCGAGCGCCAGCTCACGGCCCAGGTACTCCAGTGAGAGCGCGTCCAGCGCGAAGGAGCGACGGCCCGGCTTGACCAGGTACGCGGCGAGCGCCGTGTCCATGGTCACGCCCTGAAGGGACCAGCCGTGCTCGGGGAGGACGCGCATCGCGCCCTTGGCGTTGTGCAGCACCTTGGGCCTGGCCGGGTCCGCGAGCCACTCCGCGAACGCCCTCTCGTCGGCCTCGTCCAGCTCCGCCGGATCGAACCAGGCCGCCGCCCCGTCGGCAGCGGCGAGCGCGATCTCGGCCACCGCGCCCGTGCCCAGCGCCCACGAGTCGACCGTGGCGACCCCCAGGACCTGTGTGCCGTGCTCGGCGAGCCACGGCTTCAGCTGCCCCGCGCCCAGCACGGTGCCGTCCAGCTCGACACCGTCCGCCACGACCGGGTGTACCTCGGCCTCCTCGGCGCCGGGGTCGACGGCGAAGAGCCGCTCGCGCAGCGAGGGGTTCCTGATCTCCAGGGTGTCCAGGACCATGGCGACGGCCTTGCGGTCGTACGCGGCCCGCCTCAGATCGGCGACCGCCTTCGGCAGCTGCACCTGCCGCTCCAGCTCGGTCAGCCGGCGGTTCAGCTTCACCGACTCCAGGTGGTCGCGCAGGTTCTGCCCGGCCTTGCCCTTGACCTCGTCGACGCGCTCGACCAGCTCCGCGAACGAGCCGAACTGGTTGATCCACTTCGCCGCCGTCTTCTCACCGACGCCCGGGATGCCCGGCAGGTTGTCCGACGGGTCGCCGCGCAGGGCCGCGAAGTCCGGGTACTGCGCCGGCGTCAGCCCGTACTTCTCGACCACCTTCTGCGGGGTGAACCGGGTCAGCTCCGAGACGCCCTTGGTCGGGTACAGCACCGTCGTGTGCTCGCTGACCAGCTGGAAGGAGTCGCGGTCGCCGGTGACGATCAGCACCTCGAAGCCCTCTGCCTCGGCCTGGGTGGCGAGCGTGGCGATCACGTCGTCCGCCTCGTACCCCTCGACGGCGAAGCGGGCAGCGTGCATGGCGTCCAGCAGCTCGCCGATCAGCTCCACCTGGCCCTTGAACTCGTCCGGTGTCTTCGAGCGGTTCGCCTTGTACTCGGTGAACTCCTCCGAGCGCCAGGTCTTGCGGGAGACGTCGAACGCCACCGCGAAATGCGTGGGCGCCTCGTCGCGCAGCGTGTTGGCCAGCATCGACGCGAAACCGTAGATCGCGTTCGTCGGCTGGCCGGTCGCGGTGGTGAAGTTCTCCGCGGGCAGCGCGAAGAACGCGCGGTAGGCCAGGGAGTGCCCGTCCATGAGCATCAGCCGGGGACGGTCGCCGCCGGTGGTCTTGTCGGTCTGCTTCGATGCTGTCTCTGCCACGCCCCCGATCCTGCCACGCCCCACTGACACTCGGCCCCGGCCGAGGGCTCCTCCGGCGGCCGTACGGGGCCTCGCGCTGCGCGGGCGGTGGGGGCAGCACCCCGCGAGGCCAGGCGCAGGGACCGGCGCCGCCCGTCGCGGCCGAGACCCACCGTTGCCTCTTCCGCAACGATTGCATGATACGGAACTATGGCCTCTGTCCTCGCACGCACTCCCGTCGTTGTCGGCAGCGCGTGCGAGGATCGGAGACGTAGTTCACGGGTGCTGGTGAAGGAGAGCGCAGCGATGGCAACGAAGCCGCCCACGGGCGATCCGGTTCAGGACGCGCCGCAGGTCGCCGGGCCCAAGCACGCCGCGGCAGGGCTGCCGGCGATCGGGCACACCCTGCGGATCGCCCAGCAGCAGATGGGCGTGCGCCGCACCGCGCTGACCCTCCTGCGCGTCAACCAGAAGGACGGCTTCGACTGCCCTGGCTGCGCCTGGCCCGAGCCGGACCACCGGCACAAGGCCGAGTTCTGTGAGAACGGCGCGAAGGCGGTGGCGGAGGAGGCCACGCTGCGCCGGGTCACCCCCGAGTTCTTCGCCGCGCACTCCGTCGCCGACCTCGCCGGCCGCAGCGGCTACTGGCTGGGCCAGCAGGGGCGGCTGACGCACCCCATGTACCTGCCGGAGGGTGCGGACCACTACGAGCCGGTCACCTGGGAGCGTGCCTTCGACATCATCGCCGAGGAGATCGCCGCCCTGGACTCCCCCGACCAGGCCGTCTTCTACACCTCCGGCCGCACCAGCAACGAGGCCGCCTTCCTCTACCAGCTGTTCGCCCGCGAGCTGGGCACCAACAACCTGCCCGACTGCTCCAACATGTGCCACGAGTCGTCCGGCTCCGCGCTCTCCGAGACGATCGGCATCGGCAAGGGCAGCGTCCTGCTCGAGGACCTCCACAAGGCAGACCTGATCATCGTGGCCGGGCAGAACCCCGGCACGAACCATCCGCGCATGCTCTCCGCCCTGGAGAAGGCCAAGGCGAACGGCGCGCGGATCATCAGCGTCAACCCGCTGCCCGAGGCCGGCCTGGAACGGTTCAAGAACCCGCAGACACCCAAGGGCCTCACCACGGGCGCCGCGCTCACCGACCTGTTCCTGCAGATCCGCATCGGCGGCGACCAGGCCCTCTTCCGTCTCCTGAACAAGCTGATCCTCGAGACGGAGGGCGCGGTCGACGAGGAGTTCGTGCGCGAACACACGTACGGCTTCGAGGAGTTCGCCGAGGCCGCCCGCGCCGCCGACTGGGACGAGACGCTCAGGGCGACCGGCCTCACCCGCGAGGAGATCGAGAAGGCCCTCCGGATGGTCCTCGCCTCCCGGCGCACCATCGTGTGCTGGGCGATGGGACTGACCCAGCACAAGCACGCGGTGCCCACCATCCGCGAGGTGGTCAACTTCCTGCTGCTGCGCGGCGACATCGGCCGCCCCGGCGCGGGCGTGTGTCCGGTGCGCGGTCACTCGAACGTGCAGGGCGACCGCACGATGGGCATCTTCGAACGGCCCGCGCCCGCCTTCCTGGACGCCCTGGAGAAGGAGTTCGGCTTCGCGCCGCCGCGCGAGCACGGCTACGACGTCGTCCGCGCCATCCGCGCCCTGCGCGACGGCGAGGCCAAGGTCTTCTTCGCGATGGGCGGCAACTTCGTGTCCGCCTCGCCCGACACCGAGGTGACGGAGACGGCCATGCGCCGGGCCCGCCTCACCGTGCACGTGTCGACCAAGCTGAACCGCTCGCACGCGGTCACCGGCGCCCGCGCCCTGATCCTGCCCACCCTCGGCCGCACCGAGCGCGACCTTCAGGGCAGCGGCGAGCAGTTCGTGACCGTCGAGGACTCCATGGGCATGGTGCACGCCTCCCGTGGCCGTCTGGAGCCCGCGAGCCCCCACCTGCTCTCCGAGCCGGCCATCGTGTGCCGCCTCGCCCGCCGGGTGCTCGGCGACGGCAGCAAGGTGCCGTGGGAGGAGTTCGAGAAGGACTACGCGACCATTCGCGACCGCATCGCGCGCGTGATCCCCGGATTCGAGGACTTCAACGCGCGCGTGGCCCGCCCCGGCGGCTTCGCGCTCCCCCACGCCCCCCGCGACGAGCGCCGCTTCCCCACGGCCACCGGCAAGGCCAACTTCACGGCGGCCCCCGTGGAGTACCCGGAGCTGCCCGAGGGCCGGCTGCTGCTGCAGACCCTGCGCTCCCACGACCAGTACAACACCACGATCTACGGCCTCGACGACCGCTACCGCGGCATCAGGAACGGCCGCCGCGTCGTCCTCGTCCACCCCGAGGACGCCCGTGCGCTCGGCGTGGCGGACGGCTCGTACGTCGACCTGGTCAGCGAGTGGCAGGACGGCGTCGACCGGCGCGCCCCCGGCTTCCGCGTCGTGCACTACCCCACCGCGCGGGGCTGCGCGGCCGCCTACTATCCGGAGACCAACGTGCTGGTCCCGCTGGACGCCACCGCCGACACGAGCAACACCCCCGCGAGCAAGTCCGTGGTGGTCCGCCTGGAACAATCGGCGACCGACTGAGCGTTTGCTCAGCCACAGTCGAGTGACCGATCACCACGAACGGAGCCGTGCCTCATGGGCGAGCAGCACACCGTGAAGTTCCCCCAGGAAGTCGTCGACGAGTACGCCTCGCTCGGCGTCGACCTGCCCGCCCTCTTCTCCGCCGGGCATCTCGGCACGCGGATGGGCGTCCAGATCGTCGAGGCGTCCGCGGAGCGCGTCGTCGGCACCATGCCGGTGGAGGGCAACACCCAGCCGTACGGACTGCTCCACGGCGGCGCCTCCGCCGTCCTCGCCGAGACCCTCGGCTCCGTCGGCGCCATGCTGCACGGCGGCAGCTCCAAGATCGCCGTCGGTGTCGACCTGAACTGCACCCACCACCGCGGGGTGCGCTCCGGCCTGGTCACCGGCGTCGCCACCCCCGTCCACCGGGGCCGCTCCACGGCGACGTACGAAATCGTGATCAGCGAGGAGAACGGCAAGCGCGTGTGCACTGCGCGCCTCACCTGCCTGCTGCGCGAGGTGAGGCCCGGCGACGAGGCACACCTGCGCACGGCGGACTGAGCCGCGAAAGCCCACGCCCGCACCGCCGTTGCCCCGGCCACACCCTGCCGCTTAGCGTCATGACATGAGAACGGGAGGGGGCGCCCGGCCGGGGCTGACAGCGCTCGGATGCTGGCTGGGACTGGCGTTCCTGACGGGCGGGTTGACGACCGGCTGCGACCGGTCCGGCTCCGGCGAGGCGGCGAGCACCGAGCGGCCCGTCTCCGCCTCGCCGTCACCGCGGCCCACGCCTCCCGAGGAGTTGTGCGCCCGGGTCGTCGCCTACTGGTCGCGCAAGGTGCTGGCCTCCCAGACGTACGGGGACTACCAGTCCATGGGGTTGTCCGACGGGCAGTACGACATCCTGCGGAACGTCGTGGGCGCCACGCGGGCCGAGAAGGAACGCCACGGCGCCCGGGCGGCGGACGAGTTGATCGACCGCATGGCCCGCGCGGGCTGCGCCGACTGGTACCGCACCGGCGGTCCGAGCAAGGGGCCGTGGAAGTGAGCGATGCCGGTGTCCCCTCGAGCGGACACCGGCAGACACCGGACGGCTCCGACCTGAAATCCCGAGATCACCGTCCCACGCATGTGACGGAACGCGGAAAAGTACCGTAGAACCCCGGATTCCCTTTCCTGCATGTAACTGTGCGTAATACAGATGTAATGCAGGTGCAAAGCACGGTCGTTGGCCCATGCTATGTACACACGCCCGCACCGGCCTTCCAGTAGCCTCCAGCAACGATTCCGTGTAATCAGCAAAACCGCCGACACGCCTGAACACACAGGCGTACGTCCTGCGGGTTCTCACTATGCGGACCGGGCGAATCGGCCTGAATTTCACTGTTCAACCCTCCCGGTACCGCTGTGCATTACCCGGTGTCATAACAAGAGCGTCACAGCCTTGTTCAGACCCTCCTCCACGTTCCCCACACACGCTTAGAGTCACGGCCAGTCACCGCGCCATCGGATTCGAAGCCACTTCGGTCAGCGCTCGACTCGGCTGACTCCACGGGGAGTCACCGTGCCAGGGAAAGGACCTCATCCGTGCGTCAACGTTCGCTCATAGCCATCACCGCCGCGCTCGCGGCGGGATCGCTGACCCTCACCGCCTGCGGGTCGCGTGACAACAACGGCAGCGGTGGCGGCAGCAGCAAGACCACTGTCGTGATCGGCGTCGACGCCCCGCTGACGGGCGACCTCTCCGCCCTCGGCCTCGGCATCCGCAACTCCGCCGACCTCGCCGTCAAGACGGCCAACAAGCAGGGATTCGTCAAGGGCATCGAGTTCAAGCTCGAACCCCTCGACGACCAGGCGCAGCCCTCCGTCGGCCAGGCCAACGCCCAGAAGTTCATCAGCAACAACCAGGTCCTCGGCGTCGTCGGCCCGCTCAACTCCAGCGTCTCGCAGTCGATGCAGAAGCCGTTCAACGACGCCGGCCTCGTCCAGATCTCCCCCGCCAACACCGGCACGGAACTGACCCAGGGCGCCGGCTGGAAGACCGGCAACCGGGTCCGCCAGTTCAAGACCTTCTTCCGCACCGCCACCACGGACGAGATCCAGGGCGCCTTCGCCGCCGAGTACCTCTACTCCAAGGCCGGCAAGAAGAAGGTCTACCTGATCGACGACCAGAAGACCTACGGCGCCGGCCTCGCCGCCTCCTTCAAGACGAACTTCACCAAGCTCGGCGGAACGATCGTCGGCAGCGACCACGTCAACCCCGACGACCGCGACTTCAACTCCGTCGTCGCCAAGATCAAGCAGACCGGCGCCCAAGCCGTCTACTACGGCGGTGAATACCCGGCCGCCGCCCCCCTGAGCCAGCAGCTCAAGGACAGCGGCCAGAACATCCCGCTCATGGGCGGCGACGGCATCGTCTCCGGCGACTACCCCAAGCTGAACAAGAAGGCCGAAGGCGACCTCGGCACCTCCGTCGGCAAGCCCGTCGAACAGCTCGCGTCCGCCAAGCAGTTCATCGCGGACTACAAGGCCGCAGGCTACAAGGACGCGTACGAGGTCTACGGCGGCCTCACCTACGACGCCACCTGGGCCGTCATCGAGGCCGTCAAGCTCGCCGTCGAGGGCAACAACGGCAAGCTCCCGTCCGACGGCCGCAAGGCGGTCCTGGACGCCATGAGCAAGATCAAGTTCGACGGCGTCACCGGCACCATCTCCTTCGACCAGTTCGGTGACACCACGAACCACACCATGACCGCATACAAGATCAAGAACAACGCGTGGGCGCCCGAGTACAGCGGCGCCCCCAAGATCTAGCCGAGCGGGGCGAGCAACGAGCACTCCCCACCTCACACATTGATCCAGGCCGCGCGGGAGCGCCCACCAGCGCTCCCGCGCGGCGCCGTATCCGAACCACTCCACGGAGGCCCTGCGGTGAACGAACTGCCGCAACAGCTGGCCAATGGACTCATCCTCGGCGCGATGTACGGACTCATCGCGATCGGCTACACGATGGTCTACGGAATCGTCCAGCTCATCAACTTCGCCCACGGTGAGATCTTCATGGTCGGGGGCTTCGGGGCCCTCACCGTCTACCTCTGGCTCCCCGGCGGCTTCCCGCTCGGCGCCGCCGTCCCCCTCATGATCATCGGCGGCATCATCGTCTCCGTCGCCGTCGCCACCGCCGCCGAACGCTTCGCCTACCGGCCCCTGCGCGGCGCACCACGACTCGCCCCGCTGATCACCGCCATCGGACTGTCCATCGTCCTCCAGCAGATCGTGTGGAAGTGGTACCCCAACGCCAAGAAGGACCACCCCTTCCCCCAGTTCACAGGCGGACCCATCGACGTCCTCGGCGCCAACATCCAGCGCGGTGACCTCTTCGTCCTCATCGCCGCCCCCGTCTGCATGGTCGCCCTCGGCCTCTTCGTCACCAAGACCCGCTCCGGCCGCGGCATGCAGGCCACCGCCCAGGACCCCGACACCGCCAAGCTCATGGGCATCAACACCGACCGCATCATCGTCATGGCCTTCGCCATCGGCGCGGCATTCGCCGCCATCGCCGCCGTCGCCTACGGCCTGAAAAACGGTCAGGTCGGCTTCCGCATGGGCTTCATCATGGGCCTCAAAGCCTTCACCGCCGCCGTACTCGGCGGCATCGGCAACATCTACGGCGCCATGCTCGGCGGCATCGTCCTCGGAATCGCCGAATCCCTCGCCACCGGCTACATCGGCGACATCCCCGGCATGGACCTCTTCGGCGGCGGCGCCTGGAAAGACGTCTGGGCGTTCGCGCTGCTCATCCTCGTCCTGCTGTTCAGGCCACAGGGCCTGCTCGGCGAACGCGTCGCGGACCGGGCGTGATACTCATGACCACCAACACCACCACCACGGACACCACCACGTCCCCCGGCACGGAACCGGCCTCCGTCATCCCCCTGCCGACCGCCGCCGCACGCGCCACAACGATCGCCGGCTCCGTCATCGCCCTCGTCGGCACCTTCCTCGCCTGGACCTGGACCGAAGACTTCCCCGGCAACCTCACCATCCCCGGCTACCCCGGCGGACTACAGGTCCTCACCCTCCTCGGCGCCGCACTCACCGCGCTGTTCACGCTGTCCGGCTACAGCATCCGCGGCCTCACCTGGCTCACCCCCGGCGGCACCAACAGCCCCGTAAGGCTCCTCGCCCTCGGCCTCCTCGGCACCACCGGCTACACCATCGGCGCCATCTCCTACGAACTCGGCGGTCTCGTCAACCTCGAACCAGGCGCCTGGGTCTCCGGCATCGGAGCCCTCCTCGCCGTCATCGGCGCCCTCGGCCTCCCCGCCGACCAGCCCCACCCACACGACGAGACCCCGGGTCTCTGGGGCCGGATCCGCCACTCCTTCAGCGCCCCCGAACCCCGCCGCGCCAAGGAACTCCCCTCCTGGGCCGAGATCCTCGTCATCGCCGTCGGCTTCGGCATCGGCCTGTACGTCTTCGCTTACGGCATCGGCACCGAATACTCCGAACTGTTCATCGGATTCCTCATCACCGCCGGCTTCGGCTTCACCGCCGTGGTCCGCGCAGGCCTCATCAAGCGGCTCTCCGCCCTGACCGCCAAACACCGCAACATCACCATGGCCGCCGCCTTCGTCGCGGCGATCTGCTTCCCTTTCACACAGAGCAACGACCAGTACGCCCTCATCGGCGCCAACATCCTCATCTTCGCCACCGTCGCCCTCGGCCTGAACGTGGTCGTCGGCCTCGCCGGCCTGCTCGACCTCGGCTACGTCGCCTTCCTCGGCGTCGGCGCCTACGCCGCCGCCCTGGTCTCCGGCTCACCCCAGTCCACCATCGGCGTCCACTTCCCCTTCTGGGCAGCCGTCCTCACCGGCGCCGCCGCCTCACTCATCTTCGGCGTCGTCATCGGCGCCCCCACCCTGCGGCTGCGCGGCGACTACCTCGCCATCGTCACCCTCGGATTCGGTGAGATCTTCCGCATCACCATGAACAACCTCAACGGGAACAGCGGACCCGACGTCACCAACGGATCCAACGGCATCCCCAACATCCCCGACCTGCAACTCTTCGGCTTCAACCTCGGGCTCCCCCACAACGTCCTCGGCACCCAACTCACCCGATCCGGCAACTACTACCTGCTGATGCTGCTGGCCACGGCCGTCGTCGTACTCGTCTTCCGCCGCTCGGCGGAATCCCGCATCGGCCGCGCCTGGGTCGCCATCCGCGAAGACGAAACCGCCGCCACCGCCATGGGCATCAACGGCTTCCGCCTCAAACTCCTCGCCTTCGCCCTCGGCGCCTCCCTCGCCGGCCTCGCCGGCACCGTCCAAGCCCACGTCTCGTACAGCATCACCCCCGAGCAATACCAGTTCGCCGGCTCCGTACCCCCCAACTCCGCCTTCCTCCTCGCCGCCGTCATCCTCGGCGGAATGGGAACCATCAGCGGCCCCCTCATCGGCGCCGCACTCCTCTACCTCATCCCGGCCAAACTCCAGTTCATGCAGGACTACCAACTGCTCCTCTTCGGCTTCGCGCTCATGCTCCTCATGCGCTTCCGCCCCGAAGGCCTCGTCGCCGACCGCAGGAAACAACTCGAATTCCACGAGACCGGCCAACTCGACATCCCCGAGGACCAGCCACTGCCCGACAACGCCACCGGCGTCGCCAAGGCAGGAGCGTGACCACCATGACCACCACCACGACCACCACCCAGACGGTCCTCGACGCATCCGGAGTCACCATGCGCTTCGGCGGCCTCACCGCCGTACGAGGCGTCGACCTCACCGTCGGCAGCGGAGAAATCGTCGGACTCATCGGCCCCAACGGCGCCGGAAAGACAACCTTCTTCAACTGCCTCACCGGCCTCTACATACCAACCGAAGGCAAGGTCCAGTACAAGGGCACCGTCCTGCCCCCCAAACCCCACCTGGTCACCCAGGCCGGCATCGCCCGCACCTTCCAGAACATCCGGCTCTTCGCCAACATGACCGTCCTGGAAAACGTGCTCGTCGGCCGCCACACCCGGACCAAGGAAGGCCTCTGGTCGGCACTGCTGCGCCTGCCCAGCTTCAAGAAAGCCGAAGAGGAATCCCGCCGACGAGCCATGGAACTCCTCGAGTTCACCGGACTCGCCGCCAAAGCCGACCACCTGGCCCGCAACCTCGCCTACGGCGAACAGCGCAAACTCGAAATCGCCCGCGCCCTCGCCAGCGAACCCGGCCTGCTCCTCCTCGACGAACCCACCGCCGGCATGAACCCGCAGGAAACCCGGGCCACCGAGGAACTCGTCTTCGCCATCCGCGACAAAGGCATCGCCGTCCTCGTCATCGAACACGACATCCGGTTCATCATGAACCTCTGCGACCGCGTCGCCGTCCTCGTACAAGGCGAAAAACTCGTCGAAGGCACCGCCGAAGTCGTCCAAGCGGACGAACGCGTCATCGCCGCCTACCTCGGCACACCCTTCGAAGGCGCCCCCGGCAAGGACGAGGTCGCCGAAGTCGAAGCCGCCGAAGCCCACAGCACCACAGAAGGGGACGGCAAGTGACCGCACTGCTCGAGGTCGAAGACCTCAGAGTCGCCTACGGCAAGATCGAAGCCGTCAAGGGCATCTCCTTCAAGGTCGAAGCCGGAGAAATCGTCACCCTCATCGGCACCAACGGCGCCGGCAAGACCACCACACTCAGAACCCTCTCCGGTCTGCTCCAGCCCGTCTCCGGCCACATCAGGTTCGACGGCACGTCACTGAAGAAGATCCCCGCTCACAAGATCGTCTCCCTCGGGCTCGCCCACTCCCCCGAGGGCCGGCACATCTTCCCCCGCATGACCATCGAGGACAACCTCCGCCTCGGCGCCTACCTCCGCACCGACAAGGAAGGCATCGAAAAGGACATCCAGCGCGCCTACGACCTCTTCCCCATCCTCGGAGAACGCAGGAAGCAGGCCGCCGGCACCCTCTCCGGCGGCGAGCAGCAGATGCTCGCCATGGGACGCGCACTCATGTCCCAGCCCAAACTGCTCATGCTCGACGAACCCTCCATGGGCCTCTCCCCGATCATGATGCAGAAGATCATGGCGACGATCCAGGAACTCAAGGCCCAGGGCACCACCATCCTGCTCATCGAACAGAACGCCCAGGCAGCCCTGTCCCTCGCCGACCACGGCCACGTCATGGAAGTCGGCAAGATCGTCCTCTCCGGCACCGGGCAGGACCTCCTGCACGACGAATCCGTACGAAAGGCATACCTCGGAGAGGACTGAGCACACCTCCCGGCCACACGCCGTACGAAGAGGCCCGCATCCCGCGCCCACGGGAATGCGGGCCTCTCCGCCGCTCCGGTCACGGAGGTCAGCCCTTGGCGGCCTTCTTCTCCGCCGCGTCCTGAATCACGGCCTCCGCCACCTGCTGCATCGACATACGACGGTCCATGGACGTCTTCTGGATCCACCGGAAGGCGGCGGGCTCCGTCAGCCCGTACTCCGTCTGAAGGATCGACTTCGCCCGATCCACCAGCTTCCGCGTCTCCAGCCGCTGCGAGAGGTCCGCGACCTCCTTCTCCAGCGCCTTCAGCTCCGTGAACCGCGAGACGGCCATCTCGATGGCCGGAACGACATCGCTCTTGCTGAACGGCTTCACCAGATACGCCATCGCACCCGCGTCCCGCGCCCGCTCCACCAGGTCGCGCTGCGAGAACGCGGTCAGCATCAGCACCGGGGCGATACGCTCCTCGGCGATCTTCTCCGCCGCGGAGATACCGTCGAGCTTCGGCATCTTCACATCGAGAATCACGAGGTCGGGCTTGTGCTCACGGGCCAGCTCGACGGCCTGCTCACCGTCGCCGGCCTCACCGACCACGGTGTAGCCCTCCTCCTCGAGCATCTCTTTGAGATCGAGCCGGATGAGCGCCTCGTCCTCGGCGATGACGACACGGGTCGTCAGCGGAGGCACGTGCGACTTGTCGTCGTCGGGTACGGGCTGGGGCGACTCGGCGGCGGTCACGGGGGCTCCTCGTTCAGGGCAGGGGTACTGCTGACATGAGCCTACCTAGCTGCGGTAAGGTAGTGAGCACGGAGTCGGCGTTAACCTTCGATTCCTAGGGCCCCGGTAGTCCAATTGGCAGCAGACGATGGTCTCAAACACCATACAGTGTGGGTTCGAGTCCCACCCGGGGCACTTTTCCTTAGATTCCAAGGTCTCGAATCGCAAAGCGGAAGTCCACGTTCGTGTGGACCTCCGCTTTTTGCTGCACCCGGAGGCTTTCCGGTAGCACAGAGTGACCACATGTACGACATGGGCACACGGAAGCGAGCGCTCGCGCTGGTGGGGCAGGGCCGCAGCTTGAATTCCGTCAGCAGGGAGATGGGGATATCCCGTTACGCGATTCGCTCCTGGCAGACACGCATCGAGCCCCTCGATCGCGCAGGCAGGCCCTGCCCGCGATGCCAGGAGGTCCCCGGTCCACCTCAGAACCCAGCCGCCTACGCGTACCTCCTCGGCCTCTACCTCGGCGACGGCTGCATCAACGCGCATCACAGAGGCGTCTACTTCATGCGCGTTGTCCTGGACAACGCCTGGCCTGGCATCATCGACGCGTGCGAGGTGGCAATGCGCGCCGTACGCCCGGACAACAGCGTCTTCCGGGTACAGAAGCAGGGGTGCGTAGCAGTCAGCAGTAGCAGCAAGCACTGGCCCTGCCTCTTCCCCCAGCGCGGCCCAGGCATGAAGCACACGCGAAAGATCGCTCTCGAACCCTGGCAGCAAATTATCGTCGACGCCCACCCCTGGGAGTTCATCCGAGGTCTCATCCACTCCGACGGCTGCCGCATCACCAACTGGACCACCCGGCTCGTCGGCGGTGAGCGCAAGCGCTACGAATATCCCCGCTACTTCTTCTCCAACAAGTCGGACGACATCCGGAAGCTCTTCACGGACGCCCTCCACAAAGTGGGCGTCGAATGGACCACCCTCGCCCGCGGCAACGACCCGTTCAACATCTCCATCGCCCGCAAAGCCTCCGTCGCCCTCCTCGACGCCCACGTAGGCCCGAAATACTGACCCCCTACTTCGGGCTGTCGTCCTCCCCGATGTGGTGGACCCGGACCAGGTTCGTCGAGCCCGACACCCCCGGGGGCGAGCCGGCCGTGATCACCACCACGTCGCCCTTCTCGCAGCGGCCGTACTTGAGCAGCAGCTCGTCGACCTGGTCGACCATCGCGTCCGTGGAGTCCACGTGCGGGCCCAGGAACGTCTCCACGCCCCACGTCAGGTTCAGCTGCGAGCGTGTCGCCGGCTCGGGGGTGAAGGCGAGGAGCGGGATCGGGGAGCGGTAGCGGGAGAGGCGGCGGGCGGTGTCGCCGGACTGGGTGAAGGCGACGAGGAACCTGGCGCCGAGGAAGTCGCCGATCTCCGCTGCGGCGCGGGCGACGGCGCCGCCCTGGGTGCGGGGTTTGTTGTTGTCGGTGAGGGGCGGCAGGCCCTTGGCGAGGAGGTCCTCCTCCGCCGCCTCGACGATGCGGGCCATCGTCCTGACCGTTTCGATGGGGTGGTTGCCGACGCTGGTCTCGCCGGAGAGCATCACGGCGTCCGTGCCGTCGATGACCGCGTTCGCGACGTCGCTCGCCTCCGCCCTGGTGGGGCGGGAATTCTCGATCATCGAGTCGAGCATCTGGGTGGCGACGATGACGGGTTTGGCATTGCGTTTCGCGAGCTTGATGGCGCGCTTTTGGACGAGCGGGACCTGTTCGAGTGGCATTTCGACGCCGAGGTCGCCGCGGGCGACCATGATGCCGTCGAAGGCCGCGACGATGTCGTCGATGTTCTCGACGGCCTGGGGTTTTTCCACCTTGGCGATGACGGGGAGGTGGCGGCTTTCTTCGTCCATGATGCGGTGGACGTCCTTGATGTCCCGGCCGCTGCGGACGAATGAGAGCGCGATGATGTCGAAGCCGGTGCGCAGGGCCCAGCGGAGGTCGTCCTCGTCCTTTTTGGAGAGCGCGGGGACGGAGACGGCGACGCCCGGGAGGTTGAGTCCCTTGTGGTCGGAGACGACGCCGCCTTCGACGACCGTGGTGTGGACTCGGGGGCCGTCGACGGAGGTGACCTGGAGGCAGACCTTGCCGTCGTCGACGAGGATGCGTTCGCCGGGGGTGACGTCGGCGGCCAGGCCGGCGTACGTGGTTCCGCAGGTCTGGCGGTCTCCCTCCACGCCGTCCTCGACGGTGATGGTGAAGGTGTCTCCGCGTTCAAGGAGTACGGGACCTTCGGTGAAGCGGCCGAGTCGGATCTTCGGGCCCTGAAGGTCGGCGAGGATTCCGACGCTGCGGCCGGTTTCGTCGGCGGCCTTTCGCACGCGCTGGTAGCGCTCCTCGTGTTCGGCGTGGGTGCCGTGGCTGAGGTTGAAGCGGGCGACGTCCATTCCGGCTTCGACGAGTGCCTTGATCTGGTCGTACGAGTCGGTGGCGGGGCCCAGAGTGCAGACGATCTTTGCTCGGCGCATGGTCTGAGCCTATGACTTACCAACGGGTAGAGAATTCGTCCTGCGTGACCACTCAACAACCTTTAAGTGAAGGCTTGCCATCAAGTGTTGAATTGTGCAATGGCCCGCTCCGATGAGCATCCGGAGAAGTTTCCGTGGCATATTCGCAGTCGCGGCGGTGACATGGTGAATCGGGCGTGGCCCTCTCGGCCAAGGAGCTGTTCGGTGCGTCCGGCCGGTCACCGTTCGTCGACCAGCGGGGTGAGGATTTCGGGCCGTCGGGTGGGCGGGATGCGGTCGGGTTGCTGGAGTCCGAAGGTGGTGAAGGCGGTTCGGCGGGGTAGGGGGTAGGGCTCTTTGCCGGTGAGGGAGTTGAGGATGGTGGCGCTGCGCCAGGCGGCGAGGCCGAGGTCGGGGCTGCCGACGCCGTGGGTGTGGAGTTCGGCGTTCTGGACGTAGACGTGTCCGGTGACGGTGGGGTCGAGGACCATGCGGAAGTGGTCGTCGATGCGAGGGCGGCCGCCTGCGTCGCGGCGCAGGTAGGGGTGGAGTCCGGCGAGGAGGCGGCCGAGGGGGCGTTCGCGGTAGCCGGTGGCGAGGACGACAGCGTCGGTGGTGAGGCGGGACCGGGTGTTCTGCTGGACGTGTTCGAGGTGGAGTTCGATTCGGGTGGTTCCGACGCGTCCGGCGGTGCGGACGCGGACCGCGGGGGTGAGGACGGTGTCGGGCCAGCCGCCGTGCAGGGTGCGGCGGTAGAGCTCGTCGTGGATGGCGGCGATGGTGCCGGCGTCGATGCCCTTGTGGAGTTGCCATTGGGCGGAGACGAGGCGGTCGCGTACGGGTTCGGCGAGGCCGTGGAAGTAGCGGGTGTAGTCGGGGGTGAAGTGTTCGAGGCCGAGCTTGGAGTACTCCATGGGGGCGAAGGCTTCGGTGCGGCCGATCCAGTGGATCCTCTCGCGGCCGGCGGGGCGGTGGCGCAGCAGGTCGAGGAAGACTTCGGCACCTGACTGGCCGGCGCCGATGACGGTGATGTGGTCGGCGGCGAGGATCGTGTCGCGGTGCCGGAGGTAGTCGGCGGCGTGGATGACGGGGATGCCGGGGGCTTTGACGAGGGGTTGGAGCGGTTCGGGCACGTGGGGTTCGGTGCCGACGCCGAGGACGATGTTGCGGGCGTGGGTGCGGCCGAGGGCGTGGGCTCGGCCGTCCGTGTCGAGTTGGGTGTAGTCGACTTCGAAGACGTCGGTCTCGGGGTTCCAGCGGACGGCGTCGATCTGGTGGCCGAAGTGGAGTCCGGGGAGGTTGCCGGCGACCCAGCGGCAGTAGGCGTCGTATTCGGCACGCTGGATGTGGAAGCGTTCGGCGAAGTAGAAGGGGAAGAGGCGGTCGCGGGTCTTGAGGTAGTTGAGGAAGGACCAGCGGCTGGTGGGGTCGGCGAGGGTCACCAGGTCGGCGAGGAAGGGGACTTGGAGGGTGGCGCCGTCGATGAGGAGGCCGGGGTGCCAGTCGAAGCCGGGGCGTTGTTCGTA
This sequence comes from Streptomyces sp. NPDC001848, assembly GCF_042891915.1. NCBI lineage: Bacteria > Bacillati > Actinomycetota > Actinomycetes > Kitasatosporales > Streptomycetaceae > Streptomyces > Streptomyces sp. NPDC001848. The sequence goes on along the minus strand of NZ_JBIATP010000002.1, from coordinate 411,311 downwards.
GAAGGCGGTGTCGAGTTCGGCGAGGGGGTGGGCGAGGGCGGCGAGGGAGAGGTTGAACGGGCCGATGCCGATGCCGACGAGGTCGCGGGGTGCGTCGTCGGGTTCGTGGTGGGTCGGGGTGGTCATCGGGGCGTGCTTCCTTCCACCAGGTTCAGGAGTGCGGCCAGGTCGCCGGGCCGGGTGTGGGGGTTGAGGAGGGTGGCTTTGAGCCAGAGGCGGCCGTCGAGGCGGGCGCGGCCGAGGACGGCGCGGCCGTCGTTCAGGAGGGTGCGGCGGACGGCGGCGACGGTGTCGTCGGTGGCTCCGGTGGGCCGGAACAGGACGGTGCTGATGGTGGGTGGGGCGTGCAGCTCGAAGCCGGGGTGGGCGGCCAGGAGGTCGGCGAACTCGTGCGCCAGGGAGCAGACCTCGTCGACGAGGGTGCCGAGTCCGGTGCGGCCGAGCGTCTTGAGGGTGACGGCGATCTTGAGGATGTCGGGGCGCCGGGTGGTGCGCAGCGAGCGTCCGAGGAGGTCGGGCAGGCCGGCGTCGGTGTCGTCGTCGGCGTTGAGGTAGTCGGCGCGGTGGTGCAGGGCGTGCAGGTCGTGGGGGTCGCGGACGGCGAGGAGGCCTGCGGCGACCGGTTGCCAGCCGAGTTTGTGCAGGTCGAGGGTGACGGTGTGGGCGCGTTCCAGGCCGGTGAGTTTCGGCCGGTGGTGGTCGCTGAAGAGGAGTCCGCCTCCGTAGGCGGCGTCGATGTGGAGGCGGGCGCCGTGGGTGGCGCACAGGTCGGCGAGGGCGGGCAGGGGGTCGATGAGGCCGGCGTCGGTGGTGCCGGCGGTGGCGGCGACCAGTACGGGGCCGGCCAGGTCGGTGAGGGCGGTGTGGAGGGCGGCGGGGTCGAGGGTGCCGCGCGGGGTGGGCAGGACGACGGGCTGGGGCAGTCCGAGGAGCCAGGCGGCGCGGGTGAGGGAGTGGTGTGCGTTGGCTCCGCAGACGAGGTGGACGGTGCCGGTGGCCTCGCGGGCGAGGAGGAGGGCGAGTTGGTTGGCTTCGGTGCCGCCGGTGGTGACGAGGGCGGCGGCGTCTTTCGCCTCCGGGGCGCCCGTGTCGCCGTTGACCTCGTGGGCCACCGTGTCCCCGTGGACCTCGTGGGCCACCGTGTCGCGGTTGACGCCGTGGACCACGGTGTCGCCATGGCCGTCGTGGGCCACCGTGTCGCCGTAGACCTCGTGGGCCAGGGCTCGGGTGACGAGTGCTTCGAGTTCGGAGGCGGCCGGGGCCTGGTCCCAGGAGTCGAGGGACGGGTTGAGGGACGAGGCGGCGAGGTCGGCGGCGGTGGGGACCGCCAGGGGCGGGCAGTGCAGGTGGGCGGCGCACAGGGGGTCGGCGGGGTCGGCGGCGCCCTCGGCGAGGGCGCGCACCAGGGCTCGTAGGGCGTCGGGGTCGCCCTTTTCCGGCAGGACGTCGCCGACGGCGTCGCGTACCCGGGCGGCGACCGTGGCGGGGCCGCCCGCGGGCAGGGGGCCGCCGCGCGCTCGTGCGCCCTCCTGCAGGGCGTCGAGGACGGTGGCGAGCAACGGCCGCAGGGCACTCGGTCCGTCGGGCCCTGAGGCGAGGGGCGGCAAGCTCATGGGATGTCCTCCCGGGGCGCGCGGCAAGGGTAGTCAAGCCTGGCGGCAAGGCGGTTCGACACGCCCGAAGAGGACAACGATCTGGCCTGAAAGGAGGTACTGCCCCGGCGGGGAGAGAAGAGGCGGGGCGGGGGCGGCGTGCGCCGCGACCGGTCGGCGCCCGGTGGTGAGCCGGGCACCGGTCGGCCGGGGGCTAGGCCTGGCGGACGCGCAACGCCCGGGCGAGGTCGTCGAGTTCGTCGACGAGCCTGCGGCGCAGGGCCGGGATGGGGTCCGCTTCGCGCAGGCACTGTTCGCCGCGGCGCAGGGTGTCCTCGTTCACGGCGTGGCGCGGGAACGCCCAGCGGCCGGCGGCGGTGGCGATGGCGGGGCCGCGGCGGGCGGCGACGGCGGGCGCGTCGGTCCAGTAGCGGTCGACGTACTCCTCGAGGAGGTCGGCCTGCTCGGGCTGCCAGAAGCCCTGGGCGGTGGCGGTGAACAGGTAGTTCGACAGGTCGGTCTGCTCGTCGGTGGTGAACATCGCCTCCCAGGCGCGCCGCTTGGCCTCCGCGTCGGGCAGGGCGGCGCGGCAGCGGGCGGCGCCTTCCTGGCCGGTGGCGCTGGGGTCGCGGGCGAGTTCGTCGGCGATCGCGGCCTCGTCGACGGCGCCGAGGACGGCGAGGCGGCCGAGGATGCGCCAGCGCAGTTCGGGGTCGAGTTCGGGTCCGCCGGGGACGGTGCCGTCGGCGAGCCAGGCGGCGATGGTGTCGGGGTGGGCGGCGGCGTCGATGAAGTGGCGCACCGCGATCAGGCGCAGCCCGGGGTTGTCGCCGTCCTCGGTGCGGCGGATGAGGTCGCGGCACAGTCCGGTGAGGGTGGCGAGGGCGGCGGGGCGGGCGGCCGGGGGCAGGTAGCGGTCGGCGATGTGACCGGAGGCGAAGGCGAGGACGCCGTCGACGAGGGCCAGGTCGGTCTCGTGCGGCAGGTGGGTGCGGGCGGTGTCGAGGTAGGTGGTGGCGGGCAGCCGGCCGTCGCGGACGGCGTCGCGCAGGGAGTTCCACACGACCGCGCGGCTGAGCGGCTGGGGCAGCCCGGCGAGAGCGCTTCGGACGGTTTCGAAGGACTCGGGGTCGAAGCGGACCTTGGCGTAGGTGAGGTCGCCGTCGTTGAGCAGGAGCAGGTCGGGGCGCTTGCCGAGGGGCTGGGGCGTGGCCTGCGGGATGTCGAGGTCGAGGCGTTCGCGCAGGGCGAGGGTGCCGTCGTCGGCGATGTGGCGGTCGTAGAGGCCGACGCTGACGCGGTGCGGGCGGCTGCCGTCGTGGTCGACGGTGAGCGTGTAGGTGCCGTCCCCTGCCTGGGTGAGGTGCGGGGTGAGAGTGTCGACGCCGGTGGTGCGCAGCCAGGCGTCGGCCCAGGCGTGCACGTCGCGGTCGGTGGCGCTCGCCAGGGAGTCGATGAAGTCGGCGAGGGCGGCGTTGCCGAAGCGGTGGCGGGCGAAGTGGGTGTTGATGCCGGCGAGGAAGTCCTTCTCGCCGAGCCAGGCCACCAGTTGCCGCAGCGCGGAGGCGCCCTTGGCGTAGGAGATGCCGTCGAAGTTGAGGAGTGCGGAGGCGGTGTCGTCGACCGCTTCGGGGGCGACGGGGTGGGTGGATGGGCGCTGGTCGGCGTCGTATCCCCAGGCCTTGCGGGCGACGCCGAAGTCGGTCCAGGTGTCGGTGAAGCGGGTGGCTTCGGTGAGGGTCTGGTAGCCCATGTACTCGGCGAAGGACTCGTTCAGCCAGATGTCGTCCCACCAGCGGAGGGTGACGAGGTCGCCGAACCACATGTGGGCCATCTCGTGGGCGATGACCATGGCGCGGGTCTGGCGCTGGGTGTCGGTGACGGCGGAGCGGTAGACGAACTCGTCGCGGAAGGTGACGAGGCCGGGGTTCTCCATGGCTCCGGCGTTGAACTCGGGGACGAACGCCTGGTCGTAGGAGTCGAAGGGGTAGGGCTCCTCGAACTTCTCGTGGTAGCGGTCGAAGCACTGGCGGGTGATGTCCAGCAGTTCGTCCGCGTCGGCGTCGAGGTGGGGGGCGAGGGAGCGGCGGCAGTGGATGCCGAAGGGCAGCCCGCGGTGTTGGGTGGTGACGGAGTGCCAGGGTCCGGCGGCGACGGCGACCAGGTAGGTGGAGATGAGGGGGGTGGTGGCGGCGTGCCACAGGCCGTCGCCCTCGTGGGTGGTGATGCCGTTGGCGAGGACGGTCCAGCCTTCGGGTGCCTTGACGGTCAGGTCGAAGACGGCCTTGAGGTCGGGCTGGTCGAAGGCGGCGAAGACGCGCTGGACGTCGTCCAGGAACAGCTGGGTGTAGACGTAGGTCTCGCCGTCGGTGGGGTCGGTGAAGCGGTGCATGCCCTCGCCGGTGCGGGAGTAGCGCATGACGGCCTCGATGCGCAGTTCGTGTTCGCCGGCGGTGAGGTCTTTCAGCGGCAGCCGGTTCTCGACGAGGGTGGCGGGGTCGAGGGGTTGTCCGTCCAGGGTCGCGGAGCGCAGCTCGGCGGGCTTGAGTTCGACGAAGGTGTCCCCGGCCGTGCGGGCGGTGAAGCCGATGACGGTGCGGGAGTCGAAGGTCTCGTCGCCGCCGGTCAGGTCGAGGGAGATCGCGTAGCGGTGGACGTCGAGGAGCCGGGCACGGGTCTGCGCTTCGTCGCGCGTGAGTACGGACATGGGGGACATGCTGCCCGATGCCGCCGAGCGGGCACAGGGGCGGTCCGGTACACGGCCTATGTCCGTCCGTCGTCGCGTGCGCTGGTGGGTGCGCGGGGCGGCTCGGTGGCGTGGTCGTCGCGCTGGCCCGGGAGGCGGGGCTCCGGGTGGGGCAGAGCGCGCGTGGGGGGTGCGGTGCCTTCCTTGAGCCGGGCGCGCAGGGCGCGGACCTCCTGCTCCAGGGTCCGGGAGCGCTGGTGGGCGTTGTAGAGGTAGCGGACCTTGGTGCGCAGGGCCCAGGGGTCGACGGGCTTGGTCACGAGGTCGGCGACTCCGAGCGCGAAGGCGGTGGAGGTGAGTTCGGCGTCGATGCCGAAGCCGGTGAGCAGGATGATGGGGATGTGCTGGGTCTGCTCCACGCGCCGCATGTAGCGTACGACGTCGAGACCGCTGACTTTGGGCATGCGCACGTCCAGGAGCAGAAGGCCGACCTGGCCGCGCAGGACTTCCTTGAGCGCGGCGTCGCCGTTGGTCGCACGGGTCACGCGGTAGCCCAGTGGGGCGAGGGCGCTTTCCAGCGCGTAGAGCGTGTCCACATGGTCGTCGACGATGAGAATCCTGGCATCAGACGGCATGGCCCGAGGTCCCCTCGCTTGGGCAACCAGCTTATGCCGGAACCGTCTTACCGCGCGCACCTTTGACCGGACAAAGAGCCTTTCGGCCGATTCGGAAGGCGTACGCGTGACCGACGGGCGTTCGATCGATCGAGCAGATGTGCACCACCTGACCTCCGTTCGGCGGACCCTACCGCCGCGGCTCCGACCGCCGCGGGCCCTACCGCAGCGGCTGCGACCACCGCGGGCCCTATCGCCGCGGATGCGTCCGCCGCACACCCACCGCCGCGGATCCGACCGCCGCGGGCCCTATCGCCGCGGATGCGTCCGCCGCGGATGCGTCCGCCGCACACCCACCGCCGCGGATCCGACCGCAGCGGATGCAACCGCCACACACCCACCGCCGCGGATCCGACCGCAGCGGATGCAACCGCCACACACCCACCGCCGCGGACCCGACCGACGCGGACCCGACCGCCGCGGACCCGACCAACGCGGACCCGACCGACGCGGACCCGACCGACGCGGACCCGACCAACGCGGATCCGACCGCCGCGGACCCGACCGACGCGGACCCGACCGACGCACACCCACCGCCGCGGATCCGACCGCAGCGGACCCGACCGACCACGCACCAGCCGTCGCGCAGCCGATGGCTGGTGCGGGCGCCGCCCGTCGGGCGTCTCCACGGCGGTGCCGCCTCGGGGCCCGGCTCTGGGACAGCCGGCGATCCTTCCGGCCGCGCCGACCCTTGTGCGCCCGGCGCGCAGGCGCCGCGGGCGCCGCGGGCCGGTCCGGGAGAGGCTTGGCCGGCCCCGGCATGTCACTCCGTGGGGGTGCCCGTCGCCGGCGTGACGTCCTCGGCGATGCGCTCGTGGTGGCGGATGACCTCCGCGATGATGAAGTTGAGCAGCTTCTCGGCGAACGCGGGATCGAGTTTCGCGCTCTCGGCGAGCCGGCGCAGCCGGGCGATCTGAGCGGCCTCCCGGGCCGGGTCGGCGGGCGGCAGCTGGTGCGCGGCCTTGAGGTGGCCGACCTGCTGGGTGCACTTGAAGCGCTCGGCGAGCATGTGGACGACGGCGGCGTCGATGTTGTCGATGCTGTCACGCAGCCGGGCCAGTTCGGCGCGGACGGCCGGGTCGACGCCTGAGGTGGTGCTGTGGCGGGTGGTCATGGGCGACCACCCTACGGGGCGTGCCGCTCCTCGATCGTCGGCGTCCGAAGTGCGGATCGTTCCCCTCCGCGCGCCCCGCGCACGACCGCTCGCCGGGGCGCACCACTGCGGTGGCGTGGGCCCGCGTGTACGCTCCGCCACTCACCGCGAGCACGCCTACAGTGGAAGCACAGCCGGCGTCTTCAGGGGGTGCGGACGTGGCGAACGGCGGACCGGTCGAGCACGGCTATCCACATCTGGACACGGTGCGGGCGGCCATCACCGCGCTGTACAAGCGGCTCTCGTACGACACCATCCGCTCCTTCGCCACCAGCGTGCTCCCCGCCGACGTGGCCTTCTGCGACCAGGACGACCTGCACCTCGGGGCACAGCGGGTGGCACGCGAACTGGTGAGGCACTACCGGCTGCCGGACGCCAGGATGATCGTCAGCTTCCGTGAGATGACGCACGCGGCGAACGTCGAACTCGCCGCGGGTCCCGAGTACTTCGTGGAGCTCAACGACCGGTTCCGCACCCATCGCCGGGACATCGGCGCCGCTCTCGCGCACGAGGTGATGCACGTCTATCTGCACCGTCTCGGCCTGTCCTTCCCCGGTACGCGCGACAACGAGATCCTCACCGACACGGCGGCGACCTACCTGGGCGCGGGCTGGCTGCTGCTGGACGCCTTCCGCGAGGACGGGGTGTCGTCGCAGAAGCTCGGCTACCTCACGCCTGAGGAGTTCGGCTACGTCCTCGCCAAGCGGGCGCTGCTGTTCGGGGAGGACCCCGCGGTGTGGTTCACCAGCCCACAGGCGTACACCGCGTACACGAAGGGCATGGCGCAGGCCCGCCGCGACGAGCAACAGCCGCCGCTGACGGCGGCCGGCTGGGCGGGCCGCCGCCGCTACGCCAGGGACCGCCGCTCCGCGCAGGACCACCTGCCCGTCGGCCCGCACCCGGGTGTCCCCTACTCCTTCACCCCGGCCGGCCGCGGCCCGCTGCGCGTCTGCTTCCCGTGCCCGACCTGCCACCAACGGATCCGGGTGCCGGTGCGGGGGCGGGTGCGGGCGCGCTGCGGGCTGTGCCGCACCGTACTCGAGTGCGACACATGAGGTGCGGCTGTCCCCCGGTGCTACCTGTGCGGCAGCTGGGCGGCAGGGCAGAGGTGGCACAGAACACCTCATAAGTCTTTGCACCGGCGGCCCTCTCGGAGCGAGGGTCGAGGCATGAACACGCACGAGCCGCCGGGGCTGTTCGCGGCGGTGTACGCAGGGGACGAGGACGCGGTCCTCCGGCTGCTGCGCACGGGTACGAGCCCCGAGTCGACGGATGAGGAGGGTCAGACGGCCCTGTATCTGGCGGCGGTGAGCGACGCGCCGGCCATCGCCCGGTTGCTGCTGGCGGCAGGCGCCGACCCCGACCGTCTCAGCGCGGGCGCCGACGCTCCCCTGTGCGGCGCCGCCTGCGGGGGCCACACCGAGGTCGTACGGGCGCTGCTGGCGGCCGGCGCGGATCCGGATCTGGAGGAGGGATACGGGTTCCGGGCGCTGACATGGGCGGTGCAGCGGGGCCACGCCGAGGTCGTCCGGCAGCTGCTCGCGGCCGGTGCGAAGCCGGACCTGCCCGGTCCCACCGGGGAACCGCCGCTGGTGGCGGCCGCCCGTCGCGGCTCCCCCGCCTGTGTACGGGCCCTGCTGGACCATGGCGCGCGGGCGCGGCGCGAAGCCCTCGCGGAGGCGCGGCGCTGGCTGGCACTGGACATCGCGGCGGAGCTCCGCGCGGGCCTTGAGGCGGCGTACGGCCCGGGGCAGGAGTACGTCACGCGCCGCTGGGAGCAGGAGCCCGGCACGGTGACGGTCGAGGTCGCCCTGGTGCGCGACGGCCGGCCGGCGGCGGGGAACGACCAGCAGACGGGGCACCGTCTGATCGTGGACCTGCTGGAGGCGGGACCCGGCGCCCTCACCGGGTGAGGCGTGCGAGCGGGGGCGCGGGCCTCGCGGCCCGCGCCCCCACGGCTCCGGCCCGGGGCGCTCGGCCTCCGGCCCTCGGCGTCAGCCTGCCCCGTACACAGCCCCCGGCGCCTCGGCTTCCGCCAGGAGTGTCAGCGCCGTCTCCCCCGCCTCGGCCGGGGTCCACCGTGCGCCCTTGTCCACTGTCGGGCCCCGCCGCCAGCCCTCCATGACACTGATCCGCCCGCCCTCCGCCTCGAAGACCCGGCCGGTGACCCCGGCGCTCGCGGCGGAGCCGAGCCAGACCACCAAGGGGGAGACGTTCTCCGGGGCCATCGTGTCGAAGCCGGCGGCGGGCGCCGCCATCGTCTCGGCGAACGTCCGCTCGGTCATCCGGGTGCGCGCGGCGGGCGCGATGGCGTTGACCTGCACTCCGTAGCGTCCGAGTTCCGCCGCCGCGACCAGCGTCAGAGCGACGATGCCGGCCTTGGCCGCACTGTAGTTACCCTGTCCCACCGAGCCCAGCAGCCCCGCGCCGCTGCTGGTGTTGACGACCCGGGCGCATGGGGGGCGCCCCGCCTTCGCCTCGGCCCGCCAGTGCGCCGCCGCGTGCTTCAACGGCAGGAAGTGTCCCCTGAGGTGGACGCGCACGACGGCGTCCCAGTCGTCCTCGTCGAGATTGACCAGCATCCGGTCGCGCAGGAAGCCGGCGTTGTTGACGAGGGTGTCCAGGCGCCCGTACGCCTCCAGGGCGGCCGCCACCAGGGACGCGGCCCCCGCGCTCGTCGCGATGTCACCGCCGTGTGCGACCGCTTCGCCACCGGCCGCGCGGATCTCCTCGACGACCAGCCCTGCCGGACTCCCGGCGCCGGGTGTGCCGTCGAGGCCGACTCCGAGGTCGTTGACCACGACCCTCGCGCCCTCTGCGGCGAACGCCAGCGCGTGGGCGCGTCCGAGACCGCGGCCCGCACCGGTGACGACCACTACGCGGCCGTCGGCAACGCCGGTCACGGCATGTCCCCTTCTTCTGCAGCACTTTTGTCGACGGTCGCCGCATCGAGGAACGCCGGGCGCTCCCCTCCCCCGTGGACGAGGAGGCTCGCGCCGGTGATGTACGCGGCGGCGTCCGAGGCGAGGAAGACGGCGGCCTCGCCTATGTCGGACGGCTCGGCGAGACGTCCGAGCGGGACGGTGCGGGAGACGGCCGCGACGCCGTCCCGGTCGCCGTAGTGGAGGCAGGACAGCTCGGTGCGGACCATGCCGACGACCAGCGTGTTGACCCGCACCTCTGGTGCCCACTCCACAGCCATGGAGCGGGCCAGGCTCTCCAGCCCGGCCTTGGCCGCCCCGTAGGCCGCGCTGCCCGGTGAGGGGCGACTGCCGCTCACACTGCCGATCATCACGACCGCTCCCCGGACGCGCCGGAGGTGCTCGTAGGCGGCGAGGGACACGGTCAGGGGTGCGAGGAGGTTGAGTTCGACGACCCGGGCGTGCCGTTCGGCTCCGGCGTCGGCGAGGGTCCGGTAGGGGGTGCCGCCCGCGTTGTTGACCAGTACGTCGACGCGGGGCAGCGCGGCGAAGAAGTCGCGTACGGCGTCCGGGTCCCGTACGTCGAGCGGGGCGAACCGGGTTCCGGGCAGGGCGACTTCGGGCGGCCGGCGGGCGCAGACGACGACGTGGGCGCCGGCCGCGACGAACGCGCGGGCGATTCCGGCGCCCACGCCCCGGGTGCCGCCGGTGACGACGACCGTACGGCCGCGCAGGTTTTCCACAGGCCCTCCCACCAGCTCCCGGCGACTGCTAGCTTCGACATCGCACCTAACAAACGTTTGGTGGAAAGGTAGCTGATGTGCCCATGGGTGTCTCCACCTCGTGCCCGGAAAAAGGGGTCGCCGTCGTCACGGTCGACTTCCCGCCGGTGAACGCGCTGCCGGTGGCCGGCTGGTTCGCGCTGGCCGACGCCGTGCGGTCGGCGGGCCGCGACCGGGAGGTCCGCTGTGTCGTGCTGGCCGCGCAGGGGCGCGGTTTCAACGCGGGCGTGGACATCAAGCAGATACAGGCCGAGGGAAGCGGCGCGCTGGTCGGGGCCAACCGGGGGTGCTTCGAGGCGTTCGCGGCGGTGTACGAGTGCGAGGTGCCGGTCGTCGCGGCGGTGCAGGGCTTCTGCCTGGGCGGCGGGATAGGGCTCGTCGGCAACGCGGACGCGATCGTGGCCAGCGAGGACGCCGTCTTCGGGCTGCCCGAGCTGGACCGGGGCGCCCTGGGCGCGGCCACACATCTGGCGCGGCTGGTCCCACCGCATCTCATGCGGGCCCTGTACTACACCGCGCGCACGGTGACGGCGGGCGAGCTGCACGCGCACGGCTCGGTGTGGCGGGTGGTGCCGCGTGACGCGCTGACGGCGGCGGCGCTGGAGCTGGCCGGTGAGATCGCGGCCAAGGACGGTGAGCTGCTCCGGCTGGCCAAGGCCGCCCTCAGCGGCATCGACCCGGTGGACGTGCGCCGCAGCTACCGCTATGAGCAGGGCTTCACGTTCGAGGCGAACCTCAGCGGTGTGGCCGGCCGGGTCCGGGACACCTTCGGGAAGGAGGGCGGATAGGTGGGGGACAAGACGATGACCGCCGAGGAGGTCGTCTCGCGGCTGGAGAGCGGCATGACGCTCGGCATCGGGGGCTGGGGTTCGCGTCGCAAGCCGATGGCCCTGGTGCGGGCGCTGCTCCGCTCCCGGATCACCGATCTGACGGTCGTCTCCTACGGCGGTCCGGACGTCGGCATGCTCGCGGCCGCGGGGCGGATCCGGAGGCTGGTCGCCGCGTTCACGACCCTCGACTCGATCCCGCTCGAGCCCCACTTCCGGGCGGCCCGGGAGAGCGGTGCGCTTCAGCTGGTGGAGGTCGACGAGGCGATGTTCATGTGGGGACTGCGCGCGGCGGCGAACCGGCTGCCGTTCCTGCCGGTGCGGGCGGGCATCGGCTCGGACGTGCTGCGGGTCAACCCCGGCCTGCGGACGGTGACGTCGCCGTACGAGGACGGGTGGTCCTTCACCGGCGACGGCAGGACCGCCCGGCCCGGCCCGCCGGAGGAGTTCGTCGCGATGCCCGCACTGCGGATGGACGCCGCCCTGGTGCACGTCAACCGTGCCGACCGGCTGGGCAACGGCCAGTACCTGGGGGCGGACCCGTACTTCGACGACCTGTTCTGCGAGGCGGCCGACGCGGCGTACGTCTCGTGCGAGCGGATCGTGGACACCGCGGAGCTGACGAAGGAGGCCGCACCACAGACCCTGCTGATCAGGCGGCACACCGTGACGGGGGTGGTCGAAGCTCCGAACGGCGCGCACTTCACGGCCTGCGCACCCGACCACGACCGGGACGAGGCGTTCCAGAGGCACTACGCGACCACGGAGTGGTCCGCGTTCGCCGGGCGGTTCCTCGCCGGGGACGAACACGCCTATCAGTCGGCCGTCCGCACGTGGCACGAGGAGCGGTCATGAGCGGAGTGAGCCGCGCGGAGTACTGCGTGATCGCGTGCGCCGAGGTCTGGCGCGGCGCCGGGGAGATCCTCGCGAGCCCCATGGGCCCGGTCCCGTCGATCGCGGCGCGGCTCGCGCGGCGGACCTTCTCCCCGGACCTGCTGCTCACCGACGGCGAGGCGATGCTGGTGGACGTCGACGGCACGGTGGAGGGCTGGTTGCCGTACCGGCAGCATCTGACGCTGGTGACCGGGGGACGGCGGCACGTGATGATGGGCGCGAGCCAGATCGACCGCTTCGGCAACCAGAACATCTCGTGCGTCGGGGACTGGGCCAGACCCCGGCGGCAGTTGCTGGGGGTGCGCGGAGCGCCGGTCAACACCCTCAACCATGCGACCAGTTACTGGGTACCGCGGCATTCACGGCGGGTGTTCGTCGAGCGGGTCGACATGGTGTGCGGGGTGGGGTACGACCGCGCGGCCCGGCACCCGGGCACCGCCCGCTTCCACCACATCGCGCGTGTCGTGTCCGACCTCGGTGTCTTCGACTTCGAGACCCCGGACCGTTCGATGCGGCTGGCCTCGCTGCATCCCGGGGTGACGGTGGAGGTGGTGCGGCAGGCGACGGGCTTCGAGCTGACGGTCCCGGACGACGTTGCCTGCACCCGTGAACCGACGTCTGAGGAACGGCGGTTGATCCGTGAAGTGATCGATCCTCAGGGGATACGGGAGCGGGAGGTGCCCGATCGGGTCGGTGAGGGCGGTGGGCGCTGATGGACACCGCGTTCACCCGGCTCGTCGGGGTCCGGCATCCGGTGGTGCAGACGGGCATGGGCTGGGTGGCCGGGCCCCGTCTGGTCTCCGCCGCGGCGAACGCGGGCGCACTTGGGATCCTGGGCTCCGCGACCATGACGCTCGACCAGCTGCGAGAGGCGATACGGGAGGTCAGGGCCCGGACGGACGCGCCGTTCGGGGTGAATCTGCGGGCGGACGCCCACGATGCGGGCGAGCGGGTGCGGCTCCTCGTGGAGGAGGGCGTGCGGGTGGCGTCCTTCGCACTGGCGCCGTCCGGTGAGCTGATTGCCGGGCTGAAGGCGGCGGGGGTCGTCGTGACCCCGTCCGTGGGAGCGCGGCGGCACGCCGAGAAGGTGGCCTCCTGGGGCGCGGACGCGGTGATCGTGCAGGGCGGCGAGGGGGGCGGTCACACCGGTGAAGTGGCGACGAGCGTGCTGCTGCCGCAGGTGGTCGACGCGGTCGACATCCCGGTGGTGGCGGCGGGCGGCTTCCACGACGGGCGCGGACTGGTCGCGGCGCTGGCGTACGGGGCGGCGGGCATCGCGATGGGCACGCGGTTCCTGCTGACCCGGGAGTCGACGGTGCCCGATGCGGTGAAGGCGTGTTACCTGGCGGCGACGGTGAACGAGGTGACGGTGACGAGGGCGGTGGACGGGCTGCCGCACCGCATGCTGCGCACACCGTTCGTGGACTCGCTGGAGGGCGCGGGCCGGGTGCGGGCGCTGCTGCAGGCGGTGCGCCGGGCGTCGGCGTTCCGGAGGCTGTCGGGTCTGACATGGTCGCGGATGATCCGTGACGGGCTCGCCCTGAAGCACGGCAAGGACCTGAGCTGGGGCCAGGTCCTGCTCGCGGCGAACACACCGATGCTGCTCAGGGCCGCGATGGTGGAGGGCCGGACGGATCTCGGGGTGATGGCGTCCGGGCAGGTCGCCGGGGTGATCGACGACCTGCCGTCGTGCGCGGAGCTGGTGGAGCGGATCATGACGGAGGCGGAGGAGGTGCTCAGGTCCCTGGAAGCGTTCAGAGCCGTTCGATGATCGTCACGTTGGCCTGGCCGCCGCCCTCGCACATCGCCTGCAGGCCCAGGCGGCCGCCGGTGCGTTCCAGTTCGTTCAGGAGGGTGGTCATCAGCTTGGCTCCGGTGGCGCCCAGGGGGTGGCCGAGGGCGATGGCGCCACCGTTGACGTTGACCTTGTCCGAGTCGGCGCCGGTCTCCTCCAGCCAGGCCAGGACGACCGGGGCGAACGCCTCGTTGATCTCGACGAGGTCGATGTCGTCGATCGTGAGCCCCGTCTTCTTCAGGGCGTGGGCGGTCGCCGGGATCGGGGCCGTCAGCATGCGGATCGGGTCCTCGCCGCGCACCGAGAGGTGGTGGATGCGGGCGCGCGGGGTCAGCCCGTGTTCCCGTACGGCCCGTTCCGAGGCCAGCAGCAGGGCCGCCGCGCCGTCGGAGACCTGCGAGGAGCAGGCGGCGGTGATGGTGCCGCCCTCCAGGACCGGCTTCAGCTCGGCCATCTTCTCCAGGGAGGTGTCCCGGCGCGGGCCCTCGTCGACCGTGACGTCCCCGTAGGCGACGGTCTCCTTCTCGAAGCGGCCCTCGTCGATGGCGCGCACCGCCCGCTGGTGGGAGCGGAGGGCGTACTCCTCCTGGTCGCGCCGGGTGATGCCCCACTTGGCGGCGATCATCTCGGCGCCGACGAACTGGTTGACGGGCTGGTCGCCGTAGCGGACCCGCCAGCCCTCGCTGCCCGCGAACGGCCCCTCGGTCAGGCCGAGCGGTTCGGCGGCCTGGCGGGAGGCGTAGGCGATCGGGATCTGCGACATGTTCTGCACACCGCCCGCGACCACCAGGTCCTGCGTGCCGGACATGACGGCCTGCGCGGCGAAGTGCACGGCCTGCTGGGAGGAGCCGCACTGCCGGTCGACGGTCACGCCGGGCACCTCCTGCGGGAGCCCGGCGGCCAGCCAGCAGGTACGGGCGATGTCCCCGGCCTGCGGCCCGACGGTGTCCAGGCAGCCGAGGACGACGTCCTCCACGGCGGCCGGGTCCACACCCGAGCGCTCCATGAGGGCCTTCAGTACGTGGGCTCCCAGGTCGGCCGGATGGACCCGGCTGAGCCCGCCCCGGCGCCGCCCGACGGGCGTACGGACCGCTTCGACGATGTAGGCCTCGGCCATGGTGGACTCCCTCGCACAGGTCGACGGTTCACATACGGCTGCTCATGTGCTGCTGTGCTCCTGCTGTTCCTCGCGTACGGCGATCCCGTCGAGCACCATCGACAGGTACTGGCGGGCGATCTCCTCCGGGCTGTGCTGTCCACCGGGCCGGTACCAGGAGGCGGCGACCCACACGGTGTCGCGCACGAACCGGTAGGTGAGCCGGACGTCCAGGTCGGCACGGAAGACCCGGTCGGCGACCCCGCGCTCCAGGGCGGACAGCCACGCCTTCTCGAACTTGCGCTGCGACTCGGCGAGGAACGCGAACCGTTCCTGCGCCGCCAGCTGCCTGGACTCCTTCTGGTAGATCGCGACGGCCGCGCGGTGCCGGTCGATCTCCCGGAAGGACTCGGTGACCAGCGCCTCCAACGTCTCCCGGGGGCCGAGGCCGGCGTCCAGGACGGTGTCGTAGCCGTCCCACAGCTCGTCCAGGAAGGTGCGCAGGATCTCCTCCAGCATCGACTCCTTGGAGTCGAAGTGGTAGTAGAGGCTGCCCGCGAGCATTCCGGCGTGGTCGGCGATCGTGCGGACGGTGGTCGCGTTGTAGCCCTGCTCGGCGAAGACCTCGGCGGCGGTGTCGAGGAGTTCACGGCGGCGGGCGGGGGCGGCGGTCACCTGTGGCTTCTTGTTGGTCGGCTTGGTCGGCACAGATCCATTGTGGTCCCGGGGGCGCGCGTGCATGACCGGGCTCAGGGATGCCGGCTGCTGACCGCGACGACCTCGCCGGTCATGTACGAGGAGTAGCCGGACGCCAGGAAGACGATCACGTTGGCCACCTCCCACGGCTCGGCGTGCCGCCCGAACGCCTCCCTCGCGGTCAGCTCCTGAAGCAGTTCGGGGGAGGTGACCTTCGCCAGGTGCGGATGCAGGGCGAGGCTCGGCGCGACGGCGTTGACCCGCACCCCGTAGGGGGCCGCCTCGATGGCCGCGCACCGGGTCAGGGCCATCACGCCCGCCTTCGCGGCGGCGTAGTGCGCCTGTCCGGCCTGGGCGCGCCAGCCGAGCACGGAGGCGTTGTTGACGATCACGCCGCCGGTCTCCTTCATGGCGCGCAGGGCCGCGCGCAGGCACCGGAAGGTGCCGTTCAGCGTCACGTCCAGCACACGCGACCACTCTGTGTCGGTCATGTCGACGAGTGCGGCGGTGCCGCCCAGGCCGGCGTTGTTGACGACGATGTCGAGCCGGCCGTGCGTTCGGACGGCGGTGTCGAAGAGGTCCCGGACCTGGGTCTCGTCGGTGACGTCGCACGGCAGTGCGGTCACGGCCCCTTCGAACTCCCCGGCGAGCTCCGCCTCGCACTGCTTGAGGCGGCGCACATGCGCGTCGCTGATCACGACACGCGCACCCTCCTCCAGGAACCGGCGCGCGGTCGCCCCGCCGATCCCCGCACCGGCCGCCGCGGTGATCACGGCGGTGCGTCCCCGCAGCAACCCGTGGCCGGGTACGTAGGCCGGACTCTCGACGCCTGTCATGGACCCACGCTAACCTACCAAACACTTGTTAGGGAAGCAGGCGGAAGAACGGAGGGACGGCGACCGTGGACCTCACCCACTCCCTGGCCGACGAGGCCTTCCGCGCGCAGGCGCGGGCCTGGCTCACCGCGCATGTGCCCGTGTCCCCGCTGCCCTCCCTGGAGACCGAGGAGGGCTTCGCGGCGCACCGGGCCTGGGAGGCGGAACTGGCCGCGGACCGCTGGTCGGTGGTGTCCTGGCCGACGGCGTACGGCGGACGGGACGCGGGGCTGGTGCGGTGGCTGATCTTCGAGGAGGAGTACTACGCGGCGGGCGCGCCTGGCCGGGTGAGTCAGAACGGGATCCATCTGCTGGCGCCCACCCTCTTCGACCACGGCACCGAGGAGCAGCGGGCCCGGGTGCTGCCGCCGATGGCGCGCGGGGAGGTGGTCTGGGCGCAGGCGTGGTCGGAACCGGAGGCCGGTTCCGACCTGGCCTCCCTGCGGTCGAGGGCGGTGCGCACGGACGGCGGCTGGCGCCTGAGCGGGCAGAAGACGTGGTCGTCGCGGGCGGCCTTCGCGGACCGGGCGTTCGGGTTGTTCCGCAGCGATCCGCAGGCGGCGAGACGTCACCAGGGCCTCACCTACCTGATGTTCGACCTGCGCGCGCCCGGTGTGACGGTCCGTCCGATCGGCCGGCTCGACGGCAGGCCGGCGTTCGCGGAGATCTTCCTGGACGAGGTGTTCGTGCCCGACGAGGACGTGATCGGCGAGCCGGGCGAGGGCTGGCGGATCGCGATGTCGACCACCGGCAACGAGCGCGGGCTCACGCTCCGCTCACCCGGCCGCTTCCTGGCCGCCGCCGACCGGCTGGCCGGGCTGTGGCACGCCCGGGGATGCCCGGCCCGGGCACGGGACCGGGTGGCCGACGCGGTGATCGGCGCCCGCGCCTACCAGCTGTTCGCGTACGCGGGCGCGTCCCGCTTCCTCCAGGGCGAGCGGATGGGGCCCGAGTCCAGCATGAACAAGGTGTTCTGGTCGGAGTACGACATCGCGCTGCACGAGACGGCCCTCGATCTGCTGGACGAGGAGGGCGAGCTGACGGACACCACCTGGGCGGAGGGCTATGTCTTCTCCCTCGCTGGGCCCATCTACGCCGGCACCAACGAGATCCAGCGCGACATCATCGCCGAACGCCTGCTCGGCCTGCCGAAGGGCCGCCGCTGATGCTCCCCCTCCCGAAAGGCCATGGCTGATGCGCTTCCTGCTCACCGAGGAACAGCGGGCGTTCGCCCGCTCGTTGGACGCGCTGCTGACCGCCGCCGACACCCCCGCGGTCGTACGGTCGTGGAGTGCCGGTGACCCCGCGGGAGGCCGGGTGCTGTGGTCCCGGATCGCCGAGGCCGGTGTCTTCGCGCTGGCGGTACCGGAGGCGTACCACGGGGTGGGGCCGCTTCCCGTGGACCTGGCCGTCGCCTTCGTGGAGTTGGGGCGGCACGCGGTGCCGGGCCCGGTGGTGGAGACGGTGCTCGCGGCGGCCCTGCTCTCCGCCCGGCCCGAGCCGGCCGAGCGGCTGCTGCCCCAGCTGGCGTCGGGCCAGGCACTGGCCACGGTGGGCGCACCGTACGCCCTGGACGGGGACACCGCGGACCTCGTCCTCACTCTCAGGGACGGCCAGGTGTGGCGGGCGCCGGGCGCACGCGACATACGCCGGTCCCTGGACCCGGCCCGGCGGCTTGCCGTCCCGCTCCCCGGCGGGGAACTGCTCTCACCGGTCGTCCCCCCGGACGCCGTCCTCTGGGCCCGCCTCGCCACCGCCGCCCAGGCGCTCGGCGTGGGGCTGGCCCTCCTCGACAGGACCGTCGCACACGTCAAGCGGCGCGTCCAGTTCGGTGTGCCCACAGGCTCCTTCCAGGCCGTCAAACACCGGCTGGCCGACGCGAAGATCGCCCTGGAGTTCGCGCGTCCGCTGCTCTTCGGAGCCGCCCTGTCCATGACGCCGACGGACGTGGCCGCCGCCAAGGTCGCAGCCTGCGAGGCGGCGTACGCGACCGCCCGGACGGCGCTCCAGCTGCACGGGGCGATCGGTTACACCGCCGAGTACGACCTGTCCCTGTGGCTCACCAAGGCGGGTGCGCTGCGCACCGCGTGGGGTGGTCCCGCGGAGTGCCGGGCGACCGTCCTCGGCGGTGCCGGTCCTGGCACGTAGCAGCGCTCACGCCACGATGCCGCGCGCCCGCGCCGCCGCGAGCCACTGCGGGAACTCGCCCACCAGACGGTCGTACAGTTCGGCGTCGGGCACGGTCCGTGGGTCGGTACCGGCGGGGAAGAACCCGGCGTTGTCGACGACCCGCTTCCCGGGCACGGTCAGCTCGTCGAGCCTGCGCAGGAAGTCGAACTGCTTGCTGTCCGGGTCTCCGAATCCGATGAACTGCCAGAACATCGGCAGCTTGGCGGCCTTGCACAGGTGGCGTTCCGCGGCGAGCTTGTCGGTGGGCCCGCCGTCGGTCTGGAAGACGACGAGGGCCGGGTCCCGGGAGCCACTGTCGAGGTAGTGGTCGATGACCGCGTCCATCGCCACGTGGTAGCCGGTTCTGCCCATGTGCCCGAGCCCGGAGACGATCCGGTCGATACGGCCCCGGTGGTCGGCCAGGGAGATGTCCGAGACGGCGTCCACGTCGGTGGAGAAGAAGACGACCGGGACGCTTCCGTCGTCGTCGAGGTGCGCGGAGAGCCCCAGCACGCGTTCGGCGAGCGCCTGCACACTGCCGTCCCTGTAGTACGGCCGCATGGACCCGGAGTGGTCGAGCACGAGGTGGACGGCGGCCCGTTGCCCGTCGAGGCCGTGCTTGCGCAGCGAGACCCCGGCGGTCTTGTACAGGCTGACCAGTGCGGGCGCGGTCTGCTCCACCTTGGTCAGAGTGATCGCGGCCATGCTGCTCCCCCTCGGTGCGGTGCGGGAACGCCGAGGTTACGCCATGGAGTTCCCTCATTTCCCCTGGCAACATCTCTTCGATATTTTGTTCGCCGCCGTCCCCACCGGCTTGATCCCCGTCCCCCGCCCCAGGAGCCGGTCGTGCAGTCCGAGTCCGCCATCACCACCTGCTATCGCCACCCCAGAGTGGAGTCCCATGTCCGGTGCACCCGCTGCGACCGGTACATCTGCCCGGACTGCATGCGCGAGGCCGCCGTCGGCCACCAGTGCGTGGAGTGCGTGAAGGAAGGCGCGCGGTCCATCCGCCAGGCGCGTACGGCGTTCGGCGGCCGGATCACCGCGGCACCCGTGGTGACGTACGTCCTGATCGGCCTCAACGTGCTCGCCTACCTGGGCGAGTTGGTGCGCCCGGCGATCGTCGACCGGTTCGCCATGCTGGGTGCCGGGCTCGCGGGGCCGGACGGCGGGCACTACCTGTGGGAACACCCGTATCCGCCGGAACTGCACGCCGAGGGCGTCGTGAGCGGTCAGTGGGACCGCCTCCTGACGGGCGCGTTCCTGCACATGCCGCCCACCCAGGGGACCTTCGGGATCCTGCACATCGTGATGAACATGGTGTCGCTGTGGAACGTCGGCCGGGTCGTGGAGGCCCAGCTGGGCCGCATCCGCTACGTCACGCTGTACCTTCTGTCGGCCCTCGGCGGCTCGGTGCTCGTCCTGCTGATCGCCCCGGACACCCCGACGGTCGGCGCTTCCGGCGCGCTCTTCGGTCTGGGCGCGGCGTACTACGTCATGGCCCGCCGCCTCGGCGCGGACATGAGCACCGTCAACCGCTACATGGCGGGCCTGCTGCTGTGGCTGCTGATCTCCGCCGGCCTCACGTCCTGGCAGGGGCACCTGGGCGGCCTGCTGGCGGGCGGGCTGGTCACAGCGGCGTACGCGTACGTGCCTCGGGGGCCGCGCCGGGGCCTGATCCAGGCGCTGGTGTGTGCGGGCGTCCTGGCGCTGCTGGTGCTGCTGACGGTCGGCAAGGTCACGCAGTTGACCGGCTGAGCGCCGAAAACAGCGGCGGCGCCTGCCAGTTCGTCCGGTCGGGGACAAGGCGGCAGGCGCCGTCTGCGGGGGTCCGGGGGGCAAGCCCCCCGGACGACCCGCCCGTACGCCTTTGTACGGGACGTCTTTGGGGTCGATCCCTGGGTCAGACCGTCAGCGCGCGGTCCGTCGGGCGGATCGGGGCCGGCAGCTCGCTGGCGCCGGTGAGGTAGCGGTCGACCCCGCGGGCGGCCGAGCGGCCCTCGGCGATCGCCCACACGATCAGCGACTGGCCGCGGCCGGCGTCACCGGCCACGAACACGCCCGGCACGTTCGTCTGGAAGTCGGCGTCGCGGGCGATGTTGCCACGCTCGTCCAGCTCCAGGCCGAGCTGCTCGACCAGGCCGTTCTGCCGGTCGGTGCCGGTGAAGCCCATGGCGAGGGTGACCAGCTGGGCGGGGATCTTCCGCTCGGTGCCGGGCTTCGGCGTCAGCTTGCCGTCGACGAACTCGACCTCGGTCAGGTGCAGCCACTGCACGTTGCCGTCCTCGTCGCCCTCGAAGTGGGTGGTCGAGACGGAGTAGACCCGCTCGCCGCCCTCCTCGTGCGCGGAGGTGACCTTGTACAGCATCGGGAAGGTCGGCCAGGGCTGGTTGACCGGGTGCCGCTCGTCGTTCGGGCGGGGCATGATCTCCAGCTGCGTGACGGAGGCCGCGCCCTGGCGGTGGGCCGTGCCCACGCAGTCCGCGCCCGTGTCACCGCCGCCGATCACGACCACGTGCTTGCCCTCGGCCGAGATCGGGGAGGTGACGTAGTCGCCCTCCTGAACCTTGTTGGCCAGGGGCAGGTACTCCATCGCCTGGTAGACGCCCTTGAGCTCACGGCCGGGGACCGGCAGGTCGCGGGCGGTGGTGGCGCCCGCGGCGATCACGATCGCGTCGTACCGCTTGCGCAGGTCGGACGCCTTCAGGTCGCGGCCGATCTCGATGCCGGTGCGGAAGCGGGTGCCCTCCGCGCGCATCTGCTCGATACGGCGGTTGATGTGCCGCTTCTCCATCTTGAACTCGGGGATGCCGTAGCGGAGCAGACCGCCGATGCGGTCGGCGCGCTCGTAGACGGCGACGGTGTGGCCGGCCCGCGTCAGCTGCTGGGCGGCGGCCAGGCCCGCCGGGCCCGAGCCGATGACCGCGACCGTCTTGCCCGACAGGCGCTCGGGGGCCTGCGGCTTGACGTCACCGCTGTCCCACGCCTTGTCGATGATCGAGACCTCGACGTTCTTGATGGTGACCGGAGGCTGGTTGATGCCGAGCACGCACGCCGACTCGCACGGAGCGGGGCACAGGCGGCCGGTGAACTCCGGGAAGTTGTTCGTGGCGTGCAGCCGCTCGGAGGCGGCCGTCCAGTCCTCGCGGTAGGCGTAGTCGTTCCACTCGGGGATCAGGTTCCCGAGCGGACAGCCGTTGTGACAGAACGGGATGCCGCAGTCCATGCACCGGCTGGCCTGCTTGCTGATGATCGGCAGCAGGGAGCCGGGGACGTAGACCTCGTTCCAGTCCTTGACGCGCTCCTCGACGGGGCGGGACTTGGCGACCTCGCGGCCGTGGTTCAGGAAGCCCTTGGGATCAGCCATTGGTCGCCGCCTCCATCATCTTCTCGTGGGTCTCGGTCTCGGAGAGACCGGCTCGCTCGGCGGCGTCCTTGGCGGCGAGCACTGCCTTGTACGTGCTGGGAATGATCTTGCTGAAGCGGGTCACGGCCGTGTCCCACTCGGCGAGGAGCTTCTCGGCCACGGTGGAGCCGGTCTCCTCCTGGTGGCGGCGCACCACGTCGTGCAGCCACTGCTTGTCGGCGTCGTCCAGGGCCTCGATGGCGCCCACGTGGCCGGCGTTGACGTTGTCGCGGTTCAGGTCGATGACGTACGCGATGCCGCCCGACATACCGGCCGCGAAGTTGCGGCCCGTCTCACCGAGCACGACCGCGTGGCCACCGGTCATGTACTCGCAGCCGTGGTCGCCCACGCCCTCCGAGACGACCAGCGCACCGGAGTTGCGGACGCAGAACCGCTCGCCGACCTTGCCGCGCAGGAACATCTCACCGCTGGTCGCGCCGTAGGCGAGGGTGTTGCCCGCGATGACGCTGTACTCGGCGAGGTGGTCGGCCGCGCGGTCCGGGCGGACGATGATCCGGCCACCAGACAGGCCCTTGCCGACGTAGTCGTTGGCGTCGCCCTCCAGCCGCAGGGTCACGCCGCGCGGGACGAAGGCGCCGAAGGACTGGCCCGCGGAGCCGGTGAAGGTGATGTCGATGGTGTCGTCGGGCAGGCCGGCGCCGCCGAACTTCTTCGTCACCTCGTGGCCGAGCATGGTGCCGACCGTGCGGTTGATGTTGCGGATCGCGACCTGGGCGCGCACGGGCTGGGCGTCGGCCTGCGAGTCCGCGTTCAGGGCGTCGGCGGCGAGCTTGATCAGCTCGTTGTCGAGCGCCTTCTCCAGGCCGTGGTCCTGCGCGATGACCCGGTGGCGCGCCGCGCCCTCGGGCAGCTCGGGCACGTGGAACAGCGGCTCCAGGTCCAGGCCCTGCGCCTTCCAGTGGTTCACCGCGCGGGTGACGTCCAGGACCTCGGCGTGGCCGACGGCCTCCTCGATGGAGCGGAAGCCGAGCTCGGCGAGCAGCTCGCGGACCTCCTGGGCGATGAACTCGAAGAAGTTCACCACGAACTCGGCCTTGCCGGAGAAGCGCTCGCGCAGCACCGGGTTCTGCGTGGCGATACCGACCGGGCAGGTGTCCAGGTGGCAGACGCGCATCATGACGCAGCCGGAGACGACGAGCGGAGCGGTCGCGAAACCGAACTCCTCAGCGCCGAGCAGCGCGGCGATGACCACGTCACGGCCGGTCTTCAGCTGGCCGTCGGTCTGCACGACGATACGGTCGCGCAGGCCGTTGAGCAGCAGGGTCTGCTGGGTCTCGGCGAGGCCGAGCTCCCAGGGACCGCCGGCGTGCTTCAGCGAGGTCAGCGGCGAGGCGCCGGTGCCGCCGTCGTGGCCGGAGATGAGCACCACGTCCGCGTGGGCCTTGGAGACGCCCGCGGCGACCGTGCCGACGCCGACCTCGGAGACCAGCTTCACGTGGATGCGGGCCTGCGGGTTGGCGTTCTTCAGGTCGTGGATCAGCTGTGCCAGGTCCTCGATGGAGTAGATGTCGTGGTGCGGCGGCGGGGAGATGAGCCCCACGCCCGGCGTCGAGTGCCGGGTCTTGGCCACCCACGGGTACACCTTGTGGCCGGGCAGCTGGCCGCCCTCGCCGGGCTTGGCGCCCTGGGCCATCTTGATCTGGATGTCGTCCGCGTTGACCAGGTACTCGGAGGTCACGCCGAAGCGGCCGGAGGCCACCTGCTTGATCGCCGAGCGGCGCGCCGGGTCGTACAGGCGCTCCGGGTCCTCGCCGCCCTCACCGGTGTTGGACTTGGCGCCCAGCCGGTTCATGGCGATGGCGAGCGTCTCGTGCGCCTCCTGGGAGATGGAGCCGTACGACATCGCGCCCGTGGAGAACCGCTTGACGATCTCGGAGACCGGCTCGACCTCCTCGATCGGGATCGGCCCCCGGTCGGACTTGAAGCCGAACAGACCGCGCAGCGTCATCAGGCGCTCGGACTGCTCGTTGACGCGGGCCGTGTACTTCTTGAAGACGTCGTAGCGGCCGGTGCGCGTGGAGTGCTGGAGGCGGAAGACCGTCTCCGGGTCGAACAGGTGCGGCTCGCCCTCGCGGCGCCACTGGTACTCGCCGCCGATCTCCAGCGCGCGGTGCGCGGGGGCGATGCCGGAGGCCGGGTAGGCCTTGGCGTGGCGGGCGGCGACCTCCTGGGCGATGACGTCGATGCCGACGCCACCGATCTTGGTGGCGGTGCCGTTGAAGTACTTCTCGACGAAGGCCTCGTCCAGGCCGACGGCCTCGAAGACCTGGGCGCCGCGGTAGGAGGCGACGGTGGAGATGCCCATCTTGGACATGACCTTCAGCACGCCCTTGCCGAGGGCGTAGATCAGGTTGCGGATGGCCTTCTCGGGCTCGACACCCGGCAGGAACGTCCCCGCGCGGACCAGGTCCTCGACGGACTCCATCGCCAGGTACGGGTTGACGGCGGCGGCGCCGTAGCCGATGAGCAGCGCGACATGGTGGACCTCGCGGACGTCACCGGCCTCCACCAGCAGGCCCACCTGGGTGCGCTGCTTGGTGCGGATGAGGTGGTGGTGGACGGCCGCGGTGAGCAGCAGCGACGGGATCGGCGCGTGCTCGGCGTCCGAGTGCCGGTCGGACAGCACGATCAGGCGGGCGCCGTTCTCGATGGCGGCGTCGGCCTCCGCGCAGATCTCCTCCAGGCGCGCGGCGAGGGCGTCCCCGCCGCCGTGCACCCGGTACAGGCCGGCCAGCGTGGCGGCCTTGAAGCCGGGCATGTCGCCGTCGGCGTTGATGTGGATGAGCTTGGCCAGCTCGTCGTTGTCGATCACCGGGAAGGGGAGCACGACGGAGCGACAGGAGGCCGCGGTCGGCTCCAGCAGGTTGCCCTGGGGGCCCAGCGAGGAGCGCAGGGAGGTGACCAGTTCCTCGCGGATCGCGTCCAGCGGCGGGTTGGTGACCTGCGCGAAGAGCTGGGTGAAGTAGTCGAAGAGCAGGCGCGGACGCTCGGAGAGCGCGGCGATCGGCGAGTCGGTGCCCATGGAGCCGATCGGCTCGGCGCCGGTCTTGGCCATCGGCGCGAGGATGACGCGCAGCTCCTCCTCGGTGTAGCCGAAGGTCTGCTGGCGGCGGGTGACCGAGGCGTGGGTGTGCACGATGTGCTCGCGCTCGGGCAGGTCGCCCAGCTCGATCTCGCCGGCCTCCAGCCACTCGGCGTAGGGCTGCTCGGCGGCGAGGGTCGCCTTGATCTCGTCGTCCTCGATGATGCGGTGCTCGGCGGTGTCCACGAGGAACATGCGGCCGGGCTGCAGGCGGCCCTTGCGGACGACCTTGGCCGGGTCGATGTCGAGGACGCCGACCTCGGAGGCGAGGACGACCAGGCCCTCGTCGGTCACCCAGTAGCGGCCGGGACGCAGGCCGTTGCGGTCGAGCACGGCGCCGACCTGGACGCCGTCGGTGAAGGTGACGGTGGCCGGGCCGTCCCAGGGCTCCATCATCGTGGAGTGGTACTGGTAGAAGGCGCGCCGGGCCGGGTCCATGGAGTCGTGGTTCTCCCACGCCTCGGGGATCATCATCAGCACGGAGTGCGGCAGGGAGCGGCCGCCGAGGTGGAGCAGTTCGAGCACCTCGTCGAAGGAGGCGGAGTCGGACGCGTCCGGCGTGCAGATCGGGAAGATCCGCTCCAGCTTCTCCTGCGGGCCGAACAGGTCGGAGACGAGCTGCGACTCACGGGCGCGCATCCAGTTGCGGTTGCCCTTGACCGTGTTGATCTCGCCGTTGTGCGCGACGAAGCGGTACGGGTGGGCGAGCGGCCAGCTCGGGAAGGTGTTCGTGGAGAACCGTGAGTGGACGAGCGCGATGGCCGTGGCGAACCGGCGGTCGGACAGGTCCGGGAAGAAGGGCTCGAGCTGGCCCGTGGTGAGCATGCCCTTGTAGACGATGGTGCGCGCGGACAGCGACGGGAAGTACACGTCGACCTCGCGCTCCGCGCGCTTGCGCAGCACGAACGCCTTGCGGTCGAGGTCGATGCCCTTGCTCACGCCGTCCGTGACGAACAGCTGGCGGAAGACCGGCATCGTGGAGCGGGCGGTGGCGCCGAGCAGCTCGGGGGCGACGGGGACCTCGCGCCAGCCGAGGACGGTCAGGCCCTCCTGAGCGGCGATCGACTCGATCTGCGAGGCGGCCTCGGCGGTGCCGTCCTCGGGCAGGAAGGCGATACCGACGGCGTAGGCGCCCGCCTCGGGCAGCTCGAATCCGGCCACCTCGCGGAAGAAGGCGTCGGGCACCTGGGAGAGGATGCCGGCGCCGTCACCCGAGTCGGGCTCGGAGCCGGTGGCACCGCGGTGTTCCAGGTTGCGCAGAACCGTGAGCGCCTGCTCGACCAGCGCATGGCTCGCCTCGCCGGTGAGGGTGGCCACGAAGCCGACGCCACAGGCGTCGTGCTCGTTGCGGGGGTCGTACATACCCTGCGCAGCAGGGCGAGCATCCATGAAGGACCAGTTCTGGCCATTCGCGGAGTGCTGGGACGGCTGGCGCGGCGTACGCATCGGCTCTCCCGTCGTCGTCATGTGGCATGTGCAGGTGCCGAGGGACGACGTTGGCCCTCTGCGAAGAGTCAAAATTTCGTGCAGGTTACATGATGGAGCGGATCTCGGGAACCGGGATAGGCCGTTCCAACATGCGGACATCGCCGGGGCGTGGCGCGGGTTCCACGCACGGCGATGGAGTGGGGGGGCGGAAGCGGACAGATCGGTGTCCGTCGACCCAAGGGTACGGCAGGCGAGGTCGCCCACCGTGAGGATGCGGAGCGGGCGTCATTGCCCGCGGCGCTTACGGCTCATGCCCGGTGGTTAAGCATCCGAAACCGTCGAGTAACGACTACTTATGCAGTCCCTGGCATAAGTAGCGCAGTCGTCATCCTACGGCCGTACCGAACAGGCTGCCCAGGACGTACGTCACACCGGCCGCGGCACCACCGAGGGCGAGCTGCCTGAGGCCGCTGAACCACCAGGTGCGCGCGGTCACCTTGGCCACGACGGCGCCGCAGGCGAAGAGCCCGAGGAGGGCGAGCAGCACGGCCGGCCACAGCGCGTGGGCGCCGAGCAGGTAGGGCAGGACGGGCAGCAGGGCGCCGAGCGCGAAGGACCCGAAGCTGGAGACGGCGGCCACCAGCGGGGAGGGCAGGTCGCCCGGGTCGACCCCGAGTTCCTCACGGGCGTGTATCTCCAGGGCCTGCTCGGGATCGCGGGAGAGCTGCTTGGCGACCTCACGGGCGAGGGCGGGCTCGACACCGCGCGTCTCGTACAGCTTCGCCAGCTCCTCCTCCTCGTCCTCCGGGTGCTTCCTCAGCTCCCGCCGCTCGACGGCGAGCTCGGCCTCGACCAGCTCACGCTGCGAGGCGACGGAGGTGTACTCGCCGGCGGCCATCGAGAAGGCCCCCGCGGCCAGACCCGCGAGACCGGTGATGATGATGGTCTGCTGGCTGACGGATCCACCCGCGACGCCCGTCATCAGGGCCAGGTTGGACACCAGCCCGTCCATCGCGCCGAAGACGGCCGGGCGCAGCCAGCCACCGTTGACGTCGCGGTGGGTGTGGTTGTCCCGGTGCGCCTCGTGCAGCGTCGCCTCGGTCTCGATGATGGCCATCAGGGGTCCCCCAGGAAGCTTAGGCAAAGCTAAGTTTGGACAAGTTCTATCTTTCGACAACACAGAACCTACGCCTCGAATTTCCCTCCCGCCAGCAAGGAAAGGCTGGGCTAACCTGCCCCTTTGCCGCTACGCGCTCATCCGTGACGTTCGCTGCTCAGATGCCGGACGGGTGATGCTGAGGCCCGCGAGGCTCTGCGGCACGGTTCCGGGGGCACAGATCCGCACGGGGGGCGCCCGGAGAGGAGAGGCACCGTATGGCCATCGCCTGCAGTCCCCCGGCACCGGCGCCCGATGACACCGGCCCCCGGGAAAGGGCGCGCGGCGCGTTGCTCGGCCTCGCCGTGGGGGACGCGCTGGGGGCGCCCGCCGAGAACCTGAAGCCGTCCGAGATCCGGGCCCGCTGGGGCCGCATCACGGGATTCGTCACCGAGGAGCCGTGCGGCACGGACGACACCGAGTACGCCATCTTCTCGGGGCTGCTGCTGGCCCGGCACGGCTCGGCGCTCACCGTGGCGCATGTGGAGGCGGCCTGGCACGAGTGGATCGCGGACCGGGACGAGAGGCCGCTGCGGGGGGCGGGCTTCAGCGAGCGCGGGACGCTGGAAAACCTGCGCCGAGGCCTTGCCGCCCCCGTGTCGGCGCAGCACCGGCACGCCTGGAGCGACGGGCTCGCCATGCGTGCGGCGCCCTTCGGGGTCTTCGCCGCGGGCAGCCCGGCGGAGGCGGCACGGCTGGTGGCGATCGACGGCTCGGTGAGCCATGAGGGGGAGGGCATCCACGGCGGCCGGGCGGTCGCGGCCGGTGTCGCGGCGGCGATGACCGGAGCGTCGCCGGGCGCGGTGGTGGCCTCCGCCCTCGCGGTCGTCCCCGAGGACTCGTGGACCGCCCGCTCGCTGCGCCGCGCGGTCGCCGTGGCCCACCGGGGCGCCCACGCGGTCCGCTCCGCGGTGGTGATCGACGGCTACCCCTGGACGGACCTCGCGCCCGAGGCGGTCGCCCTGGCGTTCGGCGCGTACGTGGCGGCGGACGCCGACTTCCGGCGGTCGGTGCTCACCGCGGTCAACATGGGCCGCGACGCCGACACCACGGCGGCGGTCGCGGGCGCCCTGGCGGGCGCGACCCGCGGGATCTCGGCGATCCCCCGCGAGTGGGCGGCGGCGATCGGCCCGGCTCGGGGCCGCTGCCTGCCGTCCGTGGCGGGGCACCACGTCCTGGAGGTGGCGGAGCTGCTGACGCCGGGGCATGGGTGGACGTCGGGGGCGAAAGTCGGTGCGGTGCCGTACGACCGGACGGAGGGACAGCCGTGAGCGGGCCGCGGCGGATCGAGGGTCTGCTGCTCGGGCTCGCCGTCGGTGATGCCGCCGGGTGGCCCGCCGCCCGGCACCGGGCCGCACGGATGCCCGAGTGGACCCGGCGGCTGACCCGGGAGCTGGACGCCTTCGCCGAGCAGAACGCGACCACCACCCTGCCCGTGCCGATCGCCCTCAACCAGTCGCCGCAGCCGCTGCGGCTCGGGCCCTCGGACGACGCCGAGTGGGCGGCGTTCGCGGCCGACGCCGTGCTGCGCGCCCAGGACACCGCCGCCTCCGGTGGTCTCGACCGGCGGCGCGGACTGCGCGCCGCCCTCGACCGGTCCTGGAACGCCCTCGCCGCCGACGTCGCCGCGGCAGCCCGCACCACCGAAGCGGAGTCGGCCGTCATGCCGTTGCGCGCTCGTATCTCCGTCCGCGCGGGCCTCGGCAACCTCGCCACCGGGCTGCGCCCGCCCGCCACGGGCCACGACAACCCGCACTACTTCGACGACGCGGCCTGCGTACGGGCCTGCGTGCTCGCCGTGGCCCACCCCGGCGAACCCGAACTCGCCGCCGAGCTGGCCGAGTTCGACGCCCGTTACACCCAGGACGGCGACGGGGTGCACGGCGCCCGCGCCATGGCCGCGGCCCTCGCGCTCGCCCTGTCCGGGAAGACGCTGGACGTCTGCGTGCGAGCCGCGCTGGCCGAGCTCCCCGAGGCCACCGAGATCGGCCGCAACGCCCGGCACGCCCTGAAGCTGGCTCACGAAGGCGAGGGCGCCTTCCGCCTCGTGCCCCTGCTGGAGCATCAGATCGTCGACCACGTCTACAGCTACGGCGTCGCGGCCGCGGAGACCGTCCCGGTCGCCCTCGCTCTGGCGACGGCGGCCCGCGGGCGCATCGCGGAGGCGGTTCCCGCCGCCGCCTGCCTGTCGCGGGTGGCCGACTCCGCCCCGGCCCTCGTGGGCGCGCTCACCGGAGCCCTCGGCGGCGGCGCGGCGATCCCGCCCTCCTGGCGCGAGGCCTGCCGCACCCTCGCGGGCTGCGCACTGCCCCATCTGACCGGCACGGACCTCGTACACCTCGCCGAACTCCTGGAGACGACGGAACTGGCCACTCCCGGTGGATGATTCGGACATGACGCCCACTCCTGACGAGACGGTCACTCTGGACGAACGCATCACCGGCGCCCTGGTCGGCGCAGCCGTCGGCGACGCCCTCGGCGGTCCCGTCGAGGGCCACTCTCCCGAGCAGATCGTCGAACGGCACGGCGGCCGGGTGCACGGGATCGTCGGCCCCTGGCACGGTGACGCCTGGCGCACGGCCCGTCCCGTCGCCCCGTACCACAAGGGCGACGGCCATGTCACCGACGACACGTTGATGACGCACGCGCTGGTACGGGTGTACGCGGCCGTCCGCGACCATCTCGACGCGTACGCGGTCGCCGAGCACCTGGTCCCCGACCTGATGACGAACCCGCGCTGGATCCCGGAGCTGGAGGCGGAGGCGCTCCCGCTGCACCGCGTCTTCCTGGCCGAGAAATGGCTGGTGACACGGCTTCACTACGGCCATGCGGACCCGCGCGAGGCGGGCGTCGGCAACATCGTCAACTGCGGTGCCGCGATGTACATGGCACCGGTCGGCCTGGTCAACGCGGCCAACCCCGAGTGCGCGTACGCCGAGGCCCTGGACGTCGCGGGCGCGCACCAGTCGTCGTACGGCAGGGAGGCGGCCGGGGTGCTCGCGGCGGCGGTGGCGGCGGCCTGCGCGCCGGGCGCGACACCGGACTCGGTGGTGGCCGCGTGCCTGTCGCCGGCGAAGGACGGTACCCGGGCCGCGATCGAGACGGTCTGCGACACGGCCTCCCACTACTCCGACTTCGAGTCGGCGCTACGGCCGCTGCGGGAGGCGGTGGCGCCGTACGACACCGTCGGCCCCGACTACCGCGCCCCGTCCCTGGGCGCCCGCCGCCCGTCCCGGCTGCACGCGATCGAGGAACTCCCGGTGGCGCTCGGCATGATGGTGGTGGCACGCGGGGACTACCGTCACGCGGTGCTCGGCTCCGTGAACTACGGCCGGGACTGCGACTCCATCGCCACGATGGCGGGCGCGATCACGGGCGCGCTGGGCTCGCCGGTCCCGTCCGACTGGGCGAAGGCGGTGGCCGAGGCGAGCCGCCTCGACCTGCACGCCCCGGCCCGGACGCTCACGGAGGTCACCCGGGAGATCTTCGCCCGGGACGTACGCCGCCGCCGGTCCCACGAGGCGGCCTTCGCCGCGCTGGGAGGCCTCAGGTGCTCCGACTGACCTGGGTCCAGCCGGAGGACCTCCTCGGCCATGAACTCCGCCAGGCGGCACAGGACGGCCGGGAGCCGTCGGCGATCGCGGCGCGATGGAGGGCGGCGGGCGGCCCACCGGCGCCCCTGACCGCCGGGGCGTCACCGGTACCGGCATCCCCGTACCTGCGCCTGCTGGCGAAGGACTTGCTGGACGAACTGGCGGATCTGCCGAGCAGCTTGAGCGAGCACGAGCCGACGGATCTGAACCGGATCAAGCAACTGTGCCGGGGCTGGCCCTCTCCCCCGACCGGAAGCCATCGTGCCCCCCGAGCAACCCCCACCGAGGCGCGCCTCGAAGCCGCCTGGCTCGGCAGAGCCGCCGGCTGCCTCCTCGGCAAACCGGTGGAGAAACTCCCCCTCGACGGCATCCGCCGACTCGCCGAAGTCACCGGCAACTGGCCCCTGAACACCTGGTTCACAGCCCGAGGAGTCCCCGCGGAACTGGCGACGACGTACCCCTGGAACCGCCGCTCCGCGACAACCTCCCTCGCCGAGAACATCGACGGCATGCCCGAGGACGACGACCTCAACTACCCCCTGCTGAACCTGCTGTTGCTCGACCGCCACGGCAGGCACTTCACCACCACCGACGTCGCCCGGCTCTGGCTCGACGAACTCCCCGCCGCCCGTACCTTCACCGCCGAACGCGTCGCCTACCGCAACCTCCTCTCCGGCATCGAACCCCCGCGCACCGCCCGCCACCGCAACCCCTTCCGCGAGTGGATCGGCGCCCTCATCCGCGCCGACGCCCATGGCTGGACCAACCCCGGCGACCCGGCCGCCGCCGCCGAACAGGCCCACCGCGACGCGTCCCTCACCCACACCGCGAACGGCGTCTACGCGGCGATGTTCACCGCGGCAGCCATCGCCGAGGCGGCCACCGGCGCCCACGACGTCCACCACTGCCTGCGCACCGGCCTCACCGTCGTCCCGCCCGCCTCCCGCCTCGCCCGCGCGGTCCGCCACGCGATCCGGCTGGCCGAGTCCACGCCCGACTTCGACGCGGTGGTCGACGAGTTGCACGTCGCCCACCGCGCCTACCACTGGGTCCACGCCATCCCCAACACCGCTCTGATCGCCGCCGCGCTCACCCACGCCGACGGCGACTTCACCGGCTCCATCTGCCGTGCGGTGTCCGGCGGGTGGGACACCGATTCGAACGGCGCGACGGCCGGGAGCATCGCCGGACTGCTGGCCGGACACCCCACCGCGCTCCCCGACCGCTGGACCACCCCCCTCAAGAACCGGCTCGCCACCTCCGTCGGCGACTTCCACGGCGTCGGCTTCGACGCCCTGGCCCACCTCACGCACCGCCTCACCCACCAGGAGGCCCACCGCTCATGACCCCACCCCTCGCCGGCCTCCGCGTCCTCGACCTCGCGACCCTCTTCGCCGGTCCCCTCGCCGCGACCCTGCTCGGTGACTTCGGCGCGGAGGTCGTCAAGGTGGAGCACCCGGCCCGTCCCGACCCGTCCCGCGGCCACGGCCCGACGAAGCACGGCGTGGGGCTGTGGTGGAAACTGCTCGGCCGCAACAAGCGCACGATGACGCTCGACCTGTCCAAGCCGGGTGGCCGTACGACGCTGCTGCGGCTCGCCGGGACCGCCGATGTGATCGTCGAGAACTTCCGCCCGGGCACCCTGGAGAGGTGGGACCTGGGCTGGGAGGCGCTGTCGGCCGTGAACCCGCGTCTCGTGCTCGCCCGGGTGACCGCGTTCGGCCAGTTCGGCCCGTATGCGCACCGCCCCGGCTTCGGCACGCTCGCGGAGGCGATGAGCGGGTTCGCGGCGATCACCGGGGAGCCGGACGGGCCGCCGACGCTCCCGCCGTTCGGGCTGGCCGACTCGATCGCGGCCCTGGCGACGGCGTACGCGGTGATGACGGCCCTGGCGGCCCGGGAGCGCACCGGGGCGGGCCAGGTGGTGGACATGGCGATCATCGAACCGATCCTCACGGTCCTCGGCCCGCAGCCGATCTGGTACGACCAGCTGGGCCATGTCCAGGGGCGCACCGGCAACCGCTCCCAGAACAACGCCCCGCGCAACACCTACCGCACCGCGGACGGCGGCTGGGTCGCCGTCTCGGCCTCCGCCACGTCCGTCGCCGAGCGGGTGATGCGCCTGGTCGGCCGCCCGGAGCTGATCGAGGAGCCGTGGTTCGCGACGGGCGAGGAGCGGGCCCGGCACGCGGAGGTGCTCGACGATGCCGTCGGCGGGTGGATCGCCCGTCGCACCCGCGCGGAGGTGGTGAAGGCGTTCGAGGACGCGGAGGCGGCGGTGGCGCCGGTGCAGGACGTGCGGGAGGTGATGACCGACCCGCAGTACGCGGCGCTGGGCACGATCACCACGATCCCGGACGACCCGGAACTGGGCCGACTACGGATGCAGAACGTCCTGTTCCGCCTCTCCGCCACGCCCGGCGCGATCCGCTGGGCCGGTCGTCCGCACGGCGCGGACACGCGGGCGGTCCTGACCGAACTGGGCCTGACGGCCGAAGAGATCGCCGCGCTCCAGGCGGAGGGTGCGCTGTGACTGCGCTCACCCTGCTGTACGCGCCCGGGGACCGGCCGGAGGTGGTGGGCAAGGCGCTCACCTCCGGGGCGGACGTGGTGCTGGTCGACCTGGAGGACGCGGTCGCCCCGGACCGCAAGGCGTACGCGCGGGCGGCGACGGCGGAACGGCTCGAGCAGCGCCCGCCGGTGCCGGTCCATGTCCGGGTGAACGCGCTGGACGGCCCCTGGGGGGAGGCGGACCTCACGGCGCTCACGGCACTTCCCGGCCTTGCGGGTCTGCGCCTGCCGAAGGTGACGTCGTCCTCGGACGTCGTCCGCGTCGCGCGACGTGCCGTCCGGGCGGACGGCACGGTCGTCCCCCTCCACGCCCTACTGGAGACGGCCCTGGGGGTGGAGCGCGCGTTCGCGATCGCCTCGGCGCATCCGGCCGTGCGGAGCATCGCGCTCGGCGAGTCGGATCTCCGGGCGGACCTGGGCGTACGGGAGGACGCGGGCCTCGACTGGTCGCGGGCGCGGGTGGTGGTGGCGGCCCGGGCCGCCGCGCTGCCGCCGCCGGCACAGTCCATCTACCCGGACACACGGGACCTGGAGGGGCTCGCGGCTTCCTGCGCGCACGGCCGTCGCCTGGGCTTCCTGGGCCGGGCGGCGATCCATCCCCGCCAGCTTCCGATCATCGAACGCGCTTACGCACCTACTCCGGAGGAGATCACCCGGGCGGAGGAAACCCTCAAGGCCGCCGCGCTGGACCAGGGGGCCCAGGCCCTCCCCGACGGCCGCTTCATCGACACGGCGGTGGTGCGAGAGGCACACCGAACCCTGGCGTTGGCCCGTCGAAGGCGCTGAGCGCCGGACACACGCCGGGGGCGCCGTATCCAGTGATACGGCGCCCCCGGCAACGTATGAAGGTCGCTCAGCCCTTCTGAGCCGACTCGGCCTCGTCGTGCGAAGTCTCCGCGGTGTTCTCCGCAGCCTTCTGCGCAGGCGCTGCGGTCCCCTTGGCCTCCGCGGTTCCGGTGGCCTTGGAAGCCGTCGCCTTCTCGTCCTCCGGCTGGGCCTCGCCCTTGTCCTCCGGCTCCCCGGAGGCGGCGTCCGCCTCGGCCTCGCCGAGGGAAGCGCCCGGCTCGACGACTGCCTCCCGGCCCGGCCTGACCTTCGACGACACCACCATGTAGGTCACCGCCAGCAGGAACACCAGCATGGCGGTCCAGTCGTTCAGCCTGATGCCCAGGATGTGGTGCGCGTCGTCGACCCGCATGTACTCGATCCAGCCGCGGCCCACGCAGTACGCGGCCACGTAGAGCGCGAACGCCCGGCCGTGCCCCAGCTTGAAGCGGCGGTCCGCCCAGATCACCAGGAACCCGACCCCGATGCACCACAGGGACTCGTACAGGAACGTCGGGTGGTAGTACCCCGGCACCCGCCCGTCCGTGGAGGACGTGATGTGCAGCGCCCACGGCAGATCGGTCGGCCGCCCGTACAGCTCCTGGTTGAACCAGTTGCCCCAGCGTCCGATCGCCTGCGCGAAGGCGATGCCGGGTGCGACGGCGTCGGCGTAGGAGGGAAGCGTGATGCCCCGGCGGCGGCAGCCGATCCACGCACCGACCGCTCCGAGCGCGATCGCCCCCCAGATGCCGAGGCCGCCCTGCCAGACCTTGAAGGCGTCCACCCAGTCACGGCCCTCGCTGAAGTACAGCTCGTAGTCCGTGATCACGTGGTAGAGCCGCCCGCCGACCAGGCCGAACGGTACGGCCCAGACCGCGATGTCGGCCACCGTGCCCGCCCGGCCGCCCCGGGCGATCCAGCGTTTGTTGCCGAGCCATACGGCTACGAAGACACCGATGATGATGCAGAAGGCGTAGCCGCGCAGCGGAATGGGGCCGAGGTGCAGCACTCCGCGCGAGGGGCTGGGAATGTAGGCAAGTTCCATGGCAGGAACGACGCTACCCTGCCGGACACATAGCGTGGCAACCCACCCGGCAACGGGTCCATAACGTACGACTCCCCCGGCCTATCGGACGCCGGGGGCATCGCGGGCCCCGGGGGCCTCAGGACTTGTTGGCCGCTTCCACGATCTGCTTCAGCTTGGCGGGTGTCATCGTGCGGTCCTCAAGGAGGTTCTTGCCGCCGAGGAGCACCGTCGGCGTGCCGGTGAAGCGGGCTTTCAGGAACGCGGCGTTCGACTTCACCACCCAGCTGTCGTGCGTGCCGTCCTTGACGCACTTCTGGAAGGCCGGGCTGTCGAGGCCGCTGACCTTGCCGGACAGTTCGATCAGCTTGGCCTTGTCCGCGTACGTGTCCTGGGTCTCCTCGGGCTGGTTCTCGTACAGCACGTCGTGGTAGCCCGAGAACTTTCCGGCGTCCTGCGCGCACGCCGCCGCGCCCGCCGCGGATCGGGAGCCGCTGCCGCCCAGGTTTCCGTCGATGAGCGTGACCAGGTGGTACTCGACTCTGAGCTTTCCGGCGTCGACCAGCTGGTGGATCGTCGGGCGGTAAAGGGTCTCGAAGCCCCGGCAGGCGGGGCAGCGGAAGTCCTCCCACACCGTGAGGGTCGACTTGGCGGAGTCCTTGCCGACCGGGATCGCGAGGGCGTCCTTGCCCGTCGCCCCGGAAGGGGCGATGGCGGGGCCGGAGGCGCCGCTCTTGCCGCTCTTTCCGGCGTTCGCCGCCAGGATGCCGACCACCGTCGCCAGCGCCAGGACACAGACGACCGAGGCGCCCACGATCAACGCACGGCGGCGCTTGTCCGCGGCCTTCTGCTTCTGTCGCTCGACCGCCAGTCGCTCGCGGGCGGTGCGCTTTCCTTCACGGTTCTTCTCGCTCACGTCCGGCAGAACGAACCGGGGAGGCGCAGCGCGCCTCCCCGATCCCAGGTCCACTCGTACGAGTGAGCTTCGGTGAGCCGTCCGTCCCCGTCGGCTCACGCGTTGCCGCGTACGCCCCCGGCCAGCTCGCCCGCGAGGGTCCGGACCGCCTCCAGGGCGGCCGCCTCGTCGGGGGCGTCCAGCATCCGCTTGACGAACGCCGAGCCGACGATCACACCGTCCGCGAAGCCGGCCACCTCGGCGGCCTGCGCGGCGTTCGAGACGCCGAGGCCGACGCAGACCGGCAGGTCGGTGGTCGCGCGGGTGCGCCGGACCAGGTCCTGGGCCTGCGCACCGACCGTCTCGCGGGTGCCGGTGACGCCCATGAGCGAGGCCGCGTAGACGAAGCCGGAGCCCGCCGCGGTGATCTCGGCGAGCCGTGCGTCCTTGCTGCTGGGCGCCACCACGAAGACGGTGGCGAGCCCGTGCTTGTCGGCGTGCTCCCGCCACAGGGCCGATTCCTGCACGGGCAGGTCGGGCAGGATGCAGCCCGCGCCACCCGCCTCGGCCAGCTCGGCGGTGAAGCGTTCGACGCCGTAGCGGTCGATCGGGTTCCAGTACGTCATCACAAGGATCGGCTTGCCGGTGGCCTCGTAGGCCTCGCGGACCGTGCGCATCACGTCGGCGATCTTCACGCCGCCGCGCAGCGCGATGTCGTCGGCGGTCTGGATGACGGGGCCGTCGAGGACGGGGTCGCTGTGCGGCAGGCCCACCTCGACGACGTCGGCGCCGCCGTCCAGGGCCGCCTTGACGGCCGCGATGCCGCCGTCGACGGTCGGGAAACCGGCGGGCAGGTAGGCGATGAGCGCGGAGCGGCCCTCCGCCCTGGCGACGGCGAGGGTGTCGGACAGCAACTGGATGTTCCCGCTCACTGGGCGTCCCCCTCGATCTCCGCGGCGTCGGTGTCGGCGTCCGCGGCGACGGACGCGTCGGTGTCGTACAGACCGAAGTAGCGGGCGGCGGTGTCCATGTCCTTGTCGCCGCGCCCGGACAGGTTGACGACGATCAGCCCGTCGCCACCCAGCTCCCTGCCGACCTCCAGGGCTCCGGCGAGGGCGTGGGCGCTCTCGATGGCCGGGATGATGCCCTCGGTGCGGGAGAGCAGGCGCAGTGCCTGCATGGCCGCGTCGTCGGTGATGGCGCGGTACTCGCCGCGGCCGCTGTCCTTGAGGTAGGAGTGCTCGGGGCCGATGCCCGGGTAGTCGAGGCCCGCGGAGATCGAGTACGGCTCGGTGATCTGGCCCTCCTCGTCCTGCAGGACGT
This sequence comes from Streptomyces sp. NPDC001848, assembly GCF_042891915.1. Taxonomy (NCBI): domain Bacteria; kingdom Bacillati; phylum Actinomycetota; class Actinomycetes; order Kitasatosporales; family Streptomycetaceae; genus Streptomyces; species Streptomyces sp. NPDC001848. The sequence goes on along the minus strand of NZ_JBIATP010000002.1, from coordinate 373,827 downwards.
AGGAGCGGGAGCCGTGCAGGATGCCGGGCTCACCGGCGGTGAGGGTGGCGGCGTGCTCGCCGGTCTCGATGCCGTGGCCGGCGGGCTCGCAGCCGATGAGACGCACGCCCTCGTCCGGGATGAAGGCGTGGAAGAGGCCGATGGCGTTGGAGCCGCCGCCCACGCAGGCGACGGCGGCGTCCGGCAGGCGTCCGGCGCGCTCCAGGAGCTGCCGCCGTGCCTCCACGCCGATCACACGGTGGAAGTCGCGCACCATGGCCGGGAACGGGTGGGGTCCGGCGACGGTGCCGAAGAGGTAGTGGGTGTGGTCGACGTTGGCGACCCAGTCGCGGAACGCCTCGTTGATGGCGTCCTTGAGGGTGCGCGAGCCGGACTTCACTGCGATGACCTCGGCGCCGAGCATGCGCATGCGGGCGACGTTCAGGGCCTGCCGCTTGGTGTCGATCTCGCCCATGTAGATGGTGCACTCGAGACCGAACAGGGCACAGGCCGTCGCCGTGGCCACGCCGTGCTGGCCGGCGCCGGTCTCGGCGATGACCCGGGTCTTGCCCATCCTCTTGGTGAGGAGGGCCTGCCCGAGCACGTTGTTGATCTTGTGGGACCCGGTGTGGTTGAGGTCCTCGCGCTTGAGGAACACCCGGGCGCCCCCGGCGTGTTCGGCGAAGCGCGGCACCTCGGTCAGGGCACTGGGACGGCCGGTGTAGTTCACGAGCAGGTCGTCGAGTTCGCGGGCGAACTCGGGGTCGGCCTTGGCCTTCTCGTACTCGACGGCGACCTCGTCCACGGCGGCGACGAGGGCCTCCGGGATGAACTTGCCGCCGAACGCGCCGAAGTAGCCTTCGGCGCTCGGGACCTGACCCTCCGGGTCAGGGATGAAGAACTGGCTGGGCATGCGGGAACCTCACGGTGAGTTGTGTGGAGACCAATCGCCGTGGGGGCGGGGTGTGTCAGTCGGCCTCAGGCCGCGTGTGGCTGATGGCGCCCACGCGGCGGAGCCGCACGTTCGGGCACTGCCCCGCGCCCCTGACGGGGCGCTGCCATCGCATGCCGTTGACCTGGCCCGGCTCGTCACCGATGACGTACCGCACCCTGCGGCCGTGGACCCGGCGTGCGGGCGCGCGGCAGCCTCGGGGCCGGCAGCCGCGCGCGAGGCGGGCGTACGGGTCCCGGGTCGCCATGGTCATCGGGAGAGTCATCGGAGCCAAGCCTAGCGAGAGATCAGCCGCGCCCGTGCCGCAGTGCCGGATGCGCGCCCGCCGCGACCAGGTCGGCGACCGCGGCCTTCGGGTCACGCCCGGTCACCAGGGACTCGCCGACGAGTACGGCGTCGGCGCCCTCGTTGGCGTACGCGATCAGGTCGTGCGGTCCGCGGACGCCGGACTCGGCGACCTTGACGATCCCGTCGGGGATCTCGGGGGCGACCCGCTCGAAGGTGCTGCGGTCCACCTCGAGCGTCTTGAGGTTGCGCGCGTTGACGCCGATGACCTTCGCTCCGGCGTCCACCGCCCGCTCCACCTCGTCCTCGTCGTGCACCTCGACGAGCGGGGTGAGCCCGATGGAGACCGCGCGCTCGATCAGCGACTCCAGGGCCGGCTGGTCGAGGGCGGCGACGATCAGCAGCGCGAGGTCGGCGCCGTACGCACGGGCCTCCCACAGCTGGTAGGAGGTGACGATGAAGTCCTTGCGCAGCACCGGGATGTCGACCCGGGCCCGGACGGCCTCCAGGTCGGCCAGCGACCCGCCGAAGCGGCGCTGCTCGGTCAGGACGGAGATGACGGCCGCGCCGCCCGCCTCGTAGTCCGCGGCGAGCCCCGCCGGGTCGGCGATCGCGGCGAGCGCACCCTTGGACGGGCTGGACCGCTTGACCTCGCAGATCACCTTGACTCCGTCGCCGCGCAGGGCGGCGACACCGTCCTTGGCCGCGGGAGCCTTCGCCGCGCGCTCCTTGAGCTCGTCGAGGCTGACGCGTGCCTGCCGCTCCGCGAGGTCGGCACGGACTCCGTCGATGATCTCGTCGAGCACACTCACGCGAGCGGCCCCCTTCCTGACGGTTGACGATGGGGGTGAGGTCCGACGGGGTCGGGCCTCGGTCCACCGGGGCCGCCTCGGCGGGCGAAACCGATGGTCACTGCGATGGTATCCGGAGCCTGGCCCAAGGCTCACATTCGGTGGAGGCCGGTCCCACTACCTGGACATTCACCGGTTGATCAAGGGTGTAGCCAGCCGCCGAACGGCAGGTTCCGGACAACGGTGAAGGCCAGCACCAGCGCGCCAAGGCTCCACAGGTGCACCGGCGTGAGGTCGATCCGCAGCGCCCGTCCCCGTACCGCGCGCACCGTCCAGACGGTCCACACCACGGCGAGGACGAGCCAGCCGGTGACGGCGAGAGCGTTGTCCTGCAGCGCCGCCAGGACGTCCCCGTGCACGAGGGCGTGCGCGCTGCGCAGTCCGCCGCAGCCCGGGCAGTACAGACCGGTGTAGCGCAGCAGCGGACAGACCGGGTAGTGGCCGGGTCGGTTGGGGTCCACCGCCCCGACATAGGCGAAGGCCCCGGCGACGGCCGCGAGCACCCCGGCGGGCACTGCGACGCGGCGGAGCACGGCTCGGCTGCCGGTGCCGCCGCGGTGCGGGGTCACGCCGGCGGATCGGGCGTTCACCCCACGCATTCTGCCCGCTCGCCGCCGCGGGTGCGCGGGTACACGACAGGCGGCTCCCGTACGCACTGTCCGGGGCCGCCTGTCGTCAGCCGGGGGAGGCCTCAGCGCTCCGTCGCCTCCGCGGGCTGGTGCGCCGAGTGCGCCTGAGTCTTCGGCTGGCCGAGACCCATCTGGCGCATGATGCCGCCGACGACGCCACCGATGAGGCAGATCGCGATGCCCGCCCAGAAGCCGACCGGCTGGGCCATCACGGTGAAGGCGCCCGAGACGCAGAAACCGATGAAGGCGATGATGACACCGGTCCAGGCGGCCGGGGTGTGACCGTGGCTGCTGCCCGCCATGACTTGCTCCTTGTTGGCTCTGTGTGCGTGAGTGAGTCGAAACCCGCAGCCCATTGTCCCGTACCCGTGCGTCCCCGGTGAGCGCGGGGTCGGGCTCTCCGGTTCGAGGCCGACGCGCCTGTGGGGGCGCCTCGGCCCACTCGCCGGCTGTCGTGAGGTTCAGGAGCCGGTGGGGTCCTCGCCCCGGTCGAGGGCCTTCCACAGGTCCTCGGGGCGGTCGGGGTCGACGGGCTTCGTCCGGCGCGGACGGGGGGTGCCGTCGCGTTCGTAGCGGCCGGACATCGCCGGCCACAGCCGACCGTAACGCAGGGCGAGCAGTCCGGCGAGGAGGAGCAGCGCGCCGCCGAGGGCCGCGATGTACGGCCAGGCGGAGTGCGTGAGCGCGGTCGCGGTCGCGGAGGTGTCACCGGCCGCCTGTGCCGCCTTCTCGTCGAGCGCCGAGCTGTCGGAGGCCCCCAGCAGCGCGGCGGCGATGGTGCCGGCGCCGGAGAGCGCGAGCAGCAGGGAGACGAGGAGCCGCCCGGTCCTGCGGACGGCGAAGACGGCGACGAGTGCGGCGAGGCCGACTATGGCCAGGGCCGCGGGCAGGCCTGTGACGTCGCTGCCCTTGGCGGTCAGCGCGTAGTCGCCGCCGGCCACCGTCACGGTCCCCGCCGACCAGCTCTGCCGGGTGGAGAGCAGTGCCACGGCCGCGCCGGCCGCCCCGCACAGCAGGGCGAGGGCGAGGCTGCGGCGGGCGGGCCGGAGGGGTGCGGCGGCCTCGGAACGGGGGTGAGGTACGGCAGTCACGTACTCCACTATCACCCGAGCCCCCTGCGAACCGTCACCCGGGTCCGTCAACCCAAGAGACCGCCACGGTTTCCCCAGGGTTCTCCCGGCAGCACCCCATGCGTCGCCCATCAACAGCCAAGAGATGTCACAGCTTCAACCACTCTCTTGTTGACGTGCCCAGGACATCCATAGGTTCTGCCCGGCCGCCGCGCGTACCCCGCGCGACCCGGCTGCACCCGCGCACCCCCCACATGTCCCCCGTCACACCCACTCGTGGAGGACGCAAGTTGCGCAGAACCCTTCCCTCCGTCGCCCTGGCCTCACTGGCCACGGCCGCCCTGGTCCTGGCCGCGCCGGCCGTCCAAGCGGCGGCGGCGTCCACGGCACACGGCGTCACCGTCGCGCACTCCTGTGCGGCCCCGACGCAGCAGAACGTCATGGCCTGCAACGCCCTCAAGGTCACGTCGGGCACCCCGAAGTCCGCCCACGCGGAGAGCGATCTGACGGCCGCCGCCGCACCCTCCGGCTACGGCCCCGCCTCGCTGCAGGCGGCCTACAACCTGCCCTCGGCGACCGGCGGCTCGGGCCAGACGGTCGCGATCGTCGACGCCTACGACGACCCCAACGCCGAGGCCGACCTCGCCGTCTACCGCTCCCAGTACGGCCTGTCCGCCTGCACCACGGCGAACGGCTGCTTCAAGAAGGTCGACCAGAACGGCGGCACCGGCTACCCGCGCGGTGACTCCGGCTGGGCGGAGGAGATCTCCCTCGACCTCGACATGGTCAGCGCCGCCTGCCCGAACTGCAAGATCCTCCTGGTGGAGGCCGGTTCCGCGTCCATGACCAACCTCGGCACGGCCGTGAACACCGCGGTCAGGCTGGGCGCGAAGTTCGTCAGCAACAGCTACGGCGGCAGCGAGTCCTCCAGCGACGCGACGTACGACTCCTCGTACTTCAACCACCCGGGCGTCGCCATCACCGTCTCCTCCGGTGACAACGGCTACGGCGTGGAGTACCCGGCCGCGTCCAAGTACGTGACGGCGGTGGGCGGCACGTCGTTGAACACGGCGTCGAACTCCCGCGGCTGGACCGACACCGTGTGGAGCGGAGCGGGCTCGGGCTGCTCCGCGTACGATGCCAAGCCGAGTTGGCAGACGGACAGCGGCTGCGCCAGGCGCACGGTCGCCGACGTCTCCGCGGTCGCCGACCCGAACACCGGCGTGGCGGTCTACGACAGCTACCGCTCGGCCACCGGCTGGATGGTCTTCGGCGGCACCAGCGCCTCGTCCCCGCTCATCGCGGCCACCTACGCGCTGGCGGGCGCCCCGTCCTCCGGCTCCTCCCCGGCGTCCTTCCCGTACGCCCACACCTCGGCGCTGTACGACGTGACCAGCGGCTCCAACGGCAGCTGCTCCGGTTCCTACCTGTGCACCGGCACGACCGGGTACGACGGCCCCTCGGGGCTCGGCGTCCCCAACGGCACGGCGGCCTTCACCGGCTGACCCTCACGGTGATGTGAGCCTGTTGGCCGTGTGCACCGCGCGGAGGACGGCGGCCGCCTTGTTGCGGCACTCGTTGTCCTCCGCGACCGGGTCGGAGTCGGCGACGATGCCGGCTCCGGCCTGCACGTAGGCCGTGCCGTCGCGCAGCAGGGCGGTGCGGATGGCGATGGCGGTGTCGGAGTCCCCCGCGAAGTCGAGGTAGCCGACACAGCCGCCGTACAGCCCGCGCCGGGACGGCTCGAGCTCGTCGATGATCTGCATCGCGCGGGGCTTGGGCGCTCCCGAGAGGGTGCCGGCCGGGAAGCAGGCGGTGAGGACGTCGAAGGCCGTGCGCCCGGCCGCGACCCGGCCGGTGACCGTCGAGACGATGTGCATGACGTGGGAGTACCGCTCGATCGACATGAAGTCGACGACCTCCACCGAGCCTGGCTCGCACACCCGTCCGAGGTCGTTGCGTCCCAGGTCGACGAGCATCAGGTGCTCGGCACGCTCCTTGGGGTCGGCGAGCAGTTCCTCGGCGAGGGCCTGGTCCTCCTGCGGGGTGGTGCCGCGGTGCCGGGTGCCGGCGATGGGGTGGACCATGGCCCGGCCGTCCTCGACCTTCACCAGCGCCTCTGGGGACGACCCGACGACGTCGAACGCCTCTCCGTCCCCGGAGGGGAACCGGAACAGGTACATGTACGGCGAGGGGTTGGTGGCCCTGAGCACCCGGTAGACGTCGAGTGCGCTCGCCGTGCACGGTGTCTCGAAACGCTGCGAGGGGACGACCTGGAAGGCCTCGCCCGCGCGGATGCGCTCCTTGATGTCCTCGACCGCCTCCTGGAAGTCCTCGCCGCCCCACCGGGCGGTGTACTCGGGCAGTTCGGAGGGCGGCAGGACGGCCGGCGGCTGGGCGACCGCGCGTGACAGGTCGGCCTCCATGGCGTCGAGGCGCGCCACGGCGTCCGCGTACGCCTCGTCCACGCCGGTGTCGAGGTCGTTGTGGTTGATCGCGTTGGCGATCAACAGGACCGAGCCCTCCCAGTGGTCCATGACCGCGAGGTCGCTGGTGAGGAGCATGGTCAGCTCGGGCAGCCTCAGGTCGTCCCGCTCGCCGGGGCCGATCTTCTCCAGGCGCCGCACGATGTCGTAGCCCAGATAGCCGACCATGCCGCCGGTGAAGGGCGGCAGGCCCAGGTCGTGCGCGAGGTCGCGGGGGGTGTGCAGGGCCTCGACGGTGGCCTTCAGGGCGGCCAGGGGGTCGCCGTCCGTGGGGACGCCGACGGGCGGGGTGCCGAGCCAGTGGGCCCGGCCACCGCGCTCGGTCAGGGTTCCGGCCGAGCGGACGCCCACGAAGGAGTAGCGGGACCACTGATATGCGGTTCGGCCGTTCTCCGCGGACTCCAAAAGGAAGGTGCCGGGGCGCTCGGCGGCGAGTTTGCGGTAGAGCGCGACCGGGGTGTCGCCGTCGGCGAGGAGCTTGCGCGTGACCGGGATGACGCGGCGGTCGGTGGCCAGCTTGCGGAACGTCTCGAGGTCCATGGCGGCCGACCTTACTGATCCGCGGACGCCGGGCCGGAGGCGGCGTCCTTCAGAAGCACGTCGGCCTTCAGGAGCACGTCGGCGTCGAAGCAGGTGCGGTCGCCCGTGTGGCAGGCGGCGCCGACCTGGTCGACCTTGACCAGCACGGTGTCGGCGTCGCAGTCGAGCGCGACCGACTTCACGTGCTGCACGTGGCCGGAGGTGTCGCCCTTGACCCAGTACTCCTGGCGGCTGCGCGACCAGTAGGTGCAGCGCCCGGTGGTGAGGGTGCGGTGCAGCGCCTCGTCGTCCATCCAGCCGAGCATCAGCACCTCACCGGTGTCGTACTGCTGGGCGATGGCGGGGAGCAGCCCGTCGGCGCTGCGCTTGAGACGCGCGGCGATCTCGGGGTCCAGGCCGCTGGGCCTGCTGGGCGAAGGCGTGCTGGTCATGCGGACCATTGTGCCGCGCCACACCGACATGCCCGGTCACCGTCCGCTGGGCGGACCGGTTCCCCGGTCGTACGCTGACTGCATGTCGACCCATGCCAAGCGTGAACGACTCCTCCTCGCCGACCTGTTGGAGGCCACGGGCCCGGACGCCCCCACGTTGTGCGAGGGCTGGAAGACCCGCGATCTCGCCGCGCACGTGGTGGTGCGCGAGCGCCGCCCGGACGCCGCCGGGGGCGCGCTGATCAAGCAGCTCGCGCCGCGGCTGGAGAAGGTGATGGAGGAGTACGCCGCGAAGCCGTACGAGGAGCTGATCCAGCTGATCCGTACCGGCCCGCCGCGCTTCTCGCCCTTCTCCCTGAAGCAGATCGACGAGGCGGCCAACACGGTGGAGTTCTACGTCCACACGGAGGACGTGCGCCGGGCGCAGCCGGACTGGACGCCGCGCGAGCTGGACCCGGTCTTCCAGGACGCGCTGTGGTCCCGCCTGGAGCGCACGGCCCGCCTGACCGGCCGCGGCGCCCCGACCGGCCTGGTCCTGCGCCGCCCGAACGGCCAGACGGCGGTCGCCCACCGCGGCACCCCGGTGGTGACGGTCACCGGCGCCCCCTCGGAACTGCTGATGTTCGCGCTGGGGCGGCAGCGGGTGGCGGACGTGGAGCTGGAGGGCGAGAAGGAGGCGATCAGCGAGGTGCGGGAGACGAAGCAGTTGGGGATCTGAGGGGGCGGCTCAGCGGGGGAGTTCGGCTCGGCGCAGGTCGCGGGCGCCCAGGGCGACGACCCCGCTCAGCCCACAGACCGCCGCGCTGACGACGAACACAGGGCCGGTGCCCCAGGCGCCGATCGCGGCGGCGGACAGCGGCATGCTGAGCGGGGCGAAGCCGAGGCTGACCAGGCTGGAGACGGCCGTGACGCGGCCCAGGCAGGCGCGATCGGCCTGGGTCTGCAGCAGCGCGCCGCACATCACGCCGCTCAGGCCGGTGAGGAGGCCGATGAGCACAGCCACACCGGCGGCGGCGGCCACACCGGGGACGTAGGCGAGGGCGCCGATCGCCACGGAACCCGCGAAGATCGTGTACGCGATCATCAGCCCGGCGTGCGGCAGCCGCCCGCACACCGCGAGCAGCAGGGAGGCGGCCCCCGCTCCGGTCCCGAAGCCCGCCAGCACCCAGCCCATCCCCGCGGCACCCCAGCCCCGCTCGTCGGCCAGCAGAGTCAGGCCCAGGTTGAGCGGGCCGACGAAGCCCAGGTCGCCCAGGGCGATGGTCAGCACCAGCGGGGCGAGGACGCGGTGGCGGCGGATGTACCGCAGGCCCGCCACGAGGTCGCGCCAGGCGGTCGTGGTACCGGCGCCGCCGGTGGCGTCGTCCGGCGGCAGCTCGCTTATCCGTACGGAGACCAGCAGCGGCACCGACAGGGCGATCAGCAGCCCGGCCAGCCCGAATGCGGTCGCCGCGCCGCCGAGCGCCACGCCGAGGCCGCCGAGGGGAGCGCCCACGACGCTCGCGAACCGGATCGCAAGGCTGCGCATGCCCTGCACCCGTGCGAGCTGGCCCCGGCTCGTCATCCGCGCCGGCAGGGCACCCACGGCGGGCATGAACACGGCGTCCACGGTGCCGAAGACCACGGCCAGCAGGGCCAGTGGCCACAGCCCCGGGCCGGCCACGAACAGCAGTCCCGACACCCCCAGGACGGCCACGCAGCGCACGGTGTCGCCGGCGATGACGACCCCACGCGGCCCGAGCCGGTCGGCGACCACTCCCCCGCCCAGCATCAGCAGAGCCCTGGGCAGGGCGCTCGCCGCCGTCACGAGTCCGGCCTGCGCGGGCGACCCGGCCCGGACCGCCGCCCAGGACAGCGCCAGGTAGTAGACGTTGTCGCCGACCATCGACGAGGTGTAGGCGGCGAGCCAGCGCAGGACGTTGCCGTCGCGGTGGGCCGGTCTGTCGCGCAGACCGGCCGGGGACGCGAGCGTGGAGGTCACGATGGGCCGTCCTCTCAGACGCGGAAGGGGAAGCCGTACGTGTGCACCGCGACGTTCTCGCGGCCCTCGGTCTCGCCGGCGGCGTCGGCAGCCCGGCCGCGCTCCTCGTATCTGCGGACGAGGTCGTACATCTGCCGGGACAGCTCGGCCAGTTCGTCCGGTGTGAGCCGCAGCAGCCACTCGGAGGAGTCGGACGCCGTCGTCCACGCGTCACTCCAGTGAGCACGCTCGTCGAGGTAGCGCCGGTACATGTCGGCGCGCTGCTCGAAGAAGAGGCGGCTGGCGGCGGTGTGCGCGGCGGCCTTCTCGGGGGCATCGCGGAAGTCCTCGTCGCGGATGGTCACCCCCTCGGAGGAGGGTTGCCACCAGCGCTCTCGGCCGTCCGCGCTGTGCGGTTCGGCCTCCTCGATCAGCCCGTGCTCGGCCAGTTTGCGCAAGTGGTAGCTGACCAGCGAGACCGCCTCGTCGACCTGCTCGGCGAGTTGGGACGCGGTCGCCGCCCGCGCGATGACCAGGAGCCGGTACAGCCGTGCCCGCAGCGGGTGCGCGAGCGCCTTGAGCGTGCCCAGGTCCGTGATCCGACGGTCTCTCTCGCGTTCTGCCATGCCACCACGGTAAATACGAAAGGAAAGTTGCGCAATGAATATTGCGCAACTTTCCTTTTGCGTTTCTTGAAGACGAAGCCCCGGTCATCCGACCGGGGCTTGCTGTGACGACTACCTGACGGGATGCCCCGCCTCCCGCAACGTCTGCTTCACCTCTCCGATCCGCAGATCCCCGAAGTGGAACACCGACGCCGCAAGCACCGCGTCCGCGCCCGCCGCGATGGCCGGGGCGAAGTGGGTCAGTGCGCCCGCGCCGCCCGAGGCGATCACCGGGACCGTGACGTGCTTGCGAACGGCCGCGATCATCTCCAGGTCGTAGCCGTCCTTCGTGCCGTCCGCGTCCATCGAGTTCAGCAGGATCTCGCCCGCGCCCAGCTCCGCCGCCCGGTGCGCCCACTCGATCGCGTCGATGCCGGTGCCGCGACGGCCGCCGTGGGTCGTCACCTCGAAGCTGCCGGAGGACGTGCGGCGTGCGTCCACCGAGAGGACCAGGACCTGTCGGCCGAAGCGTTCCGCGATCTCCCGGATCAGGTCCGGTCGGGCGATCGCGGCCGTGTTGACGCCGACCTTGTCGGCGCCCGCCCGCAGCAGCTTGTCCACGTCCTCGGCGGTACGGACCCCGCCGCCGACCGTCAGCGGGATGAACACCTGCTCGGCGGTGCGGCGCACCACGTCGTACGTGGTCTCCCGGTTGCCCGAGGAGGCGGTGATGTCCAGGAACGTCAGCTCGTCGGCGCCCTCGGCGTCGTACACCTTCGCCATCTCGACGGGGTCGCCCGCGTCGCGCAGGTTCTGGAAGTTGACACCCTTGACGACCCGGCCGTTGTCCACGTCCAGGCAGGGGATGACTCGGACCGCCAGGGTCATGAATCCACGGCTCCTCTTGCTGCTGCTTCTAGCCTCTGAAGGCTTCCAGTTCCACTTCGACCAGGATGCGCGGGTCGACGAAGCCCTCCACCACCAGCAGGGTCGTCACCGGGCGCACCGAGTCGAACAGCTCCTTGTGGGCGCGGCCCACCTCGTCGACGTCCCGCTGATGCGTCAGGAACATCCGGGTCCGGATCACCGACTCGGGCCCGAGACCGAACTCGGCGATCGCCTCCAGCGCGCTGGTGAACGCCACCTTCGCCTGCTCGTACGGGTCGCCCTCCCCGTACAGCACGCTGCCCTTGAAGGACGTCGTGCCACCCACCAGGACGCGGTCCCCGGCCGCGATGGCACGCGCGGAACCGAAGCTCTCCTCCCAAGGACTTCCGCTCTGCACGCGCCGCACGGCATCGGTCATGACGCTGTGTCCTTTTTCAAGACGTAGCCTCCAAGGCCTCTTCCAGGGTGAACGCCTTCGCGTACAGGGCCTTCCCGACGATCGCGCCCTCAACCCCCAGCGGGACGAGCTCGGCGATCGCCCTCAGGTCGTTCAGGGACGACACCCCGCCGGAGGCGACCACCGGGCGGTCGGTCGCCGCACAGACGTTGCGCAGCAGCTGAAGGTTCGGGCCCTGCAGCGTGCCGTCCTTGGCGATGTCGGTAACGACGTACCGCGCGCAGCCCTCCTTGTTGAGGCGCTCCAGCGTCTCGTAGAGGTCGCCGCCGTCGCGGGTCCAGCCGCGACCGCGCAGCGTGGTGCCGCGGACGTCCAGGCCCACCGCGATCTTGTCGCCGTGCTCGGCGATGACCTTGGCGACCCACTCGGGGGTCTCCAGGGCGGCCGTGCCGAGGTTCACCCGCGTGCAGCCGGTGGCCAGGGCGGCGGCCAGGGTGTCGTCGTCCCGGATGCCGCCGGACAGCTCCACCTTGATGTCCATCGCCTTGGTGACCTCGGCGATCAGCGCGCGGTTGTCGCCGGTGCCGAACGCGGCGTCCAGGTCGACCAGGTGCAGCCACTCGGCGCCCGCCCGCTGCCAGGCGAGGGCGGCCTCCAGCGGGGAGCCGTAGGAGGTCTCCGTGCCGGACTCGCCGTGCACGAGGCGGACGGCCTGGCCGTCGCGGACGTCGACGGCGGGGAGGAGTTCGAGCTTGGCCATGGTCTACAGGGTTCCGATCCAGTTGGTGAGCAGCTGCGCGCCGGCGTCGCCGGACTTCTCGGGGTGGAACTGCGTGGCCCACAGGGCGCCGTTCTCGACGGCCGCCACGAACGGCTTGCCGTGCGTCGACCAGGTCACCTTGGGGGCGCTCATCGCCGGGTTGTGCGTCTGGAGCTGCCAGTCCTGGACGGCGTAGGAGTGCACGAAGTAGAAGCGCGCGTCCGCGTCCAGGCCGGCGAACAGCTCGGAGTCGGCCGGCGCCTCGACGGTGTTCCAGCCCATGTGGGGCACGACGTCCGCCTGGAGCAGCTCGACGCGGCCGGGCCACTCGGCGAGGCCCTCGGTCTCGACGCCGTGCTCGATGCCGAGGCCGAAAAGGATCTGCATGCCGACGCAGATGCCCATCACCGGGCGCCCGCCGGCCAGCCGACGGTCGATGATCCAGTCGCCGCGCGCCTCCTTCAGGCCCTGCATACAGGCGGCGAAGGCGCCGACGCCGGGCACCAGGAGGCCGTCGGCGTTCATGGCGCGGTCGAAGTCCCGGGTGATCTCCACGTCGGCGCCCGCGCGGGCGAGGGCACGCTCGGCGGAGCGGACGTTGCCGAAGCCGTAGTCGAAGACCACGACGGTTTTGGCGGTGCTCAATTCCACACCTCCAGACGCATGACACCCGCGACGAGACACAGCGCCGCACCGATCGACAGCAGCACGATCAGGCTGGTGGGCATCTTCTGCTTGACGAAGGAGATGATCCCGCCGACGAGGAACAGGCCGACGACGATCAGTATGGTCGAGGTGCCGTTCATGGCTTACAGCGCGCCCTTCGTGGACGGGAGGATGCCGGCCGCGCGCGGGTCGCGCTCGCTGGCGTAGCGCAGGGCCCGGGCCAGGGCCTTGAACTGGCACTCCACGATGTGGTGCGCGTTGCGCCCGTAGGGCACGTGCACGTGCAGCGCTATCTGGGCCTGGGCGACGAAGGACTCCAGGATGTGCCGGGTCATCGTGGTGTCGTACTCGCCGATCATCGGCGCCATGTTCTCGGGCTCGGTGTGCACGAGGTAGGGGCGGCCGGAGAGGTCGACGGTGACCTGGGCGAGGGACTCGTCGAGCGGGACCGTGCAGTTGCCGAAGCGGTAGATCCCCACCTTGTCGCCGAGCGCCTGCCTGAAGGCGGCGCCGAGGGCGAGGGCGGTGTCCTCGATGGTGTGGTGCGAGTCGATGTGCAGGTCGCCGTCGGTCTTCACGGTCAGGTCGAACAGACCGTGCCGGCCGAGCTGGTCGAGCATGTGGTCGTAGAAGCCGACGCCGGTGGCGATGTCGGTCTTTCCGGTGCCGTCGAGGTCGATCTCGACCAGGACCGAGGTCTCCTTGGTGGTGCGCTCCACGCGCCCGACGCGGCTCATGCGCTGTACTCCTTCGGGGGTGTGGGGGTGTCCCCCACAAGACACTGCACGTCACGGACCGCGTCGAGGAACGCGTCGTTCTCCTCCGGCGTCCCGGCGGTGACCCGCAGCCACCCCGGTACGCCGTTGTCCCGGACCAGGACGCCCCGCTCCAGGATCCTCCGCCACGCCTCGTGCGCGTCGGGGAACCGCCCGAACTGCACGAAGTTGGCGTCGGACTCGGTGACGTCGTAGCCGATCGCACGCAGCTCGGCGACCAGCCGGTCCCGCTCCGACTTCAGCTGCTCGACGTACTTCAGCAGCGTGTCGGTGTGTTCCAGGGCGGCCAGGGCGGTCGCCTGCGTGATCGCCGACAGGTGGTACGGCAGCCGGACGAGCTGGACGGCGTCCACGACGGCCGGGTGCGCGGCGAGGTAGCCGAGGCGCAGGCCGGCGGCGCCGAACGCCTTGGACATGGTCCGCGAGACGACGAGATTCGGCCGACCTTCGAGCAGCGGCAGCAGCGAGGAGCCGTGGCTGAACTCGATGTACGCCTCGTCCACGATCACCATGGACGGTTTGGCCGCCTGCGCGGCCTCGTAGAGCGCGAGGACCGTCTCGGGCGGGACCGCGTTGCCGGTGGGGTTGTTGGGGGTGGTGATGAAGACGACGTCCGGCCGGTGCTCCGCGATCGCCTTCTCGGCGGCGGCGAGGTCGATGGTGAAGTCCTCGTTCCGCGGCCCGGAGATCCAGCCGGTGCCCGTGCCGCGTGCGATGAGGGCGTGCATCGAGTACGAGGGCTCGAAGCCGATCGCGGTGCGGCCGGGGCCGCCGAAGGTCTGCAGCAGTTGCTGGATGACCTCGTTCGAACCGTTGGCCGCCCAGACGTTCCCGAGGCCGACGTGGTACCCGCCGGTCTTCGTCAGGTACTCGGCGAGCCTGGTGCGCAGTTCGACCGCGTCCCGGTCCGGGTAGCGGTTCAGGCCGCGGGCGGCCTCGCGCACCCGCTCGGTGATCCGTTCGACCAGCGGCTCGGGCAGCGGGTACGGGTTCTCGTTGGTGTTCAGCCGTACGGGCACGTCGAGCTGGGGGGCGCCGTAGGGGGTCTTGCCGCGCAGCTCGTCCCGGACGGGAAGATCGTCGATTCCGAAGCTCACTTGCTCTCTGGCACCTTCCAACCGAACCTTGCCTTGATCGCCGCGCCGTGCGCCGGGAGGTCCTCCGCCTCCGCCAGCGTCACCACGTGGTGCGCGACGTCGGCCAACGCGTCCCTCGTGTAGTCGACGATGTGGATGCCGCGCAGGAAGGACTGGACGGACAGGCCGGAGGAGTGGCAGGCGCAGCCGCCGGTCGGGAGCACGTGGTTGGACCCGGCCGCGTAGTCGCCGAGGGAGACCGGCGCCCAGGGGCCGACGAAGACCGCGCCCGCGTTCTTGACCCGTTCCGCGACCGCGGCGGCGTCGGCGGTCTGGATCTCCAGGTGCTCGGCGCCGTACGCGTCCACCACCCTCAGGCCCTCGTCGATGCCGTCGACCAGCACGATCGCGGACTGCTTGCCGGCCAGCGCCGGGCGGATCCGGTCCTCGACGTGCTTGGTGGCGGCGACCTGTGGTTCGAGCTCCTTCTCGACGGCGTCCGCGAGGTCGACGGAGTCGGTGACGAGCACGGCGGCCGCGAGCGGGTCGTGCTCGGCCTGGCTGATCAGGTCGGAGGCCACGTGCACCGGGTCGGCGGTGGAGTCCGCGAGGACCGCGATCTCGGTGGGGCCGGCCTCGGTGTCGATGCCGATCCTGCCCGTGAAGTAGCGCTTGGCGGCGGCGACCCAGATGTTGCCGGGGCCGGTGACCATGTTCGCGGGCGGGCAGGACTCGGTGCCGTACGCGAACATCGCGACAGCGGTGGCGCCGCCGGCCGCGTAGACCTCGTCGACGCCGAGCAGGGCGCAGGCGGCGAGGATCGTCGGGTGCGGCAGGCCACCGAACTCGGCCTGGGCGGGGGAGGCGAGCGCGATCGACCCGACGCCTGCCTCCTGGGCCGGGACGACGTTCATGATCACGGACGACGGGTAGACGGACCGGCCGCCGGGCGCGTACAGGCCCACGCGCTCCACCGGCACCCACTTCTCGGTCACCGTCCCGCCGGGCACGACCTGGGTGGTGTGCGTGCTGCGGCGCTGCTCACGGTGGACGAGACGGGCGCGGCGGATGGACTCCTCCAGGGCCGCGCGCACGGCCGGGTCGAGCTGCTCCAGCGCGTCCTTCAGGGCC
Source organism: Streptomyces sp. NPDC001848 (assembly GCF_042891915.1). NCBI lineage: Bacteria > Bacillati > Actinomycetota > Actinomycetes > Kitasatosporales > Streptomycetaceae > Streptomyces > Streptomyces sp. NPDC001848. The sequence continues at coordinate 358,345 of NZ_JBIATP010000002.1, read as the reverse complement.
TGGGCCGGGACCCGGACCGAGGTGAGGCGCACTCCGTCGAACCTCTCGGCGAAGTCGATCAGCGCCGCGTCGCCACGATGATGCACGGCTTCGCAGATCGGGCGCACCTTCTCCAGGGCGGCCGATACGTCGAAGTCGGCTCGGGGCAGCAGGTCGCGCAGGGCGGGGCCCTCCGGGAGGGCGTCGCCGCGCAGATCGATTCGGGAGATCACAGCCCCAATTCTCGCAGACGGCACCGACGGGTCGGACGGCCGTATCAATGGCTGATACAGAGCGTGGGCGGGCGGAGGGCTCGATGGCGGGCCGGTCGGGCGCGGGCGGCCGGGCACGGATCGCCGGCCGACACGGCGTGTCGCAGCGGGGCGGAGGGCTCCGTGAGGGCTGCGGGGCGGCGTGGCCGGATTCGATGGGTGGGGGCAGTGGGGCGGAAGATCCCCTTCACCTTTTGCGTTCGGGCGGTCACACAGCGGGCATGAACGGTCGTACGAAACCCGCGAGTAGCCGAGGAAGCGCGAGCAGCCGAGGAGGAAGGACGAGCCGTGATCGAGGGCGCCGGCATCCGTGTCCAGGATGTGCCGGACGGACTGACCGCCACGGAGGCGGGGATGTGGCAGGCCTTCCGCAACGGCAGCGAGTACGACCTGCGCGACGGGGACCCCGTCGTGGACGATCCGCACGGCGGCCGCCCCTGGGGGCCCGAACGCAGCGTACGGGCCCGGATCGTGGCCTGGCTGCTCCTCGACGGCCCGCCCGCGCTCGCGGGACGGGTCTCGTCGCTGAAACTGACCGGCGTCCGGATCACGGACACGCTGGATCTCGCCGGGGGCACGGTGGTGCCGTACGTCGAGCTGAAGGGCTGCCGGTTCGAGAAGGAGATCCTGCTGCCGGAGGCCCGTTTCACGACCGTACGGCTCGTGGACTGCTCGGTGCCGCGTCTGGAGGCGGCGCGTGTGCACACGGAGGGCGACCTGCATCTGGCGCGCTGCCGGTTCCAGGGCGGCGTGCGGCTCACGGACGCGCACATCGGCACCGACCTGATGCTCAACCAGGCCGTCGTCCACCGGGACCGGCGCGGCCGTTCCATCTCCGCGGACGGGCTGACCGTCGGCCAGGACCTGCAGGCCGAGATGCTGGAGTCGTACGGGGAATTCAGCATGCGCAGCGCCAAGGTCGGCGTGTCGCTGAGCCTGCGGGGCGCCCGGCTGACCAACCCGTACACCCGGCTCGCCCTGAACGCCCCGCAGCTGACCGTCGAGCGCACCCTGTACCTGACTCCGGCGGGCGTCGGCAATCCGCTGCAGAGCAGTGGCACCACGCCCGCGCGGGGCACCCGGGTGCAGTGCTTCGAGTGCCGGGGCGGGATCCGGCTGGACGACGGGCGGTTCGGGGACGCGGTCGACCTGGACCGGGCCAGGTTCGTCCTCGACGACGACCAGGAGCTGTCACTGCGCCGGGTCCAGACGCCCGAGCTGCGTTTCCTGGGCGATCGGCCCGAGCGGGGCAAGGTGATCCTCTCGGGCGCCCGGATCGTGAACCTGGTGGACCGGTGGACGAGTTGGCCCGGCCTCGGCGATCTGCACATGGGCGGTTTCGCCTACGAGAACCTCGTGCCGCAGGACGCCTTCCCGCTCGCCCGGCGTCTGGAGTGGGTGGCGGCGGCGACCGCCGAGTACAACCCGGAGCCGTACGAACGGCTCGCGGCCGTGCTGCGCAACTCCGGCGAGGACGAGGACGCGCGCGAGGTCCTGCTCGCCAAGCAGCGCCGCCGCCGCGAGACCCTGCCGCTGGCGGCGAAGCTGTGGGGGTACGCACAGGACTGGACGGTCGCCTACGGGTACCGCCCCGGCCGCGCCGCGGTGTGGATGGCGGTGCTGTGGGCGGCGGCGTCGATCGCCTTCTCGCACGCGAGTCATCCACCGGTCAACAAGGACGGGCACCCGGCCTGGAACCCCTCCCTGTTCGCCCTGGACCTGCTGCTGCCGGTCATCGATCTGGGCCAGGCGGGCCAGTGGCGGCTGAGCGGGGCCTGGCAGTGGCTGTCGACGGCGGTGATCCTGCTCGGCTGGATACTGGCGACGACGGTCGCCGCGGGGGCAACGAGGCTGCTGAGACGCAATTGATCGCAGTGACTGGCGAGGCGGTCGGGACGGATTTCGTCCACAGTGGCCAAAGCGCCTGCACATAGAGGTTCATCACCGACGAAACATCCTCTTTTTACCGTTTCTTGAACCTCGCCCGTACAACCAAACACGGGTTACGCATTCGTGCTGGCGCGTCCCCGACCTGCGGCTTTTCAATGGTTGACACCATGGCACTGCTCCGCCCCTTCATCCGTACGGCACGGATGGCTCGTCCTTCCTCCCACCTCACCGACGGGCTGCCCGCCGACGACGAGGTCCTTCTCGACGCGCCCGATGACCGTCTGGCGCCCGCCCTGGTCGCGGCGGGCCGCGGTGAGTACGGCCCGGCGGCCGAACTGCTCGCGGCCACCCGGCAGGCCGCCGAGTGGGAGGACCGCGACCGGTATGTGACACGGCTCGCCGCCTTCGCCCGCTCGCGCGACGAGTGGCTCACGGACTGGCACGCGGCCGCCCCCCACGATCCGGACGCCACTGTGGTCAGGGCCCAGCTGGCGGTGGCCCGGAGCTGGGAATCGCCGGCCCGCGTCGAACTCCTGCGCCAGATCCGCCCGTTGGTCACCGCGGCGACCGAGAGCGACCCCCACGACCCGGTGCCGTGGCGGGTGGCGCTCGACCACGCGCGCGGCGCGCAGGCCCGCCACACCGAGTACGAGCGGCTGTGGGCCGAGGCCGTACGCCGCTCCCCGCACCACTACGGCTGTCATGTCGCGGCCCTGCAGTACCTGTCGGCCGCGTGCAGCGCCCAGTGGGGAAGGACTCCGCACCGGCCCGGTGACTCGCACTGGGAGTGCTTCGACTTCGCCGAGACCGCCGCGCAGGACGCCCCGCCGGACTCCCTGGTGCAGGCGCTGCCCGTGCGCGCCGCCTTCAAGTACCTGACGGAGGGCGACGGGGTGGTCGTCACCCGGGGACGGCTGGACACGGCGGCGGACCGGGCGATCGCGCTGTCCTCGCGGTTCGCGGCCGCCGACCCCTGGCCCGCGGAGATCCGCAATCTCCTCGTCTTCGTCCTGGTCCGGCTGGAGCGCTGGCGGGACGCGCTCACGCAGCTGCGCATGACCGGCCCGTACGCGACGTCGTTCCCCTGGGACCGGTTCTGCGACGACCCGCTGGGCCGGTTCCTGGAGGTACGGGAGGTGGTACGACGGGCGGTGGTGTCGCCGGTTCCGCCGCACGCCCCCGAGCGGCTCCTGCCGCCCGCCCCTCCCCTCGGCAGGCAACTGATCGGGCACCTGAACGACCACACCGGCCACACGCCCTGCTGCGACCATTAGGCTTTCGGGTCGTGACCACCGTCCGGCTCCCGCTCTTCCCGCTGAACTCGGTGCTGTTCCCGGGGCTCGTGCTCCCGCTGAACGTCTTCGAGGAGCGCTATCGCGCCCTGATGCGTGACCTGTTGAAGATCCCCGAGGACGAACCGCGCCGGTTCGCCGTCGTCGCCATCCGCGACGGCCACGAGGTGGCGCCGAGCGCGCCGGGCATGCCGGACCCCACGGCCGTGCCCGAGCGCGGGCCCACGGCCGGCTTCGGGGCCGACCCGGCCAAGGCGTTCCACGCGGTGGGCTGCATCGCGGACGCTGCGACGATCCGGGAGCGGGCCGACGGCTCGTTCGAGGTCCTGGCGACGGGCACGACCCGGGTCCGTGTGCTCTCGGTGGACTCCTCCGGCCCCTATCTGACGGCCGAGCTGGAGGAGCTGCCGGAGGAGCAGGGCGACGAGGCGGGCGCGCTCGCCGAGGGGGTGCTGCGGGCGTTCAGGCAGTACCAGAAGCGGCTGGCGGGCGCGCGGGAGAGGTCCCTGTCGGCGGGCGCCGACCTGCCGGACGAACCGGCCGTGGTGTCGTACCTGGTGGCGGCCGCGGTGATGCTGGACACGCCGACGAAGCAGCGGCTGCTGCAGGCGCCCGACACCGCCTCCCGCCTCCGCGACGAGCTGAAACTGCTTCGCGCGGAGACGGCCATCATCCGTAACCTGCCGTCGTTGCCGGCGACGGAGCTGACGCGGACGCCGACGAGTCTCAACTGACGCGCGAACGCCCCGGGGAACGGGACGGAACGGGAACGGGAACGGCCGGATGGCGAAGAAATCGAAGAAGCAGCAGCCGGGTGGCACACCGGCGACGGTGGCCCTGACGGCGGCCGGGGTGGAGTTCACGGTCCACGCCTACGACCACGACCCGTCCCACCCGTCCTACGGCGAGGAGGCGGCCGAGGCGATGGGGGTCTCCCCCGACCGGGTGTTCAAGACGCTGGTGGCCGACGTGGACGGGGCGCTCGTGGTCGGGGTGGTCCCGGTGGCCGGTTCCCTGGACCTGAAGGCGCTGGCCACGGCGGTGGGCGGCAAGCGGGCGGCGATGGCGGACCCGGTGCTCGCCGAGCGTACGACGGGCTACGTGCGCGGCGGCATCTCCCCTCTCGGCCAGCGCAAGAGGCTGCGCACGGTGCTGGACGAGTCGGCGTCGTCGCACACCACGATCTGCGTGTCGGCCGGCCGCCGGGGGCTGGAGGTGGAGCTGTCCCCCGAGGACCTGGCCAAGCTCACGGAGGCGACGCTGGCACCGATCGCCCGTGCCTGACCACTCGACGTGCGGCGTGTCCTCGGCTAGTACGGAAACATGTCGAAGAGGACACGCAAGCGCAAATGGCGCATGAAGAAGGGCCACGCCAACCACGGCCACCGGCCGGCGTGACCACCGTCCGTCACGAAGGGGCCGGACGGGCGCTTCCAGCCCGTCCGGAGGCCCCCCTGCTCGAAGAGCTTGGGGGAGCTTGAGGACGAGACCGCAGGCGGATCCCCCACCGACCCGCGCCTCCCGACGCGACCCAGCAGGAATCAGCCCGTCCCGGGCTCCCTCATGCCCGAAGAGCTTGGGGAACTTGAGGACGAGACCGCAGGCCGATCCCCCACCGACCCGCGCCTCCCGACGCGACCCAGCAGGAATCAGCCCATCCCGGGCTCCCGCATGCCCGAAGAGCTTGGGGAACTTGAGGACGAGACCCCAGGCGGATCCCCCGCCGACCCGCGCCTCCCGACGCGACCCAGCAGGAATCAGCCCATCCCGGGCTCCCGCATGCCCGAAGAGCTTGGGGGAGTTCGGAGACGAGGCCGTCAAGGGCGACAGCGGGGGTCTGGGGGCGCAGCCCCCAGGGACGGGAAGGGTAGGGGCGGCGGGGCGAGACCACCTCCGGCGCACCCGCCGGACTACGCCTGCGGCGCAGCCACCCCGTACGGATCCGGATCCCGCGGAGCGAACAGCGCCGTCAGCCCCAGGTGCACCACCAGCGCCGCCACCGACCACGCCAGCAACGCCCCCTTGGCCCCGAGCTTCAGCGGCGCGGAGAACGTCACCCCCTTGCCCACGGCCTTGGCATGCGCGATCACGTTGGACGTGGGCCCCAGCCAGACCCCCAGGCGCCACGCGAGCAGCGAGCCCAGCAGCCCGCCCACGCAGAGGGCCACCACCAGCGGCACCCCGCCCCGCTTGCGCACCAGGAAGACGACCAGCGCACTGAGCACGCCGAAGCCGGCCGCGAGCAGCGTGAACGTCCCGTCCACCCCGATCGCCTGTTCCCCCTCGGTGTCCTTCAGGTAGACGACCCAACTGTTGTCGACCTGGTCCCCCACCAGCGGCACGTGCGGCGCCAGCCACCACCACAGCACCCCGAGCAGCGCCCCGGCGAGCGCGACGCCCACCGTGATCACGGCCGCCTCGCGCACCTCGGTGTTCATACCGGGACCGTCGGCCCCGTACACGGCCGTGGCACCGTGCGGCCCGGGCCCGATCCCCACGGGCCCGATCCCCACGGGCTCGGACACGGCGTGCCAGGCCTCGTGCGAAGAGTGCGGGGACTGTTCATGCGGCGGCGGAGGCGGAGTCAACGGAGCGGTCACCTTCACATCCTGCCAGGCGTGTCTGTCAGCCGCGTCACCGGACGGCCGCCCGGCGGTACGCCCAGGTCGCCATGGCCAGCGAGGCCACCCCGACGGCGGCGCACACGCCCAGGTCGCCGAGGACGAACGCCCAGTCCGGATGCCCGCCGAAGGTCCGCGCAAACGCCTCCACCCCGTACGTCGACGGCAGCAGGTCCCGTACGACCTGAATGACCTCCGGCATCCGGTCCGGTGGCAGCACGCCCAGCAACAGCGCCGCCGACATGCCCAACTGCCCGAGCAGCGTGGCCAGTTCGGGCCGGGGCGCGAGCAGCCCCAGCGCGGCGCCGAGCCCGGACAGCGCGGCACCGGCCAGCGGGATCACTGCGGCGAGAATCCACAGGTGCGCGAGCGGCAGTCCGAACAGCACGCACCCGAAGACGGCGGTCACCAGGGTCCCGGGCACGGTGAAGGAGGCGTATGCCGCCGCGGCCCCCAGCACCACCGCGGCGGCCGGCACCGGCAGCGTGGCGTAGTGGTCGAGTCCGCCGCTGCCGCGCAGCTGGCCGAAGTACTGGGCGAGCAGGTTCAGCCCGACGTACGCGACCACCAGCACGGACGACCCGGCGACCACGGACCAGGCGTCGCTCCCGCCGCCGCTCACCACCCCGCGCATCATGATCATGATGCCGATCGACTGGAACGTCGCGACGAACAGCAGCGGTATCCGCGCGACCCGCGCCCGGGACAGCTGGGCCCGGTACACGGCGGCGAGCGAGGGCCACAGCCGGGCCCGCGACCCGAGGGCGGCACCGTCCACGGCACCGTCATCCGTCGCCCGGGCGCCGGGCAGGACCTCGGCGGGTACGACACTCACCTCGCGCTGCTCCTCTTCGTTTTCCCCGAGGCCCCCGTGGAGCACCTCCCGGAGTTCCATACGGACACGACGACCCCCGTACTCATGCCTTCACCAGCCCCCGGGCGCTGCCGCCGAGCGTCAGGTAGACGTCCTCCAGGCTGGGCGTGGCCAGGGTGAAGTCGTCGAGGGCGGCGAAGGCGGCGCCCCCGGTGACGGTGGCGACGGCCGCGCGCGCCTCCTCGGGGGCCATCCGCAGCGACCAGCGGCGCCCGGACTCCACGGCGCGGGTGCGCAGCGCGGCGACCTCCGGGACGTCCAGGGGCGCCCGCTCGCGCCAGACGAGTTCGACGCGGACCTCGCCGGCGACGCGCTCCTTGAGCCCGGCCGGGGTGTCGCAGGCGATGATCCGGCCCCGGTCGAGGACGGCGACCCGGTCGAGGACGGTCTCCGCCTCGATGACGTTGTGGGTGACCAGCAGGACGGTCGTCCCGCGCTCGGCCCGCCGCCGGTCCACGGCGGCCCACACGGCGCGGCGGGCGACCGGGTCCATGCCGGTGGTCGGCTCGTCGAGCACCAGCAGCGGTCGCTCCCCCATCAGGGCGGCGGCGAAGCAGGCGAGCCGCCGCTGGCCGCCGGAGAGCTTCTTCAGCGGCCTGGAGGCGATCGGTGTGAGCCCGAGCTCGTCGAGCACGGCGTCCCGCTCCTCGCGGGCCTGCCGCAGGTCCAGCCCGCGCAGCCGTCCCGTCGTCTCGGCGGCGAGCGAGACGGTCAGCTCGTCGAGGGCGGTGGACTCCTGGCCGAGGTAGGCGAGGATGCGGGCGGCCCGCTCCGGGTGGCGCACGATGTCGTGTCCGAGGATCTCGACGCTTCCGCTGTCGGGCCGCATCAGCCCGGTCAACTGGCGTACGAGGGTGGACTTGCCGGCGCCGTTCGGTCCGAGCAGTCCGAAGATCTCGCCGCGCCGGATGTCCAGCCGTACGTCGTCGGTGGCCCGCACCTCGGGCGTGCCGGGCGCGCCGCGCCGCCCCCGCACCGCCGGATAGGTCTTGCTCAGCCCACGCACGGCGCACACGACGTCGTCCCTGTGCCGTGGTGCCGGTGCGCTGCGCTTGCTCACAAAGGACGAGGGTAAGGGGTGCCGCCCGCCGAGCGGTTCCCGGGGCCCGCCGAGACCGCGGTCGCGAGCGGGGTGTGTCATTCGCCGGCGGGTGCCTCCGCCGCCGTGCGCTGGTCGATCTCCCGCCAGAAGCCCGCCCGGATCGCGTACCGGTCGTGTTCGTCGATCTGGTCGTCCTTGTGGGCGAGCAGGCCGAAGCGGGCCGCGTAGCGCAGCAGCTCACCGTCGATGCGGTGCGGCACCCGCGGGTACATGCTCGACAGCTTCTGCAGGTGGGAGGGGTCGGCCAGGCGGGAGATCCACCGCCGGGCGAAGACCTGCCCGACCTCATAGGGGTCGCCGCCGACCGTGGTGATGTCCTCCTCCCGGTCGGCCCACCGCTGCTCCGCGGTGGTCAGCTGCGCCAGCGTCGGCAGCGAGGCGGCCTCCGGCGACTCGGCCGCGACGGGCCGGTCCACCCAGCCCTTGTCGGAGGACCAGCGCAGCGTCGCCCCGGCCGGCTGCGGCGCGGTCTGCGGCGCCCGCAGCGCGGCGAGGTCCTTGGGGGTCGGTACGCCCTTGGTGACCGGCACCCGCTCCTGGGCGCCGTTCTGCGACGCGGCGGCCGGGACGTGTGCCGGCTCGGCGGTGGGCCGCTCCGCGGCAGCGGTGAGTGCCGACTCGGGCAGCGGCGCGGAGAGGATCGCGGCGATCTCCGGCCGGGGCGCGGGCGGCGGCGCGCACACCCCGCCCGGCTCCTTGGGCCGCACGGCCTGGGTGATCCACGCCCGGTCGAGCACGCGGCGCTCGTCGGCCTCGGCGACCAGGTCCTCGGACTGGTTGTAGTCGCCGTCGGCGGCCTGGACGGCCCACAGGTGGACGGCCACCCCGTGCTCCTTGGCGGCCATCATGCCCGGCAGCAGGTCGCCGTCGCCGGTGACGAGCACGACGTCCGAGCAGGCGCGGTTGCGGGCCAGCTCGGTCAGCTCGGCGTGCATCGCGGCGTCGACGCCCTTCTGCGCCCAGCGCCCGTCGCTGCGGGTCAGCGCGCCGAGGCGCACGGTCACCCGGGGCATCACACGCAGCCGGCGGTGCTCCGGCTGCGGCACGCGGTCGGGAGCGCCGTCGAACCAGTAGATGCGCAGCAGTGGCCGCCCGGTGTCGTCCTCGGCGCGTTCTCGAAGTCCCTGGATGAGGGCGGCGTGGTCGACGGTGATCCGGGACCTCGAGGGTTCCCCGGCGAGGAGGCTGGCGGCAGCCCCGAGCAGATACCCGGCGTCCACCAGGACGATGCAGCGGTCCACGCGATCCACCCTCTTTCCGGGAGGTTTGCTTCGGGCTTGCTTCGAGTCTGCCCGACGGCGGTGAGGTTAACGGCCCGAACTGGATCTTCGGCGTGGCGTATCGGGCGCCCGGTCCGCGAAGGACTGCGTCACGCAGGGTAATTGTCCGACATGCGATTGATGTCAGCCTATGTGAATCTGGTCCCGGCCCTGGCCCCTAGTCCCCACAGGAGGCATCACCATGGCCAAGAACAAGAACCGCAAGCAGGCCGGCCCGCAGAACCGCTCCCCCAAGGCCGAGCAGGCGCAGGAGCACACCCAGCGGCCCGCGGCGGAGGCGCACGCGTCTCCGATGGCGCAGGCCCCGGGCAGCCCGGCGGATGTTACCCGCAAGAAGCAGAAGAGCTTCGGCCACAACTGACGCCCGCACGAGAGCTGATGCCGAGGCCCGCGCGCGAGGGCTGACGCTGAAAAAGAACAAGGGGGCGCACCCGTGCTCGGGTGCGCCCCCTTGTCTGTTGTGGCGCTGCCTTTTGTGGCGCTGCCTGTTGTGGCACTCCGGGTGATCAGCCCGCCAGGCAGGATGGGCCGAGCAGGACCTTCAGGTCGCCGTAGAGCGCGGGGTCCGGCTTGACCCGGTGGCGGTCCAGGCGCAGGACCGTCGTCTTGCGCGGCCCCTGGAGCTTGATCCGCACCTCGCTGTCGCCCTTGTGCTGACTGAGGATCTCGCCGAGGCGGCTCACCATGGGCGGGGTGACCTTCACCGCCGGGATGGTGAGCACCACGGGCGCGTTGGTGCCCGCGTTGGACAGGTCCGGAACCATTAGTTCCATCGCGACCAGCCGGGGTACGTCCTCCCGCTTGTCGAGGCGGCCCTTGACGAACACCACGGCGTCCTCGACGAGTTGGGTGGACACCAGCTGGTAGGTCGCCGGGAAGAACATGCACTCGATGGAGCCCGCGAGGTCCTCGACCGTGGCGATCGCCCACGCGTTGCCCTGCTTGGTCATCTTGCGCTGCAGGCCCGAGATGATGCCGCCGATGGTGACGACCGCGCCGTCCGCGTGCTCGCCGCCGGTGAGCTGGGCGATGCCCGCGTCGGCCTTGTCGGACAGCACGTGCTCCAGACCGAAGAGCGGGTGGTCGGAGACGTACAGACCGAGCATCTCCCGCTCCTGGGCGAGCAGATAGGTCTTGTCCCACTCCTCGTCGGTGAAGGTGACGTCGAGGCCGAAGCCGGGCTCGCTGCTCTCCTCCTCCATGCCGCCGAAGAGGTCGAACTGGCCCTCGGCCTCCTTGCGCTTGACCGCGACCACGTTGTCGATCATCGGCTCGTACTGCGCCATCAGGCCCTTGCGGGTGTGGCCGAGGGAGTCGAAGGCGCCGGCCTTGATGAGCGATTCCGTCGTCCGCTTGTTGCAGACGACCGCCTCGACCTTGTCCAGGTAGTCCGGGAAGGACGCGTACTTCCCCTTGGCCTTGCGGCAGCGGATGATCGACTCGACGACGTTCGACCCGACGTTGCGCACCGCGGAGAGGCCGAAGAGGATCACGTCGTCGCCCTGCGCGGCGAAGTTGGACTCGGACTCGTTGACGTTCGGCGGGAGCACCCGGATGCCCATGCGGCGGCACTCGTTCAGGTAGACGGCCGACTTGTCCTTGTCGTCCTTCACGGAGGTGAGGAGCGCGGCCATGTACTCGGCGGGGTGGTTCGCCTTCAGATACGCGGTCCAGTAGGAGACCAGGCCGTACGCGGCCGAGTGCGCCTTGTTGAACGCGTAGCCGGCGAACGGGACCAGCACGTCCCACAGCGCCTGGATCGCCTCGTCGCTGTAGCCGTTCTTGCGGGCACCGGCCTGGAAGATGACGAAGTTCTTCTCCAGCTCCTCGGGCTTCTTCTTGCCCATCACGCGGCGGAGGATGTCGGCCTCGCCGAGCGAGTAGCCGGCGATGATCTGGGCGGCCTTCTGCACCTGCTCCTGGTAGACGATCAGGCCGTAGGTGACGTCCAGGACCTCCTTGAGCGGCTCCTCCAGCTCGGGGTGGATCGGCGTGATCTCCTGCTGCCCGTTCTTGCGCAGCGCGTAGTTCGTGTGGGAGTTCATGCCCATCGGGCCCGGGCGGTACAGGGCCGACACGGCGGAGATGTCTTCGAAGTTGTCGGGCTTCATCAACCGCAGCAGCGAGCGCATGGGGCCGCCGTCGAACTGGAAGACGCCGAGGGTGTCGCCGCGCTGGAGCAGCTCGAAGGTCTTGGGGTCGTCGAGCGGGAGGCTCAGGAGATCGATGTCGATCCCCTTGTTCGCCTTCACCATCTTGACGGCGTCGTCCATGATCGTGAGGTTGCGCAGGCCCAGGAAGTCCATCTTCAGCAGGCCGAGCGACTCACAGCTCGGGTAGTCCCACTGGGTGATGGTCACGCCGTCGGTGTGCCTCACCCAGACCGGGACGTGCTCGGTGATGGTCTCGCTGGACATGATCACACCGGCTGCGTGCACGCCCATCTGACGGACCAGGCCCTCCACGCCGCGTGCGGTGTCGATGACCTTCTTCACGTCCGGCTCGTTCTCGTACATCGACCGGACCTCGCCCGCCTCCGAGTAGCGGGGGTGGCTCGGGTCGGTGATGCCGGACAGGGGGATGCCCTTGCCGAGGACGTCCGCGGGCATCGCCTTGGTGATGCGGTCGCCCATCGCGTACGGGTAGCCGAGCACGCGCGCGGAGTCCTTGATCGCGTTCTTGGCCTTGATGGTGCCGTAGGTGCCGATCATGGCGACCTTGTCGGCGCCGTACTTCTCCGTCACGTACCGGATCACCTCGACGCGCCGGCGCTCGTCGAAGTCGATGTCGACATCGGGCATCGAGATGCGCTCGGGGTTGAGGAACCGCTCGAAGATCAGGCCGTGCGGGATCGGGTCGAGGTCGGTGATGCCGAGGGCGTAGGCGACGATCGAGCCGGCGGCGGAGCCTCGGCCGGGACCGACGGCGATGCCCTGGTTCTTGGCCCACATGATGAAGTCGGCGACCACGAGGAAGTAGCCCGGGAACCCCATCTGGATGATGACGTCCATCTCGTACTCGGCCTGCTTCATACGGTCCTCGGGGATGCCGCCCGGGTAGCGGCGCTCCATGCCGCGGCGGACCTCCTCCTGGAACCAGGTGACCTCGGTGTACCCCTCGGGGATGTCGAACTTGGGCATGAGGTCGCGCTTGACGAACATGCCCTCGGTGTCGACCATCTCCGCGATCAGCCGGGTGTTCTCACAGCCCTCCTGCCAGGCGTCCGAGGAGTCGATGGCGTACATCTCCTCCGTGGACTTCAGGTAGTAGCCGGTGCCGTCGAACTTGAAGCGGTCCGGGTCGGAGAGGTTCTTGCCGGTCTGGATGCACAGCAGCGCGTCGTGGGCGGAGGCCTCGTGCGCGTACGTGTAGTGCGAGTCGTTGGTGACCAGCGGCGGGATGCCGAGCTTCCGGCCGATCTCCAGCAGGCCGTCGCGGACCCTGCGCTCGATCTCGATGCCGTGGTCCATCAGCTCCAGGAAGTACTTGTCCTTGCCGAAGATGTCCTGGTAGTCGGCGGCGGCCTTCAGGGCCTCGTCGAAGTGGCCGAGGCGCAGCCGGGTCTGCACCTCGCCGGAGGGGCAGCCGGTGGAGGCGACGATGCCCTCGGACCACTGGGCGATGGTCTCCTTGTCCATGCGGGGCCACTTCTGCAGCCAGCCCTCGGCGTACGCGTCGGAGGACAGGCGGAAGAGGTTGTGCAGGCCGGTCTTGTTCACCGCCCACATCGTCTTGTGGGTGTAACCGCCGGAACCGGAGACGTCGTCCTTCTTCTGGTGCGGCTGGCCCCAGAGGATCTTGCGCTTGTTACGCCGGGACTCGGGGGCGATATACGCCTCGATCCCGATGATGGGGGTGATTCCGGCCTTCTTCGCGGAGTGGAAGAAGTCGTACGCCCCGTGGAGGTTGCCGTGGTCGGACATGGCGATGTGCGTCATGCCCATCTCGTTGCAGGCGTTGAACATGTCCTTCAGCCGCGCGGCACCGTCCAGCAGCGAGTACTGGGTGTGGACGTGCAGGTGCGTGAACGGCGGCTTTGACACGGTTGTAGCCTCCAGGCCAAACATACGTCGACGGGTGTCCCACCGGTTGCGGACAGTCTGGGGGACAGCGTCGAAGTCTATGCCTCGGCACTGACACTCCGCGGGCTGCGGCGCGTACCTTCATGCGGAGAAAACGTGGGCACTCCCCCACACCGCCGGACGTTGGTGTGAGAGAAGATCATCCCAAACGTCACGCACCACCTGTCTCAGGAGGCACCCAGCGATGTCGGTTCCGCAGCTCAGCGCCGAGCAACGCGGTGAGGAGATCCTCGCCGTCTTCGACACCGCCTTCGGCGAGCTGCTCGCCGCCGACCCGGCCGCGTTCCGCGTGAAGTTCCGCAAGATGGCGGCCTCCGCGTTCGCGTTCTACCGGGGCACGGCGTGCCTCTTCTACCACGACCTGGACGCGGACAAGCGCGGCGGCCCGTACCTGGACGACCGCACCTCGCGGGTGTGGATCCACGGCGACCTGCACGCCGAGAACTTCGGCACCTACATGGACGCCACCGGCCGCCTGATCTTCAACGTGAACGACTTCGACGAGGCGTACGTCGGCCCCTTCACCTGGGACCTGAAGCGCTTCGCCGCCTCCATGGCGCTGATCGGGTACGCGAAGGCGCTCAGCGACGACCAGATCACCGAGCTGGTGCGCATCTACACCGCCGCCTACCGCGAGCGCATCCACGCCCTGGCCACCGGCGCCAAGAGCGACGAGGTGCCGCCCTTCACCCTGGACACCGCCCAGGGCCCGCTGCTGGACGCACTGCGCGACGCCCGCTCGCTCACCCGTTTCGGGCTGCTGGACTCGATGACCGAGATCCGTGACTTCGAGCGCCGTTTCGCGCCGGGCGGCGGCTCCATCGAGCTGGACGCGGCCACCCGCTACAAGGTGCTCGCGGCCTTCGACGGCTACCTGGAGACGCTTCCGGAGACGTCCCTGGCCCGCCCGGACTCCTACCGCGTGAAGGACGTCGTCGGCCGCCGCGGCATCGGTATCGGCTCCGCCGGCCTGCCGTCGTACAACATCCTCCTCGAGGGCCACAGCGACGCCCTGGAGAACGACGTCGTGATCTACATCAAGCAGGCCCAGACCCCGGCCGTCTCCCGGCACATCACGGACCCCGTGATCCGCGAGTACTTCCAGCACGAGGGCCACCGCACGGTGATCTCCCAGCGCGCCCTGCAGGCGCACGCCGACCCGTGGCTGGGCTGGACCGAGCTGGACGGCGCGGGCCAGCTGGTCGCCGAGGTGTCGCCGTACGCGGTGGACCTGGACTGGGGCGACATCGACGACCCGGAGGAGATCGCCTCGGTCGTCGCCGACCTGGGCCGCGCCACGGCCGCCATGCACGCGGCGGCGGACGACACCTCCGGCGAGTCCCTGGTGCCGTTCTCCACGGAGCGGGCGATCGACGCGGCGATCGCCGCCGACGAGGACGGCTTCGGGGACCTGCTGGTGGATTTCGCGCACACCTACGGGGCACGCGCGCGTACCGACCACCAGATCTTCGTGGACCTCTTCCGCAACGGCCGCATTCCGGGTCTGTGACGGAACGGGGCCGGCACAGCAGTCCGTCCGGCACGGCAACCACGACCGGCACAGCAATCCTTTAGTGGTCTCTTACGGGACCCCGTGACACACTCTCCTCTGCTATGGACATATCCGGGACCCAGCTCAGAGCCGTGCGCGCGGCGCTGTTCACGACACTGGTCGTGACCCTCAGCACCGCGTCGCACGTGCTGCTGTCCGAGGTCCCCCTGCCGATGGGGACGGTGGCCGCCATAGCCGCCGCCGTCTTCGTCGTCGCGTACGCGCTGGCGGGCCGTGAGCGCGGCTTCGGGAAGATCGCCGCCCTGCTGATCCCGCTGGAGCTGACCGCGGACACGGTGTTCACCACGGGCCAGCACGCCTGCTACGGCAGGGCGGGCGGCCCGGTCACCGGCCCGCTGCGCTCGGTGGGGCTGGACGTGTTGTGCAGCGGCGGCAACGTGGGCACCCCGCTCAGCCGGGTCACCGGCACCGGCGGCGACCGGGTCGCCGCGCTGCTGGCGCACGCCGACCCGGCGACCGCATGGCTGCTGCTCGCCGCCCATGTGAGCGTGGGACTGCTGGCCGCCGCCTGGCTGCGCCGCGGCGAGCGGGCGCTGGCCCAGCTGCTCGGCGCGGTGGCCGCGACCACGTTCCGGCCGCTGCTGCTCGCGGTCGCCGCGGTGACCGTACGGCTCGCGCCGGTCGGCCGGGTGCCGCGCCCGGCGCCCCGGATCACCGCCCTGCGCACCCGCCTCTTCGTGCACTCCCTGGGACGGCGTGGACCGCCGTGCTCTCTCGCCCTCATCTGAGCGAACCGCCCTGGATCTGAGCGACTCGCCCTGATCCGGGCGACGCCCCCGAGCACGACCAGTCCCCACTTTCGAGTTCCGCGCAATGACGATGCGCGTCCTTCAGGAGATCACCCATGAGCAAGCGGAACAGCCAGTCGGCGAAGACGGCGGCCCGTGAGCGGCTGCGCATCGAGCGCGAGCGGCAGGCCAAGCGCGACAAGGTCAAGCGGCAGCTGATCGTCGCCGGGTCGGTCGTCGCCGTACTCGCCGTCGCCGGCGGCGTCGGCTACGCCGTCGTACAGAACAACAAGCCCAGCCACTGGGAGGCCGCGAAGAGCGACCAGCTCGTCGCGCCGGCCCACACCTCCGGTCCGAACGGCACCACCGTCGTCATCGGCAACAGCAGCGCCAAGAAGACCCTGGTCATGTACGAGGACCCGCGCTGCCCGATCTGCGCCCAGTTCGAGCAGACGGTCGGCTCGACCGTCAAGAAGGACCTCGACGAGGGCAAGTTCAAGATCCAGTACGTCGGTGCCACGTTCATCGACACCAACACCCAGGGCGAGGGCTCCAAGAACGCCCTGAGCGCCATGGGTGCCGCGCTGAACGTCAGCCCCGAGGCGTTCCTCGAGTACAAGACCGCGCTGTACTCGGCGAAGTGGCACCCGGAGGAGACCCAGGACAAGTTCAAGGACGACAGCTACCTGATCAAGGTCGCGAACACCGTCCCCGCCCTGAAGGACAACGCGGCGTTCCAGAAGGCGGTGAAGGACGGCACCTACGACAAGTGGGCGCTGGACATGTCCGACGTCTTCAACAAGAGCGGGGTACAGGGCACGCCCACCCTGAAGATGGACGGCAAGAAGCTGACCGGCCCGGACGGGCAGAACGCGCCGATGACCGTGGCCGATTTCAACACGGCGATCGACAACGCGCTGAAGTCCTGACCGGCTCATTCGGGCGGGCCTGAGCGATCAGGCGGACAACGTGCGGGCGAACTTTCCGTGTTCGCCCGCACTTTGTGCGTACCGGTCAGTAGTCTGCTCGCCCGTGACCAGTCGACACAGATCATCCCAGAGCGTCAACTCCGTGTCCCCGCGCCGCCGTACGGTCGTCAAGGCCGCGGCGGCGACGGCCGTCCTGGGCGCCCCGCTCGCCGCCGCCCTTCCCGCCCGTGCCGCCACCGACACCCCCGC
The DNA here is from genome assembly GCF_042891915.1 of Streptomyces sp. NPDC001848. Lineage (NCBI taxonomy): Bacteria > Bacillati > Actinomycetota > Actinomycetes > Kitasatosporales > Streptomycetaceae > Streptomyces > Streptomyces sp. NPDC001848. Next base: position 341,474 of record NZ_JBIATP010000002.1, on the reverse strand, counting down.
CTTCCTGCACGGCGTGGCCTCCGGTGACCCGCTGCCCGACGGCATCCTGCTGTGGACCCGGGTGACACCCACCGCCGAGGCGACTCCCGGCTCCGGGCTCGGTCCCGACACCGAGGTGAACTGGGTGCTCGCCAGGGACAAGACGTTCACGACCGTCGTCGCCAAGGGGTCCGTCACCGCGACCGCCGCCTCGGACCACACCGTGAAGGCCGACGTCCGCGGGCTCGAACCGGCCACGGACTACTGGTTCCGCTTCTCCGCGGGCGGCACCGACTCCCCCGTCGCCCGTACCCGCACCGCGCCGGCCGCCGACGCCGCCGTGTCCGGGCTGCGTTTCGGCGTGGTCTCCTGCGCCAACTGGGAGGCCGGCTACTTCGCGGCGTACCGGCACCTCGCCGCCCGCAGCGACCTGGACGCGTGGCTCCACCTCGGCGACTACATCTACGAGTACAAGAGCGGCGAGTACGCGGCCCGTGGCTCGGTGGTGCGTCCGCACGCCCCGGCGAACGAGACCATCACGCTCGCCGACTACCGGATCCGGCACGCGAAGTACAAGACCGACCCCGACCTGCAGGCCCTGCACGCCAAGGCACCGGTCGTCGCCATCTGGGACGACCACGAGTTCGCCGACAACGCCTGGTCGGGCGGCGCGGTCAACCACACCGAGGGCGCCGAGGGCACCTGGACCGCTCGCAAGGCGGCGGCGAAGCAGGCCTACTTCGAGTGGATGCCGGTCCGCCCGGCGATCGAGGGCACCACCTACCGCCGACTGCGCTTCGGCAGGCTCGCCGACCTCACCCTCCTCGACCTGCGCTCCTTCCGCTCGCAGCAGGCGTCCACGGGCAGCGGTTCCGTCGACGACCCGGACCGCACGATCACCGGGCGCGCCCAACTCGACTGGCTCAAGGCGGGGTTGACGGCTTCCGACACCACCTGGCGGCTGGTCGGCAACTCCGTGATGATCGCGCCGTTCGTCATCGGCTCGCTCTCCGCCGACCTGCTGAAGCCGCTGGCCAAGCTGCTGGGGCTGCCGCAGGAGGGCATCGCCGTCAACACCGACCAGTGGGACGGCTACACCGACGACCGTCGTGAACTGCTCGCCCATCTGCGGAGCAACGCGATCAGGAACACCGTGTTCCTGACCGGCGACATCCACATGGCTTGGGCCAACGACGTCCCCGTCGACGCCGGCACCTACCCGCTCTCCCCGTCCGCCGCCACCGAGTTCGTGGTCACCTCGGTCACCTCCGACAACCTCGACGACATCGTCAAGGTCCCCGAGGGCACCGTCTCGGCGGTGGCCGCGCCGCTCATCCGGGCGGCCAACCGGCACGTCCACTGGGTGGACACCGACCGCCACGGATACGGCGTGCTGGACATCACCGCCGAGCGCGCGCAGATGGACTACTACGTCCTGTCCGACCGTACGAGCGCGAGCGCCGGCTCGTCCTGGGTGCGGTCCTACCGCACGCTCAGCGGCACGCAGCAGGTGGAGCGGACGTACGACCCGGTGTAACGCCTTAACGTCTTACGGGGCCGTCTCCACGCTGTCGAGGAAGCCGAGCGCCACCCGCCAGGTGGCCTCGGCCGCCTCCTCGTCGTAGTCCGGCAGTTCCGGGTCGGTGTACAGGTGGCCCGCGCCGGCGTAGCGGTAGATCTCCACGTCCGCGCCCGCTCTGCCCATCTGCAGATACCAGGCGCTGAGCCAGTCGTCCGTCTCGAACGGGTCCGGCTCGGCGACGTGCAGCTGGACCGGCAGGTCGTCCACCGAGGCGTTCGGCGCGATGTCCGAGGTGCCGTGCAGCAGCAGGAGCCCGCGCGCCTTGTGGTCACCGAGCGCCAGAGTCTGCGCGGTGGCCGCGCCGAGCGAGAACCCGGCGTACACCAGCCCTCGCTCCGAGTAGGACGCGGCGGCCAGGACGGCCCGCTTGAGCAGCTCTTCCTTGCCGATCTCGTCCTTGAAGGCCATGCCCTCCTCGACGGTCCCGAAGGTCCGGCCGTCGAACAGGTCGGGTGTCCACACCTCGTGCCCCGCGGCGCGGAGCCGGTCGGCGGCGGCCCGGACGGCCGGCCGCAGTCCGTACGTCGAGTGGAAGAGCATGATGTTCATGAGCCCATCGTGCCAGCCGTGACGGACAACGCCGTACGCTGCGCGTTCCCGGGTGTTCTTGGCCACAGGTTCACGGCGCGCCCCACTGGTTACGTTCCAGGGATGGAGAACGTACTGCGCCCAGTGATCGTCCTCGGTGGCACGGTCGGACTCACCCTGCTCATCGGGTGGGGCACGGACGTCCTGCTGCGCAAGGCGAACGCCCGACACCCCGAGACACCCCTGTGGGGTCTGCTGCGCCGCGGCCGCATCCCCTACCAGCTGGTGCTCGGCACGGCCCTGCTGAGGGGCTCCTACGACCAGGCGAAGGTGCTCCAGGCCCAGCAGGTCGGCATCGGCCGGACGCTCACCCTGGTACTGATCGGTTCCGCGGCCTGGCTGGTGATCCGCATCGCGGGGGCCGTGGTCGAGACGACGTACAGCCGCTACGCCCGCGCCCACCACGACCCGGCCCGGGTCCGGCGCGTGCGCACCCAGGTCACGCTGATCATGCGGGTGGTGTACGCGATCGTCGGGGTGGTGGCGGCCAGTGCGATGTTGCTGACGTTCCCCGCGATGCGGACGGCCGGCGCCTCACTGCTGGCCTCGGCCGGCGTCCTCGGCATCGTCGCCGGTGTCGCCGCGCAGTCCACGCTGTCCAACCTCTTCGCCGGGCTGCAGATCGCGTTCGGCGACATGGTGCGGCTCGGCGACACGGTGGTCGTGGACGGGGAGTGGGGCACGGTCGAGGAGATCACCCTGACGTTCCTGACCGTGCGCACCTGGGACGAGCGGCGGATCACCATGCCGGTGTCGTACTTCACCTCCAAGCCCTTCGAGAACTGGTCGCGCGGCAGCGCCCAGATGACCGGCATCGTCTACTTCCACGTCGACCACACCGCGCCCGTGGAGGCGATGCGCGACAAACTCCGTGACATCCTGCGCCACTGCCCGGCGTGGGACGGCCGCGCCTACGGCCTCCAGGTCACCGACTCGACGCCCAACACCATGCAGGTGCGCGCGCTGGTCACCGCGAAGGACGCGGACGACATCTGGACGGTCCGGGTCACGGTGCGTGAGGAGCTCATCCGCTGGCTGGCCGAGGAGCATCCCTACGCATTGCCACGGGTCAACACTGCGGGCGCCATACCTCCGCCCGGCTGGAACGGTGAATCCATGCGCGACGGACAGTTCCACAAGGCGTACGAGCGGCAGCGGGCGGGCCGGGGCTGACCCCCGCCCGCGTCAGCGTCCGCGTTCCGCACCGCCGTTGACCTGGATGACCTGCGCGGTGATGTGGCGGGCGCCGGGGGAGGCCAGCCAGTGCAGGGTCGCGGCGACGTCGCCGGGCGTGGCGGCACGGCCGATGGACGTCTCCGCGATGAGCCGCTCCCGCCGCGCCGGGTCCATCGCTTCGCCGAAGAACTCGGTGTCCTCGACATAGCCGGGCGCGACCACGTTCACCGTGATGCCCCGCGGCCCCAGCTCCCGGGCCAGATCGAACGCATAGGGGTGCAGGGCGGCCTTGGAGGCGGCGTACGCGCCGCTGCCGGAACCCCGGTAGGCGGCGATGGAGCTGAGGAACAGCACGCGGCCTCCGGGGGAGGCGAGCCGATCCCGCAGGGCCTCGGTGAGCAGGGCCGCCGTCAGCACGTTCAGCCGGAAGTTGACGGTCCAGGTGTGCGCCACGGCTTCGAGCGGGTCCTCCGCGTCGGCCTTCGGCTCCAGGAGTCCGCTGCCGCCCGCGCTGTTCACGAGGACGTCCACGGTGCCCAGCTCGTCGGCCACGAACCGGGCCGCCCCGCGCACGGCGTGCGGATCGCTCAGGTCGGCCGCGTAGGTGAGCGCCCCGGGCACGTCGGCCTTCTCGAGCACCTCGGCCCGGCGTCCGAGCAGCAGCACCCGGTCCCCGTCCGCCGCGAAGGCCCGCGCCGCCGCGAGCCCGATTCCCGTGCCACCGCCACTGATCACCACGTTGCGCGTCATGATCCGATCGTACAAAAGCCGCTTGCGATGGGGCGGTTGGTCTGCCGGGCGGGTCGCGGCCCCGGAGGCCGGTGTCAGCGCAGGCTGCGGACGTCCAGGTGGCGCAGCACCCGGTCGACGATCTCCGGGTCCGCACCCGGTTCGCTGCGTGCCGCGAGCACCTCGTGGCGTGCCGCGCTCAGCATCTCCCCGTGGATCCTGCGCAGCCGCTTGATGCGGCGGGCCCGCTGCTCGTACGCCTCGCGCCGCTCCTCGTCCCCGAGGTCGGGGCTGATGCGGGCACCGATGTCGAAGGCGCGCCGCAGCAACTGCTCGGACAGCTCGTCCGGCAGTTCCTCGACCTGCTCGATCTCCTTCAGCCTGCGCTTGGCCGCCTTGGCCGCGCGGACCGCCAGCGCATGCTCGAACTCCTTTTCGCTCTCCGTGTCGGACCGCACGTTCAGCCTCCGCACCAGCCAGGGCAGTGTGAGCCCCTGGAGCACGAGCGTGGCGATGATCACCCCGAAGGCGATGAAGACGATCTCGTTCCGGCCGGGGAAGGGCGATCCGTCGCCCATGGTCAGCGGAACGGCCAGGGCCAGCGCCACCGACGCCACGCCCCGCATCCCCGACCACCACATGACGACGGTCTCCCGCCAGGACACCGGGATCTCCTCGTCGTAGTCCCGTTTGGCGTGCAGCCGCTTGGTGAGCCAGGTCGCGGGCAGCAGCCACGCGAGGCGGACGAACACCACGACGGCCACGATCGCGGCCGCCCAGCCGAGCATCTCGCCCCACCGCCCGGACGCGGTCCGGATCGCGTGGTGCAGTTCGAGCCCGATCAGCCCGAACGCGATCCCGGTGACCAGGGTGTCCACCACGTCCCAGAACGTGTGCCCGGCGAGCCGCATCATCACGTCGTCCGGATCGGTGGCGTACTCCGCCAGGAACAGTGCGGTGATCAGCACGGACAGCACACCGGAGCCGTGCAGCTCCTCGGCGAGGACGTAGGAGGCATAGGGCACGAGGAGCGTCAGCCCGATCTGCAGGGTGGCGTCGCCGAGCAGGTCGAGCAGCTTGTTGGCGGCCCAGCCGAGGGTGAGCCCGACGGCGAGGGCGACGACGGCGGAGAGCGCCAGTTCGAGCAGGGCGTGCGGCAGCGAGAACGTGCCGCTGACGGCGGCGGCGATCGCGACGTGGTAGAGCACGATCGCCGTGACGTCGTTGAACAGGCCCTCGCCCTCCAGGATCGACACCAGACGGCGGGGCAGCCCGAGCTGTCCCGCGACGGCGGTCGCCGCGACCGGGTCCGGCGGGGCGACCAGGGCACCGAGGGCCACGGCCGCGGCTACCGGCAGCCCGGGCACGACCTCGTGGGCGACGGCGGCCACGCACACGGTGGTGACGAACACCAGCGCGACGGCCAGCAGGAAGATGGGCCGCTTGTTGGCCGCGAACTGCCGCCACGAGGTGCGGCGCACGGCCGCGTACAGCAGCGGCGGCAGCAGCGCTGGCAGGATCAGCCCGGGCGGGATGTTGACGTTGGGCACGAAGTCGAGCAGGGCGAGCACGATCCCGAGCAGGGTCATCAGCACCGGCGCCGGCAGCCGGAGCCGGTCCCCGACCGGGACGCTCACCACGGCCCCGAGCAACAGCAGCAGGAACAGGGCCAGTTGGTCCACGGTGAGCGCTCCGGGAGGTTCGACGTTCACACAGCAGGTCTCAAGCCTGCCACGCCACCCTTCTCACCCGTTTTCCCGCTTCACTACAGAGAGCGCCGCATCGATCGGTGCGGTATCCCCGCGTCGGGGAACTCCGGCCCGTACGCCACGTAGCCCAGCCGCTCGTAGAAGCCCAGCGCCTGGGTCTGCGCGTGCAGGTCCACCGCCGTCAGACCACGGGCGCGTGCCGCGTCCTCGATGGCCCGCACCAGAGCCGCGCCGACCCCCAGCCCGCGCGCCTCCCGCGTCACCGCGAGCCGCCCGAGCGAGCCCACGGACGCGTCGCCGCCGTTCTTGGCGGCTGCCGCCTCCCCGTACAGCAGCCGGCCCGTACCGAGCGGGACACCGTCCTCCCGCACGGCAAGGACGTGCACGGCACCGGCGTCGTAGGTGTCGTACTCGATGTCCTCGGGCACGCCCTGCTCGCGGACGAAGACCTCCTTGCGGACCGCGAGGCAGGCCTCGCGGTCGGCGGGTTCCTCGGCGATCCGCACGGCGTACCCGGCGTTCCCGGCGCTCATGCCCAGCTCTCCTCACGCACCTTGTCCAGCGCCTTCTGCAGGTCGGCGGGGTAGGCGCTCTCGAACTCGACCCACCGCCCGTCCCCCGGGTGCTCGAAGCCGAGCCGTACGGCGTGCAGCCACTGGCGGGTCAGGCCGAGCCGCTTGGCGAGCGTCGGGTCCGCCCCGTACGTCAGGTCGCCGACGCACGGGTGCCGGTGGGCGGCCATGTGGACGCGGATCTGGTGGGTGCGCCCCGTCTCCAGCTTGACGTCGAGCAGGGAGGCCGAGCGGAAGGCCTCCAGCAGGTCGTAGTGCGTGACGGAGGGCTTGCCCTCGGCCGTGACCGCCCACTTGTAGTCGTGAGTGGGGTGGCGGCCGATGGGGGCGTCGATGGTGCCGCTGGTCGGGTCGGGGTGGCCCTGGACGAGCGTGTGGTAGCGCTTGTCGACCGTGCGCTCCTTGAACTGGCGCTTGAGCGATGTGTACGCGTACTCCGACTTGGCCACCACCATCAGGCCGGACGTGCCGACGTCGAGGCGGTGGACGATGCCCTGGCGCTCGGCGGCGCCGGAGGTGGAGATCCGGTAGCCGGCCGCCGCCAGGCCGCCGATCACGGTCGGGCCGGTCCAGCCGGGGCTCGGGTGCGCGGCGACGCCGATCGGCTTGACGATCACGACCACGTCCTCGTCGTCGTGCACGATCTCCATGCCCTCGACCGGCTCGGCGACCACCTGCACCGGAGCGGGCGCCTGCGGCATCTCGACCTCGAGCCAGGCACCGCCACGCACCCGCTCCGACTTGCCGACCACCGCACCGTCGACCTGCACCTTGCCCGCCGCGGCCAGCTCCGCGGCTTTGGTGCGGGAGAAGCCGAACATGCGGGAGATGGCGGCGTCGACGCGCTCGCCCTCCAGGCCGTCGGGCACGGGCAGGGTACGGATCTCGGGAAGCGTGCTCACCCGTCGAGTATGCCGGACGGGTCCCCGCACCCTGCTACGAGCCTGTGGACAACCCCCGGCGACCTCAGTTCTGGGGGACGGTGATGTCAGTCCTTGTGGACGGTGCCGTCCGGGTCGAGACCGCGGAAGGACAGCAGCACGATCAGGATGCCGCCGCAGACGATCGCCGAGTCGGCCAGGTTGAAGACGGCGAAGTGCTTGGGCGCGATGAAGTCGACCACCGCGCCCTCGAACAGCCCCGGCGAGCGGAAGATCCGGTCGGTGAGGTTGCCGAGCGCACCACCGAGGAGCAGGCCGAGGGCGATCGCCCAGGGCAGGCTGTAGAGCTTGCGGGCGAGCCGGGCGATCACCACGATCACCGCGGCCGCGATCACCGTGAAGATGACGGTGAAGGCCTCACCGAAGCCGAAGGCCGCACCCGGGTTGCGGATCGCCTCGAACTTCAGCCAGTCCCCGATGATCTCGATCGGCTCGTGGTGTTCCAGCTTGGCGACCACGATCAGCTTGCTGACCAGGTCGAGGGCGTACGCGAAGGCGGCCACCGCGAACAGGACGGCGATCCGGCGCCTGCCCCTCGGGCGCTCGGCGGCGCCGGAACCCGGCCCCTGGGCTCCGGCGCCCTCGACGGGGGCCCGCCCGTCGGACCGCTCCGGGCCGGCCGCGTCTGGGATGTCCGGCGTACCGATGATGCGCTCCGCCTCTGCCACGTGAATCCCTCAACCTAGGTGCCCTGACTGGACGAGACTACGACACCACCGCGCCGGATCACGCGTTCAGGCGGGACTCATGGGCGGCGTTCCCGCTTCTGCTTGCACTCCACGCACAGGGTGGCGCGTGGAAAGGCCTGCATACGGGCCTTGCCGATGGGGTTGCCGCAGCTCTCGCACAGGCCGTAGGTGCCGGCGTCGAGACGTTCCAGGGCGTGTTCGGTCTGTTCGAGCATCTCGCGGGCGTTGTGGGCGAGCGCCATCTCATGCTCACGGGTGATGTTCTTGGTGCCGGTGTCCGCCTGGTCGTCGCCGGCACCGTCCCCGGAGTCGCGCATCAGGCCGACCAGCGCCTGTTCGGAGGCGTCGATCTCGCCGCGCAGCCTCAGGGCTTCGGACTCCAGCTCGGCGCGCGCCTCGGCCACCTCCTGCGGGGTCCACGGGTCCTCTCCGGGGCGCACCGCCAGTTCGCCGGGCTCGGCCGCGGCGATCCTCGCCTTGGGGACCGCGGTGGGGCCCGTGTCCGCCGTGGCCGTCCCAGGGGTCTTCTTCGCAACCACCGTCGTGGCTCCCGTCTGCTTCGCGGCCTCGACCTCGCTCGCCTTCTTGGCCGTGCTCTTCTTGGCCGCACTCTTCGTGGGGGTGCTTTTCGTGGTGCCGCCCTTCGCGGCGCTCTTGTCGGCAGCGGCCTTGGAAGGGGCCGCCTTTTCCCCAGCGGCCTTCTTGGCCGCCGTCTTGGGGGTGACGGCCTTCTTGGCCGCCGTCTTCTCGGCAGCGGCCTTCTTGGCTGCCGTCTTCTCGGCAGCGGCCTTCTTCGCTGCCGCCTTCTTCGCGACGGTGCTGGTCACCGCAGCCTCCTTGCCGGGCGCCGCCTTCTTCGCCGCCGCCTTGTCGGGAACAGTGCCGGGCGCTGCCGCCTTCCTGGCAGCGACACCCTTGGTTGCCGCCTTCTTGGTGACGGACTTCTTGGCTGCCGCCTGCTTCGGGACGGCTTTCCCGGCCGCCGCCTCCTTGGTGACCGCCGCCTTCTTCGTGCCCGCCGCCTTCTTGGCGACGGTCTTCCTGGCCGGTGCCTTCTGGGCGGTGGTCTTCTTCGCCGCCGTCTTCTTCGCGGTGGCGCTCTTCTTCGCCGCCGTCTTCTTCGCGGTGGCGCTCTTCTTCGCCGCCGTCTTCTTCGCGGTGGCGCTCTTCTTCGCGGCCATCTTCTTCACCGCTGTCTTCTTCGCGGCCGCGCCGGGGCTCCCTGCCTCCTCCTCGGCGCCGGTGCCGGTCACCGCGGCCTTCTTCGGGACGGACTTCTTCGCCGCCGGTCGCTCGGGGTCGCCTTCCTTCCTCGCCGCCCTCTTCGAGGGTGCCGCCTTCGACGCCGTCTGCCGGGCGCCGACCTGCTCGGCGGTCGCCCTGCGGGAGGCCGCCCTGCCTCCGGTCCGTCCGCCCGTCCCGGCAGGCGTCGCCCGCATCGCACCCGGTCCCTCCGAGGCGCCCGCGAGGCCCAGCCGCCCGGCCCTCCCGACCGTGCGCCTCGCCCCCGCCGCACGGGTGGTCCTCCTGCCGTCCACGCCCTTGGCCGCCACACCACCGGAGGCAGCCGCATCCGTGGTTCTGCCGGACGCCGACTGCTGTACGGCGGTCTTCTTCGCCACCATGGCCGCGGCCCCTTCACATATTGTGATCTTGCGCGCGAAATCGTGACTGGGACGATAAATCGACTTCTTGCCCGCGGCAACGGGGCACGTCTGCGAATCGCCCGCCACGCGCGTGCCCCGCGGCGAGCCTGCATCCGTTGTGCCCAGCTCTCCGCCCGGTAATCCGCCGGACCCCGGCTCCCCGAATCCGCAGGTCGACGTCTCGCCGTTCGGGTCACCCGAGGGTCCGCCGCGCCCACGGCCGCCGGAGCGGGAAATCCGGTCGGCCGCTGTCCGTGCGGCGCCGTACACTGGGCGGAGCGAAAAGCGTGGATGGGGACGAGTAGCGGCGTAGGCAGCCCAGAGCGACCCGGGGACGGTGTGAGCCCGGGGGCGAGCGCGACGTGAAGATCACCCCGGAGCCGCCGGAAGAACGCCCCAGCGCGAGCCCAGGGGTCAGTAGAACCGGCTTCGCGATCCCAATGAGGGGGCTCGCTGGTGCGTACGGCGCACCGGGGAGCCAAGGAGGGTGGTACCGCGGGAGCGCGCCGCACACGGCGTACGGAGGATTCTCGGAATTCCCGGCTCTCGTCCCTCCGACGGAAGGCAGCACGTCCGCCGGAGGAAGATCGATGACGCAGTACCGCCAGGTGCCCGCCCAGGTCGACCTGCCCGCGCTCGAGCACGCGGTGCTCGACTTCTGGCGCGAGCAGAAGATCTTTGCCAAGAGCCTGGAGCAGTCCGCGGGCCGCCCCGAATGGGTGTTCTACGAGGGCCCCCCCACGGCCAACGGCATGCCGGGCGCCCACCACATCGAGGCCCGCGTCTTCAAGGACGTCTTCCCGCGCTTCCGCACCATGCGCGGCTACCACGTGGCCCGCAAGGCCGGCTGGGACTGCCACGGCCTCCCGGTGGAGCTGGAGGTCGAGAAGGAACTCGGCTTCAGCGGCAAGAAGGACATCGAGGCGTACGGCATCGCCGAGTTCAACGCCAAGTGCCGCGAATCCGTGACCCGCCACACCGACGCCTTCGCCGAGCTGACGACCCGCATGGGTTACTGGACGGACCTCGACGGTGCCTACCGCACGATGGACCCGACCTACATCGAATCCGTCTGGTGGTCGCTCAAGCAGATCTTCGACAAGGGGCTCCTGGTCCAGGACCACCGCGTCGCCCCCTGGTGCCCCCGCTGCGGCACGGGCCTGTCGGACCACGAGCTGGCGCAGGGCTACGAGACGGTCGTGGACCCGTCGGTCTATGTCCGTTTCCCGCTCACCTCCGGTCCGCTGGCCGGCGAGGCCGCTCTCCTGGTGTGGACGACGACCCCCTGGACGCTGGTCTCCAACACCGCGGTCGCCGCCCACCCCGAGGTCACCTACGTCGTCGCGACGAACGGCGCGGAGAAGCTCGTCGTCGCCGAGCCGCTCGTCGGCAAGGCTCTCGGCGAGGGCTGGGAGACAACGGGCCGGACCTTCACCGGCGCCGAGATGGAGCGCTGGACGTATCAACGTCCCTTCGAGCTGGTGGAGTTCCCCGCCCCGGCCCATTACGTGGTGAACGCCGAGTACGTCACGACGGAGGACGGTACGGGTCTGGTCCACCAGTCCCCCGCCTTCGGTGAGGACGACCTCAAGGTGTGCCGCGCGTACGGCCTGCCCGTGGTCAACCCGGTGCGCCCCGACGGCACCTTCGAGGAGGACGTCCCGCTGGTCGGCGGTGTCTTCTTCAAGAAGGCGGACGAACGGCTCACCGAGGACCTGCAGCAGCGCGGCCTCCTCTTCAAGCACATCCCGTACGAGCACAGCTACCCGCACTGCTGGCGCTGCCACACCGCGCTCCTCTACTACGCGCAGCCGTCCTGGTACATCCGCACCACGGCGATCAAGGACCGGCTCCTGGAGGAGAACGAGAAGACCAACTGGTTCCCGGAGACCGTCAAGAACGGCCGGTACGGCGACTGGCTGAACAACAACATCGACTGGGCACTGTCCCGCAACCGCTACTGGGGCACCCCGCTGCCGATCTGGCGCTGCGAGGACGGTCACCTCACCTGCGTCGGCTCCCGCGCGGAGCTGACCGGGCTGACGGGAACCGACCAGTCGGAGCTGGACCCGCACCGCCCGTTCATCGACGAGGTCACCTTCGCCTGTCCGCAGGACGGCTGCGGGAAGACGGCCACGCGCGTGCCCGAGGTCATCGACGCCTGGTACGACTCGGGCTCGATGCCGTTCGCGCAGTGGGGCTACCCGTACCAGAACAAGGAGCTGTTCGAGTCCCGCTACCCGGCGCAGTTCATCTCCGAGGCCATCGACCAGACCCGCGGCTGGTTCTACACGCTGATGGCGGTCGGCACCCTGGTATTCGACAAGTCGTCGTACGAGAACGTCGTCTGCTTGGGCCACATCCTCGCGGAGGACGGCCGCAAGATGTCCAAGCACCTGGGCAACACCCTGCAGCCCATCCCGCTCATGGACCAGCACGGCGCGGACGCGGTGCGCTGGTTCATGGCGGCCGGCGGCTCCCCGTGGGCGGCGCGCCGCGTGGGCCACGGCACGATCCAGGAGGTCGTCCGCAAGACGCTCCTCACCTACTGGAACACGGTCGCCTTCCAGGCCCTGTACGCCCGCACCTCCAACTGGGCGCCGAGCGAGGCGGACCCGGCCCCGGCCGACCGCCCGGTCCTGGACCGCTGGCTGCTGTCGGAGCTGCACGCGCTCACCGACCAGGTGACGCAGGCGCTGGAGGCGTACGACACCCAGCGCGCCGGCAAGCTGCTGTCCGCGTTCGTCGACGACCTCTCCAACTGGTACGTCCGCCGCTCGCGCCGCCGCTTCTGGCAGGGTGACAAGGCCGCGCTGCGCACGCTGCACGAGGTCCTGGAGACGGTCACCAAGCTGATGGCGCCGATCACCCCGTTCATCACCGAGCGGGTGTGGCAGGACCTGGTCGTGCCGGTGACCCCGGGCGCCCCGGAGTCGGTGCACCTGGCCACCTGGCCGGAGGCCGACCTGTCGGCGATCGACCCGGAGCTGTCGCAGCAGATGGTGCTGGTGCGCCGGCTCGTGGAGCTGGGCCGTGCCACGCGCGCGGAGTCGGGCGTCAAGACCCGCCAGCCGCTGTCGCGCGCGCTGGTCGCGGCGGCCGGCTTCGAATCCCTGCACAAGGAACTGCACACGCAGATCACGGAGGAGCTGAACGTCTCGTCCCTGGCGTCCCTCTCCGAGGTCGGCGGTTCCCTGGTCGACACCACGGCGAAGGCGAACTTCCGGGCGCTGGGCAAGCGGTTCGGCAAGCGCGTCCAGGACGTGGCCAAGGCCATCGCGAACGCCGACGCGGCGGCGCTGTCCCTGGCGCTGCGCGAGGGCACGGCGTCGGTGGAGGTCGACGGCGAGACCGTCACCCTCGCCCCCGACGAGGTGATCATCACGGAGACCCCGCGCGAGGGCTGGTCGGTGGCGTCCGACTCGGGTGCCACGGTCGCCCTCGACCTGGAGATCACCGAGGAGCTGCGGCAGGCGGGCCTCGCCCGTGACGCGATCCGGCTGATCCAGGAGGCCCGCAAGAACAGCGGCCTGGACGTCGCCGACCGCATCGCGCTGCGCTGGACCGCGACGGACCCGGCCGTCATCGCGGCCCTGACCGAGCACTCCGGTCTGATCGCCGAGGAGGTCCTCGCCACGGACTTCGCCCAGGGCGAGGCGGACGAGACCTACGGTGAGCCGTTCACCGACGAGGGCCTGTCCCTGACCTTCCGCCTGCGCAAGGCGTAAGGCACACCCCAAGGCCCGGGCCCGCCAAGAATCTTGGTGGGCCCGGGCCTTCGGCGTTGCGTCCGTACGCACAGCCGCTCCCCGCTCCGAACACGGGAGCCAACGCTTCGCACGAAAGAGATGCCACACGAAAGGGCGGGGCCCCGGATCGAGATCCGGGGCCCCGCCCTGAACGCTGCCGACGCCTACGGCGTCTTCACGACCCTCAGTTGTCGTCCTCGTCGATGAGGAACCCGCGCATCGGCGAGGGCGCCTGGCCCATCGGCGACGGGCCCTGCGGGCGGACCGGCGCCATCGGCTGGGTCATCGCCGGGGACATCTGCTGCTGGCCGCCATAGGACGGAGCGGACGGAGCCGGGCCGCCGCCCATCGTCTGGTTGCCGCCGTACGACGGGGCGCTCGCGCCCGCCGGGGCCATCGACGGCGCCGACGGCGACGGCAGGGAGGCCGTGGCCGGGGTGCGCGGCGGGGCCAGCGAGTCGTCGGCCTGGGTCTCCAGCTGACGCAGCTGCGACTCCAGATACGACTTCAGGCGGGTGCGGTACTCGCGCTCGAAGCCGCGCAGGTCCTCGACCTTGCGCTCCAGCGTGGCGCGGGCGGACTCCAGGGAGCCCATCGCGACGCGGTGCTTCTCCTGCGCGTCCCGCTCCAGGGCGTCCGCCTTGGCGCGGGCGTCGCGCTCCAGACCCTCGGCGCGGCTGCGGGCCTCGCCGACGATCTTGTTGGCCTCGGCGCGGGCCTCGGCAATCGCCTGGTCGGCGGTCTGCTGGGCCAGCGAGAGGACACGCGCGGCGCTGTCGCCGCCGGGACCCTGGCCGGGCATGCCCGGACCACCCATGGGGCCGCCCATCGGACCGCCCATGGGGCCACCCATCTGCTGCTGCATCGGGGGCTGGCCACCCATCGGCCCCTGACCCATCGGACCCTGGCCCATCGGGCCCGGTCCCTGGGGACCACCCTGACCGCCGCCGGGGCCGGCCGGCAGCTGCGGGGCACCGCTCGGCAGCTGGGGCGGGCCACCCATGGGGCCGCCCATCTGCTGCTGCGGCGGGCCCGATATCCCGGCGGGGACGGGAGCCCCGGGACCACGCATGCCCTGCTGCTGGTGCTGCTGGTCCTGGCCCTCCGGGGGCTTGCGCATGTTCTGCTGGTTCTGCGCGGCGGCACGAGTGGCGGCGGCCAGTTTGGCGCGCAGGTCCTCGTTCTCCCGGAGCAGGCGGGTCAGTTCGGCTTCGACCTCGTCGAGGAAGGCATCGACCTCGTCCTCGTCATAGCCTTCTCGGAGGCGGACGGTCGTGAACTGCTTGTTCCGAACGTCCTCGGGGGTCAGCGGCATGTCTTCACCTCAACGTAGTCATCGGCAGTCGGCAAGACCGTATCGTCCACATTCACCTCGCGAAGCTGCCCACGATCGAGATCAGGATGTAGACGATGATCATCAGTACGAAGAAGGACAGGTCGAGCGCCACGCCCCCGAGACGCAGCGGCGGGATGAACCGCCGCAGAAGCTTCAGCGGTGGATCGGTGACAGTGTAGGTGGCCTCCAGAACGACCACCATCGCCTTGCCGGGTTGCCATGAGCGGGCGAACTGGAAGACGTAGTCCATGACCAATCGGAAAATCAGCACGACGAGGAAGCACATCAGCGCGATGTAGACAACCTGTAGGAACACGCTCATGGTCCGCGCTTCCCTCTCCCCTGCTCCCGTGCCGTCTTTCCGGTCGTGCGTCTCAGCTCTGGTTGAAGAACCCGCCCTCTGCGATGCGGGCCTTGTCCTCCGCCGTGACATCGACGTTAGCAGGCGACAACAGGAACACCTTCTGCGTCACCCGCTCGATGCTGCCGTGAAGACCAAACACCAAACCGGCCGCAAAGTCGACAAGTCGCTTCGCATCTGTGTCATCCATCTCAGTCAGATTCATGATCACAGGAGTGCCCTCACGGAAGTGTTCCCCGATGGTACGGGCCTCGTTGTAGGTCCGGGGGTGCAGCGTGGTGATCCGGTACGGCTCTCGTTCGGACACGACCTTGGGCATGATCACCGGTGCGTTCTTCTCCAGACTCTGGCGTTCTTGTGTGATGGATGCCACGGGCGCGATGCGGGCCGGACGCCCGGATTCCGCGGGTAGCGAAGCGGAAGGGGACACGGGATCGCGTGGCGCCGGCTGCTGCACCACGCGTACCGATTCGTCCCGTTGGGACTGAATCGCCTGGTGCGCCTGGTGAGTCGGTTCGTGCCGCCTGCGGTCCCGCTCCGGCTCCGGATCGAGCTCGGGCTCGAAGTCGTCATCGGGGTCGAACCCCCGGCCGTCGTACCCATCGTCCTCCACGAGGCCGAGGTAGACCGCCATCTTGCGCATCGCGCCGGCCATGCTCTGAGTCCTCCGCTCTGTGGTGGATCGGCTGACGACTGCCAAGTGCCCGCGATCCACGAGGTCGTTACGCCCGCCTGGCAGCGGTAATGACCATATTTTCTGCTGTGGTCCGACTTCCTGGCGACGTTACCCGAGCCTGGGGCGGACTCCGAGTACCGCAGTGCCGACGCGCACATGTGTCGCCCCGGCCGCAACGGCTTCCTCGAGGTCCGCACTCATTCCTGCCGAGACCATGGTGGCAGCCGGATGGGCCCTGCGCAGGTCGGTCGACAAATCCATGAGCCGCTCGAACGCCGCCCGTTGACGCCCCGCGTACTCGCCGGTGAGCGGCGCGACCGTCATGAGACCGTCCAGCCGCAGCCCCGGCGCGCTCGCGACGAGGTCGCCCAACTCTTCGATTCCTTCGGGCGCCACACCTCCGCGCTCTCCTCGGCCGCTCTCCCCCGCGTCGAGTGCGACCTGGAGGAGACAGCCCACCTCGCGCCCGGCCCGTACGGCCTCCTTGGACAGGGCCGTCACCAGCTTGGAACGATCGACGGACTGCACGATATCCGCGTAACCGACCACGGATCGCACCTTGTTGGTCTGCAACTGGCCGACAAAATGCCATGTAAGCGGCAGATCCGAGCATTGCGCCGCCTTCGGTGCCGCGTCCTGGTCGCGGTTCTCGGCGACGTGGCGTACACCGAGTTCCGACAGAATCCGCACATCGGAGGCGGGGTAGGTCTTGGTGACCACGATCAGGGTCACCTCCTCGCGCCCCCGTCCGGCGGCCGCGCACGCGGCGGCGATGCGATCCTCCACCTTCGCGAGGTTCGCGGCGATCTGATCCTTACGCTCCGTCATGCCCCATCAGTCCAGCCAGACATAGCCCGCGAGCCGCCCGGTCGTGCGGTCACGGCGGTACGAGAAGTGGTCGCCCGACTCCAGCGTGCACACCGGCGACTGCGCCCGGTCGCACACCCCGAGCCGGTCGAGCTGCGCGTGTACGCCGGCGGTCACGTCGACCGCGGGAGTGCCCCAGCTCGTCTCGGCGTGCGCCGCCGGTTCGACGGCGGACACCTCGGCGCGCATCGTCTCCGGCACCTCGTAGCACCGGCCGCAGACCGCGGGTCCCGTGCGGGCGACGATCCGGGCGGGGTCGGCGCCCAGCTCCATCATCGCGCGGACCACGGCGGGGACGACTCCGGCGACCATGCCGGGCCGGCCGGCGTGGGCGGCGGCCGCGATCCCCGCGACCGGGTCGGCGAGCAGGACGGGGGTGCAGTCGGCGGTGAGCACCGCGAGGGCGAGACCGCGCCGGGAGGTGACGATCGCGTCCACCTCGGGCACCGGATTTTCACCCCAGGGGGCGTCCACGACGGCCACGTCGGCGCCGTGCACCTGGTTCATCCACACCACCCGGGCGGGGTCCAGGCCCAGCGACTTCGCGGCCAGCTCCCGGTTGGTGCGTACGGCGCCGGGGTCGTCACCGACCGCGCCGCCGAGGTTGAGCTCCTCGTACGGAGCGGCGCTCACCCCGCCCCACCGGTCGGTGAAGGCGAAGTGCGCGCCGCTCACGGTCTCGCGCTGTCCTATCACTTGAGGAAGTCCGGCACGTCCAGTTCCTCGGCCGCGCTGTCCGAGTAGGTCCGCGACGGCGGGACCGACGGCGGGGGGACCGGGATGTCGGCCACGGGCTCGGGGGCGGGCTCCGGGGCCTCCTTCGGGGTGACGCTGCCGAGCGAGCCGAAGGTGGGGCGGCTCTCGGTGGGGCGGACCGGCTCGTCGCGCTTGAGCGAGGACGAGCCGAGGACGTTCTCCCGCTTGGCCGGGGGCTGGCCGCCGTCGAAGCCGGCGGCGATCACGGTGACGCGGACCTCGTCGCCGAGGGCGTCGTCGATCACCGCGCCGAAGATGATGTTGGCCTCGGGGTGTGCGGCCTCGCTCACCAGCTGGGCGGCCTCGTTGATCTCGAACAGGCCGAGGTCGGAGCCGCCGGAGATGGACAGCAGCACACCGCGGGCGCCGTCGATGGACGCCTCGAGCAGCGGTGAGGAGATCGCCATCTCGGCCGCGGCCACCGCGCGGTCGTCGCCGCGGGCGGAGCCGATGCCCATGAGGGCCGAACCGGCCTCGGACATGACCGACTTCACGTCGGCGAAGTCGAGGTTGATCAGGCCGGGCGTGGTGATGAGGTCGGTGATGCCCTGGACACCGGAGAGCAGGACCTGGTCCGCCGACTTGAAGGCGTCGAGGACGGAGACCTGGCGGTCCGAGATCGACAGCAGCCGGTCGTTCGGAATGACGATGAGGGTGTCGACCTCTTCGCGCAGGGCCGCGATGCCGTCCTCCGCCTGGTTCGCGCGGCGCCGTCCCTCGAAGGTGAACGGGCGCGTGACCACGCCGATGGTGAGCGCGCCGAGCGAGCGCGCGATGTTGGCCACGACGGGCGCCCCGCCGGTGCCGGTGCCGCCGCCTTCACCGGCCGTCACGAAGACCATGTCGGCCCCCTTGAGGACCTCCTCGATCTCCTCGCGGTGGTCCTCGGCGGCCTTGCGGCCGACCTCCGGGTTGGCCCCGGCGCCGAGTCCGCGCGTGAGTTCCCGGCCGACGTCCAGCTTGACGTCGGCGTCGCTCATCAACAGAGCTTGCGCGTCGGTGTTGATGGCGATGAACTCGACGCCCTTGAGACCGACCTCGATCATCCGGTTGATGGCATTGACACCACCGCCGCCGACACCGATGACCTTGATGACTGCGAGGTAGTTCTGCGGTGCTGCCACGTCGAAGGCCTCTCGCCTCGAATTACGTTGCCGTCGCCCCGCGGGTGACCCGCGGCCCGACGGCGGATGCCGAATGGGACGGTCCGAACGCCGACCCGAACCCTAACCCTGAAGTTTAGGGTTACCAGTGTGTCTGTTCCTTGGACTCTTCCGAACAGGACACTAAGTCGACAAGTGGCGCCCGTTCAACGAACACGCCGAACCTCCCGTTTTTCTTTTCACCCTATGTGATCAGCCGTAGCAGTGCCCAACCAGGGTGCTGGCCTGCGCGGATGTGCGTCAACTCCCCGATGACGCCGGGGCGGTGGGAACGCTGACGTCGAAGTGCCGCGCGCCGGAGGCGGCTTTCATCAGCGCGGTCAGTGCGGCGGCCTTCGCGCGGCCCCTCTCGCTGCTGCCCCACATCACGGTCCGGCCATCGCTCAGCTCCAGCGAGATGGCGTCGTAGGAGCGGACTCTGACGGTCCGGATGTCCCGCTTGACGGCGGCCGGTACGTCCAGGGTCACGCGTGCGGCCTCGCGGGCCATCCGGTCGGTCCCGAATCGGCGCCAACTGGCCGAGTTGGACACCGCCAATTCCAGAGCCGGGATGCCGCCGGGAGCCTGCGAAACCGCGGCGAACCGTACACCCTCCCTGTCCACTTCGACGAACTTTCCGCCGTTTTTGACGACCAGAACGGGAGTACGTTCGGTCACTTTGAGCCCGATTCCATGGGGCCAGGAGCGCACGGCGTCAATCGCGTCAATTCTGGGCAGTTTCCGGCGCACACGCGCCTCGATCGCATCGGTGTCGACGGAAATCAGCGGCGATCCGATCCGCACTCCGGCCGCCTCGCGCACCTGCGCCGGCGTCAGCACCTGGGTTCCGGAGACGGAGACGTGATCCACGCGCAGCCACCGGGAGCCGTAGAGCAGCCAGAGCGAGCCGCCGCCCGCCAACACCACCGCCAACGAAAGGACGATGAGCATACGAAGGGTGAGCAGTCGCCGGAGGCGGGGCGGCCGGGGCGGGCCGGGCCGAACCTGCTTCCGCTCACCGCGCTCGGCGGTCGTCGGTCCGGCCACGGCTCCTGCCTTCCCTCAGGTGTTACTGGTGGCGCGAGGCGATCGCCTCGTACACCATGCCGACCAGCAGCTCGTCGGCGTCACGGCGGCCGAACTCGCCGGCGGCACGGGACATCTGGTACAGCCGGTGCGGGTCGGCGAGCACCGGCAGGACGTTCTGCTGGACCCACTCGGGCGTGAGCTCCGCGTCGTCGACCAGCAGTCCGCCGCCGGCCTTGACCACCGGCTGGGCGTTCAGCCGCTGTTCGCCGTTGCCGATGGGCAGCGGAACGTACGCGGCCGGCAGCCCGACGGCGGAGAGTTCGGCGACGGTCATCGCGCCCGCGCGGCAGAGCATCATGTCGGCCGCCGCGTACGCGAGGTCCATCCGGTCCAGATAACTTACCGGGATGTAGGGCGGCATCCCCGGCATCTGGTGCACCTGTGGCAGTTCGTTCTTCGGGCCGACCGCGTGCAGGATCTGGATGCCGGACTGCTGGAGGTACGGGGCGACCTGCTGGACGACCTCGTTGAGTCGGCGGGCGCCCTGCGAGCCGCCGGAGACCAGCAGCGTCGGCAGGTTCGGGTCCAGGCCGAAGGCGGCGCGGGCCTCGGGCCGCATGGCGGCGCGGTCCAGGGTGGCGATGGAGCGCCGCAGCGGGATGCCGATGTAGCGGGCGCCGCGCAGCTTACTGTCCGGGGTGGAGACGGCGACCTGGGCGGCGTACCGCGAGCCGATCTTGTTGGCGAGGCCGGGGCGCGCGTTGGCCTCGTGGATGACGATCGGCACGCCGAGGCGCTTGGCGGCCAGGTAGCCGGGCAGGGCGACATAGCCGCCGAAGCCGACGACGACGTCCGCCTTGGTCCGCTCGAGGATCTGCTCGGCCGCCTTGATGGTGCCCCGCAGCCGCCCGGGGACCGTGATCAGCTCGGGGGTCGGCTTGCGCGGCAGGGGGACGGCGGGGATCAGCGCGAGTTCATAGCCCCGCTCGGGGACGAGCCTGGTCTCCAGCCCGCGCTCCGTGCCCAGGGCCGTGATCCCCACGGTCGGATCCTGCCTGCGCAGGGCGTCCGCGAGGGCGAGCGCGGGCTCGATGTGGCCGGCGGTCCCCCCACCGGCGAGTACGACATGCACCGAAATTCACCGCTCTCCGGACGAACGCGCCGCCGAGGCACGCCGTCGCATCGTGTTCCATCTCCGAGGCCCCCGGTCAGACACAGAGCCTCCCGCCCGCTTTCTACCAAAGCGGGGTTGCCGCATCGCAAGCGCCGCCCGCGCAGCGGGCTCGTCGCGCGCGAAGGCGATCAGCAGCCCGATGGCGAACATGGTCGGCAGCAGGGCGGATCCCCCGTAGGAGAACAGCGGGAGCGGGACGCCGGCGATCGGCAGCAGGCCGAGCACCGCACCCATGTTGATCACGGCCTGGGCCATGATCCAGGTGGTCACGCCTCCCGCGGCGTACCTCACGAAGGGGTCCTCCGTGCGTCCGGCCACGCGGATACCCGCATAGCCTAGAGCCGCGAAGAGGGCCAGTACCGACAGCGTGCCCGCGAGGCCCAGTTCCTCCCCGGTGACGGCGAAGATGAAGTCCGTGTGCGCCTCGGGGAGTTGTCCCCATTTCTCCACACTTGCGCCGAGCCCGGAACCGAAGATTCCGCCCGCGGCGAGCGCGTAGAGGCCGTGCACACCCTGCCAGCAGATGTCGTTCGGGCCCAGGTCGGTCGCGCCGATGCAGGCCAGCCGGTTCAGGCGGTGCGGGCTGCTCTCGATGGCGAGGGCGCCGAGCACCACGGCGACGCTCAGCACGCCGGCGAACAGGCGCGTGGGCGCGCCGGCCAGCCACAGCAGCCCGAACAGGATCGCGGTCAGGATGATCGTCGTACCCATGTCGCCGCCCAGCATGATCAGCCCCAGCAGCAGGAACGCCATCGGAACGAGCGGCACCAGCATGTGCTTCCACTGCGTGAGCAGCCGCTTGTCCTGCTTGCGCGCGATCAGGTCGGCGCCCCACAGCACGAGCGCCAGCTTGCCGAACTCGCTGGGCTGGATCTGGAAGGAGCCGCCCAGCGAGATCCAGTTCTGGTTGCCGTTGACCGCCATGCCCACCCCAGGCACCTGCACCAGGACGAGCAGGAAGAGGGCCCCGGCCAGGATGGGGTACGCCAGCGCCCGGTGCAGTTTCACGGGCATCCGCGAGGCGACGAGCATGAGCAGGGCGCCGATCGCGGCCGCGAGGAACTGCTTGCGGAAGAAGTACGACCCGGGCAGCGACATCTGCAGCGCCGTGATCTGGGAGGCCGAGTAGACCATCACCAGACCCAGCACCGTGATCAGCAGACTGCTGCCGAGGATCAGGTAGTAGGCGGTGAGGGGCCTGTCCCAGGCCCGGCGGGCCCGCGCCACGAGCCGGGTGAGGGCGTTGTCGCGCGGCGGCGGGGGGGTGGGGGGACGCTTGGGTGCGCGCGGCGTGGTACGGCTACTCGATGCCACCGCTCACCTCATCGTCGCCGTGTCACCGACGGACGGACGCCGACGAAACATCAGCCACACAAGACTCACGCCGTCCCTCCAAGGGTCCCCAGGCCACCGGCGGTGGCCGAGAGCCGCCGTCAGGCGCCCGCGCCCGCACCGAGTTCGCGAACGGCCTCCGCGAACGCATCCCCACGCTTGTTGTAGTTGGCGAACATGTCCATCGAGGCACAGGCAGGGGCCAACAACACAGTGTCACCCGCTTGCGCCAGCTTCCGCGCCTCGGCCACGGCCGCCCGCATCGCCCCAGTGTCGGTCCGTTCGAGGTCCACCACGGGTACTTCCGGCGCGTGTCGCGCGAGGGCTTCACGGATCAGCGCCCGGTCCGCGCCGATGAGCACCACACCCCGAAGCCGCTTCGCCGCCCCCGCGACCAGCTCGTCGAAGGTGGCTCCCTTCGCGAGCCCGCCCGCGATCCACACGATCGACTCGTAGGCCGCCAACGAGGCCCCGGCCGCATGCGTGTTGGTGGCCTTGGAGTCGTCGATGTACGCGACCCCGTCCACGTCCGCGACGTGCGCGATGCGGTGCGCGTCCGGCCGGAAGGCGCGCAGGCCGTCCCGTACGGCCTTGGCGGGCACGCCGAAGGCGCGCGCGAGGGCCGCCGCCGCAAGGGCGTTGGCGATGTTGTGCGGGGCGGGCGGGTTGACGTCGGAGACCTCCGCCAGCTCCTGTGCGTTCTTCTGCCGGTTCTCGACGAAGGCGCGGTCCACCAGGATGCCGTCCACGACGCCGAGTTGGGACGGCGCGGGCGTGCCCAGCGTGAAGCCGACGGCCCGGCAGCCCTCCTCGACGTCCGCCTCGCGCACCAGGTCCTCGGTGGCCTTGTCCTCGACGTTGTAGACGCAGGCGACCCGATTGCCCTCGTAGATACGGCCCTTGTCCTTGGCGTAGGCCTCCATGGAGCCGTGCCAGTCGAGGTGGTCCGGCGCCAGGTTCAGTACGGCGGCGGAGTGGGCGCGCAGCGACGGGGCCCAGTGGAGCTGGTAGCTCGACAACTCCACCGCCAGCACGTCGTACTTCTCCTCGCCGAGGACGACGTCGAGGAGCGAGACCCCGATGTTGCCGACGGCGGCCGTGCGCAGCCCCGCCGCCTCCAGGATGGAGGCGAGCATCTGCACGGTCGTGGTCTTGCCGTTGGTACCGGTGACCGCGAGCCAGGGGGCCGCGTCGGGGCCGCGCAACTGCCAGGCCAGCTCGATGTCGCCCCAGACCGGCACGCCCGCCTCCGCGGCGGCGGCGAACAGCGGCTTGTCCGGCTTCCAGCCGGGTGCGGTGACGATCAGTTCGGTGCCCTCGGGCAGGGTCGCGCCGTCTCCCAGCCGGACCGTGATCCCGAGCGCCTCCAGCTCCGCGGCCTGCGCCCGGGCCCGCTCGTCGGCACCGTCGTTGACCACGGTCACGATCGCGCCGAGCCCGTGCAGCACCTTGGCCGCCGGGACGCCCGAGACGCCGAGCCCGGCGACGGTGACGTGCTTGCCCTGCCAGTCGGTCACTTTTCCGCTGCCCATCCTGCATAGAAGATGCCCAGTCCGACGACCACGCAAATACCCTGGATGATCCAGAACCTGACCACCACCAGGACCTCGGACCAGCCCTTGAGCTCGAAGTGGTGCTGGAGCGGCGCCATCCGGAAGACCCGCTTGCCGGTGAGACGGAACGAGCCGACCTGGATCACGACGGACATGGTGATCAGGACGAAGAGACCGCCCAGCAGCGCGAGCAGCAGCTCGGTACGCGAGCAGATCGCGAGGCCGGCGAGCGCACCGCCCAGCGCGAGCGACCCGGTGTCGCCCATGAAGATCTTGGCCGGTGAGGTGTTCCACCACAGGAAGCCCAGGCAGGAGCCCATCAGCGCCGAGGCGACGATGGCGAGGTCGAGGGGGTCGCGCACCTGGTAGCAGGCCGACGGGTTGGTCAGCGTCATGGCGTTGGCGCAGGACTCCTGGAACTGCCAGACGCCGATGAAGGTGTACGCGCCGAACACGAGCACGGAGGCGCCGGTCGCCAGGCCGTCGAGACCGTCGGTGAGGTTCACGCCGTTCGACATCGCGAGGATCATGAACAGCGCCCAGATGACGAACAGCACCGGGCCGATGGTCCAGCCGAAGTCCTGCACGAAGGAGAGCTTGGTGGAGGCCGGGGTGTTGCCGTGGCTGTCGGCGAACTGCAGCGCCAGCACCGCGAAGGCGACACCGACGATCAGCTGTCCGGCCATCTTGGCCTTGGCGCGCAGACCGAGCGACCGACGCTTGACGATCTTGATGTAGTCGTCCAGGAAGCCGACCAGGCCCATGCCCGCCATCAGCGCGAGCACCAGCAGCCCGGAGTAGTTCGGCGGGTAGCCGGTGATCAGCTTCGACAGGAAGTACGCGGCGATCGTCGACAGGATGAAGGCGATGCCACCCATGGTCGGCGTACCGCGCTTGCTGGCGTGCTCACGCGGTCCGTCGTCGCGGATGTACTGGCCGTAGCCCTTGCGGGCCAGCAGCTTGATCAGCAGCGGGGTGCCGACCAGTGTCAGGAAGAGGCCAATGACTCCTGCGAACAGGATCTGCTTCATCATCGGGCGGCAACCTCACCCTCGGCACCGGTCTCGAGCAGCGCCTGCGCCACGCTCTCGAGCCCGACCGACCGGGACGCCTTCACGAGTACGACGTCTCCCGGGCGCAACTCGCTGCGCAACAGGTCGATCGCCGCCTGTGCGTCGGACACGTGCACCGACTCCTCACCCCACGAACCCTCGTTATATGCGCCCAGTTGCAGCCAGGACGCTTCCCTGCCCCCGACCGCGACGAGCTTGCTGACGTTGAGCCGGACGGCGAGCCGTCCGACCGCGTCGTGCTCGGCGAGCGCCTCGTCCCCGAGCTCGGCCATCTTGCCGAGCACCGCCCAGGTCCGCCGTCCCCGGCCCATGGCGGCCAGCGCGCGCAGGGCGGCCTTCATGGACTCCGGGTTGGCGTTGTAGGCGTCGTTGACGATGGTCACGCCGTCAGGGCGCTCGGTGACCTCCATCCGCCAGCGGGACAGGGAGCCCGCCTCGGAGAGCGCGACGGCGATCTCGTCTGCGGACATGCCCAGCTCATGGGCGACGGCGGCCGCGGCGAGCGCGTTCGACACGTGGTGCTCACCGTACAGGCGCATGGTCACATCGGATGCACCGGAGGGTGTGTGAAGCCTGAAGGCGGGCTGTCCGCTGTCCGTGAGTCTCACGTTCTCGGCGCGTACGTCCGCTTCGTCGGACTCTCCGAAAAGGATCACCTTCGCCTTCGTACGGGAGGTCATGGCACGCACGTACGGGTCGTCGGCGTTGAGGACCGCGATGCCGCCGGCGTCCGAGGACGGCAGGCTCTCGACGAGTTCGCCCTTCGCCTGTGCGATCTGCTCGCGGCCGCCGAACTCGCCGATGTGGGCGGAGCCGACGTTGAGCACGACACCGACCTTCGGCGGGGTCAGCTCGGTGAGGTAGCGGATGTGGCCGATACCGCGGGCGCCCATCTCCAGGACGAGGAACCTGGTGTCCTCGGTGGCGCTCAGGGCGGTCAGCGGCAGCCCGATCTCGTTGTTGAGCGAGCCGGGTGTGAACACGGTCGGCGCCTTGCGCTGCAGCACCTGGGCGATGAGGTCCTTGGTGCTGGTCTTGCCCGCGGAACCGGTGAGGGCCACGAGGGTCGCCCCCAGCCGTGAGACGACGTGCCGCGCGAGGGCACCGAGGGCGGCCTGGACGTCGTCCACGACGATCGCGGGCACACCGACGGGGCGCGAGGCCAGGACGGCGGCGGCGCCCGCCTCGACGGCGGCCTGCGCGAAGTCGTGGCCGTCCACGCGTTCGCCGACGAAGGCGACGAAGAGGCAGCCGGGCCCCACCTCGCGGGAGTCCCGGACGACCGGCCCGGTGACCTGGGCGGACGGGTCCGGTATGTCATGCGTCTGCCCGCCGACGACTGCTGCGATCTCGGCGAGGGAGAGGGCGATCACAAGTTCATCCCTGGGTCTTCTGGATAGCTTCGCGAAGCACCTGGCGGTCGTCGAAGGGACGGACCACTCCGGCGATGTCCTGGCCCTGTTCGTGGCCCTTGCCCGCAACGAGCACGGTGTCCCCGGGCCGCGCGCGGGCGACGGCGGCTTCGATGGCGGCGGCCCGGTCCTCGAAGACCTGGACCTCGCCGCGCTCGTGCGCGGGCACGGACGCGGCTCCCTGGAGCATGGTGGCGAGGATCGCGAGGGGGTCCTCGGAGCGGGGGTTGTCGGAGGTCAGTACGGCGGTGTCGGCGAGCCGGGCCGCGGCGGCGCCCATCGGCGCGCGCTTGGTGGTGTCACGGTCGCCGCCGCAGCCGATGACGACGTGCAGCCTGCCCTCGGTGACCTTGCGCAGGGCGCGCAGCACCGATTCGACGGCGTCGGTCTTGTGGGCGTAGTCGACGACCGCGAGGTAGGGCTGCCCCGCGTCGACGCGCTCCAGGCGCCCGGGGACGCCCGGCACGGCGGCGACGCCGTCGGCGGCGGTCTGCGGGTCCAGCCCGGCCTCGGCGAGGGCGACGACGGCGGCGAGGGTGTTGGCCACGTTGAACGGGCCCGGCAGCGGCGACCTGGCGGCGATCCGCTGCTCCTTGGGGCCGATCACGGTGAACGTGGAGTCCAGCGGGCCGATGTGGACGTCCTCGGCACGCCAGTCGGCGTCGGGGTGGCCCTCGGCGGAGTACGTGACGACCGGGACGCCGGCCTCCTTGGCCAGCCTGCGGCCGTACTCGTCGTCGATGTTGACCACGCCGAGCCTGCTGCGTTTCTCCGTGAACAACTGCGCCTTCGCCCGGAAGTAGTCCTCCATGTCGGAGTGGAACTCCATGTGTTCCGGGCTGAGGTTGGTGAAGACGGCGACGTCGAACACGCAGCCGTCGACGCGGCCGAGGACCAGCGCGTGGCTGGAGACCTCCATGGCGACGGCCTCGACCCCGCGTTCACGCATGACCGCGAACAGGGCCTGCAGGTCGGTGGCCTCGGGGGTGGTGCGCTCGGACTTGATGCGGGTCTCGCCGATGCGCATCTCGACCGTGCCGATCAGCCCGGTGGAGCGGACCGTCTTCAGGCCGCCCTCGACGAGGTAGGCGGTGGTGGTCTTGCCGGAGGTGCCGGTGATGCCGATCTGCAGCAGGTCACGGCCGGGGTGGCCGTAGATCGTGGCCGCCAGCTCGCCCATCCGTCCGCGCGGGTCGGCCACCACCAGGACCGGCAGGCCGGTCGCGGCGGCGCGCTCGGCGCCCGCCGGGTCGGTCAGCACGGCGGCCGCGCCGAGGCCGGCGGCCTGGGCGACGAAGTCCGCGCCGTGCGCTCGGGCGCCGGGCAGGGCGGCGTACAGGTCGCCGGGGCGGACGGCGCGCGAGTCGTGGGTGATGCCCGTGACCTCGGCGGCGCCCTCCGGCGCGGTGACACCCAGCTGACCGGCGAGCTCCGCGAGGGGTGTGGCGGAGACGTGATGCGGCCTGGGCGGTCCCGGATATGTCACGGAAGCGCCCTTCTGAGTGATGGGGGACTGATCAGCGTGTGGCACGGCGGTGAGCGTACCGGGCGCACCCCCGCGGGAGCGAAGCGAGGGCGTGGAGGGGGAGTGGTTCCCGGGATCGGGGGTGATCGTCGTCACGAGCTGGTTCCTGGTCGGTCTTTCCCGTAGTGCTTCGTCGGTGCTTGGTCGGTGCTCGTCGGTGCTCGTCAGTGCTCGTCAGTGCTTCGTTGTGCTTGTCATGGCGTGAACGTGACGGGCAGGTTCGCGGGAGCGGCTCCGGTGGGCGGGACCTGGAGGGTCTTCAGGGCGAACTCCATCACCTGCTTGAAGACGGGGCCACAGATGTCGCCGCCGAAGTAGCTGCCCTTCGTGGCGTTCTGGATCGCGCAGTAGACGGTGACACGCGGGTTGTCCGCGGGGGCGAACCCGGCGAAGGATGACGTGTAGCCGCGGTACCTGCCGGTGGCCGGATCCACGCGGTTGGCCGTACCCGTCTTGCCCGCGACCCGGTAGCCGGGGATGCGCGCCTTGTTGCCGGTTCCCTGCCCGTCGTCCACGACGGCCTCCAGCATCTGGGCGAGCGTCTTCGCCGTCCTGTCGCTGACGACCCTGGTCGTCCTGGGCTTGGGGGCCGGGGTGAAGCGGCCGTCGGGGCCCTTCGTGCCGCGCACCAGGGAGGGCTCGACGCGCACGCCGCCGTTGGCGATGGTCGAGTAGACGGACGCGGCCTGCACCGCGTTGATCGACACGCCCTGGCCGAAGGGGATCGTGTACTGCTGGGAGGTCGACCACTTGTCGGCCGGCGCGAGGATGCCGGCGGTCTCACCCGGGAAATCGAGCCCCGTGGGGCGGCCGATGCCGAACTTGCGCAGGTAGGAGTACAGGACCTGGTTGGCCTGCGCCTGCGTCCTGCCGAGCTGGCCGGCCGCCAGGATGGTGCCGATGTTGCTGGACTTGGCGAGGACGCCGTTGAGCGTCAGGTACCAGGTCGCGTGGTCGACGTCGTCCGCGAAGAGCCGGTCGCCGCGGTGCAGCCGGTTGGGCACGGTGACGTGGGTCAGCGGGGTCGCGGCGTTCTCCTGGAGCACGGCCGCCATGGTCATGACCTTGGCGGTGGAGCCGGGCTCGAACGCGTCCTGCAGGGCCGCGTTGCCGAGGGCCGCCGAGTTGGCGTGCGAGAGGTCGTTGGGGTCGAAGCCGGGCGAGTTGGCGAGGGCCAGGATCTGCCCGGTCCGGGTGTCCTGCACCACGACGTAACCGCGGTCCGCCCTGGACTTCTTGACCTGATCGGTGATGGCGCTCTGGGCGGCCCACTGGATGTCGCGGTCGATGGTCAGTTCGATGTCGGAACCGGCCACGGCCGGTGTCTCGGCGGATCCCGCGGTCGGCACCAGGCGCCCGCCGGACTGGGCGTAGCGGATCTTTCCGTCCTTGCCGGCCAGCTCCTGGTTCAGCTGCTGCTCGATGCCGCCGGCGCCCTTGCCGTCGGCGTTGACCCAGCCGAGCACCCCGGCGGCGAGGTCGCCGTTGGGGTAGACGCGCTTGTTGGTGGGCTCGGCGAGGACCCCGGCGAGGACGTTGGCCGTGTGCGGGTCCGTCCTCGCCTTGGCCGCGAGGGTGTTCTTCAGATCCTTGATCTGGTTCCACACCTGAGGGGTCTGGCGGTGGGCGAGCAGTACGTACTGGGTGTCCGGGGTCCTGAGCTTCCTGGCGATCTCGGCGCTGTCCTGGCCGATGATCGGGGCGAGCAGCGCGGCGGCCTGCTCGGGGGCGTCCGCGACCTTGGTGGCCTTGGGCGTGAAGAGCGTCGGGTCGGCCGTGATGTCGTACGCGTCCACGCTGCTCGCCAGCTCGACGCCGTTGCGGTCGGTGATCTCGCCGCGGACGGCGGCCAGGGTGCGGCCGACGTAGCGGTTCTGGTCGGCCTTGGCGGTGTACGTGCTCGCGTCCACGGCCTGCACCTGGAGCAGCCGTACGACGAAGGCGGACATCACCAGGGTCAGTGCGAGACCGATCAGGCGCAGCCGGGGGCGGGGGCTGCCGAGCCGGATGGTGCGCGGGGCGGGGCGGCGGCCCGGGGCCGGGCGGCGTGCCGGGCGGGCACCGGGGCCCGGGCGGCGCCGGGCGTCGGGCCGCACGGGCCTGGCGGGGCCGGGTACGCGACGGCGCGGCGGTTCCCTGTCGGACACTTCCGTCACCTGCCGGGGGTCGGGGAGGGGCGTACGGGCGGGGTCGGGGACGCGGCCGTACGGGCGGCCGGTGTCGGGGACGCGGCCGAGCGGGTGGCCGCCGGGCGGGTGGAGCGGGACGGCGACGGCGGTGCCGCCGGGCTGGGGGCGGTGGCGAGCGCCTCGGGCGGGCGCACGGCGGCGCTGCTCACCGAGGCCTGCTGACCGGAGGGCCCGGGGACGCCCTTGACGGTGCCGTCGGGGCTCAGGAAGGCGGGGTCGCCGCCGGGGACCATGCCGAGTTCGCGGGCCCGGCGCTGGAGGGCGTCGGGGGCGGAGTAGGCGTCCACGTCCCGCTGGAGGGCCTGCTCCTCGTCGGTGAGGCTCTTGGTCTGCCGTTGCAGGTCGTCGAGCTTGAACGCGCCCTCGCTGAGCGCGGAGTTCAGCATGAGGAGCCCGATGAGGCCGCCGCCGAGCAGCAGGACGACGAGCAGCACGAAGGGGGTACGGGCGGCCCGGTTGCCGCCGGCGGGGATCAGCCGTGCGAGCCGGGCGGCCCGGCCTTTGAGTTCGGGTTTGCCGCTCACACGCCCTCCCGGCGCGCTTCCACACCCTCCTCGCGCCTCCTGCTCACTCGCCCACCCCTTTCGTGCGGCTCACTCGGTTGTCGTACGACTCACTCGGTGCCCTCGCTCACTCGACGTCCTCACGGACGCGCTCGGCACCACGCAGGCGTGCCGGGGCCGCCCGGCGGTTCTCGGCGATCTCCTCCTCGGTGGGAAGTTCGGCACCGCGGGTGAGGAGCTTGAGCCGGGGCTGGTAGCGCTCGGGGACGACCGGCAGCCCGGGGGGCGCAGTGCTCGCCGCGCCGGCCGCGAACACCTGCTTGACCAGGCGGTCCTCCAGCGAGTGGTAGGAGAGGACGGCGATCCGGCCGCCGACGGCGAGCGCCTTGACGGCCGCGGGGATCGCCCGCTCCAGGACGGCGAGTTCGCCGTTGACCTCGATGCGCAGCGCCTGGAACGTGCGCTTGGCCGGGTTGCCACCGGTCCGCTTGGCCGCCTGCGGGAGCGCGTCGCGGATCAGCTCCACGAGCCGGGCGCTGTTGGTGAACGGCTCCTTCTCGCGCTCGCGCACGATCGCGGACACGATCCGCTTGGCCTGCTTCTCCTCGCCGTAGGTCCGCAGGATCCGGACCAGGTCGCCGGCCGGGTAGGTGTTGAGGACCTCGGCGGCGCTGATGCCCGTCGTCTGGTCCATGCGCATGTCGAGCGGGGCGTCCTGGGCGTAGGCGAAACCGCGCTCCGCCTCGTCGAGTTGCATGGAGGAGACGCCGAGGTCGAAGAGCACGCCCTGGACGCGGGGAACACCGAGCCGGGCGAGCACGTCGGGCAGTTCGTCGTAGACCGCGTGCACCAGCGTGGCGCGGTCGCCGAACGGGGCGAGGCGCTCCCCGGACAGGCGCAGCGCCTCCTTGTCCCGGTCCAGCCCGATGAGGCGGGCCTCGGGGAACCGCGCGAGCAGCGCCTCGCTGTGGCCGCCGAGCCCGAGGGTGCAGTCGACCACGACGGCTCCCGGCCGGGCGAGGGCCGGGGCCAGCATGTCCAGGCACTGCCGGAGCATGACGGGCACGTGTCGACTCTCGGACAAGGGGGCCTCTCAGATCCGGCGCGGCCGCATCGCACCGCCAGGTTCCCGCCCGCTCACAAGGCGGCCTGCCGGCGCCGGAAGCGTCAGCCGACCGGGAGCGGGAGGAGGCCGAGCCGTACGTACGCGCCGCGCACGCGGGGAGTCGTCGGCGTCCGCCGGCGTCTGCGGGGTGAACAGGGGGCGGGGAGAGCGTCTCGCCTCCCGCTTCGCGTCACTTTAGTCCACCCTGTCGCGCGGTCAATCAACGGGCCGCGCGTGGCGCCACCGGCCCGCCTCGGGAGCGGGATTCGAAAGGATTCACCCGTCCGGTGGATGTTTCCCGTCCCGTGTGGATTACCTCACAACAAGCCACTGCGGCGTTCTTTGTCCCGTCTCACAGCAGGCCGAGAGCGCCCGTGACCAGTAACGTCATGGTTATGACGACTTCCGCATCCGTACCCGCCGGTCCCGAAGGCGCCATAGTGGGCTCCGTCACCGATCGACTCGTCGAGGCCAACCAGCGCTACGCCGCCGCGTTCGCCGATCCCGGGATGGACGCCCGTCCCGTGCTCGGCGTCGCCGTCGTGGCCTGCATGGACGCACGGCTCGACCTGCATGCCGCGCTCGGCCTGAAGCTGGGCGACTGTCACACCATCCGCAACGCGGGCGGCGTGGTCACCGACGACGTGATCCGCTCCCTCACCATCAGCCAGCGGGCGCTCGGCACCCGCAGCGTCGTGCTCATCCACCACACCGGCTGCGGCCTGGAGTCGCTGACCGAGGAGTTCCGGCACGAGCTGGAGATGGAGATCGGCCAGCGGCCCTCCTGGGCTGTCGAGTCCTTCCGTGACGTCGACCAGGACGTGCGCCAGTCGATGCAGCGGGTGCGCAGCTCGCCGTTCCTGCTGCACACGGACGACGTGCGCGGTTTCGTGTTCGATGTGAAGACGGGCCTGCTGCGGGAGATCGACCCGGCGTAACGGCACGTTCCGGGCGCCCACCCCGTACTCCACCCGCCGTCAGCAGGGCGCCGGGAAAAGTCCATTCGGACAAAGATCCCGGCTCCGGTGCGCCAGAAAGCCCGTAAGGCCGACATATCGCGGCCAGTTATCCACAGCCGAGTGACACGAATCGGTAACGGCGGCAAGAATGCGGGTTGTGACGTCACGCGGAACTTCTCTCGCGTGGTGTCCGTGATTCGGGGTGGGCCGGTCCGCACAGCAGAGCGTCGGCCCGGAGAAAGAACGGGCCGAGGAGGGCCGGGTGACGACCTATGACGATCGAGCGAGCCTCACTGATCTGACCGCCACTGTGGAGCGCGTCCGCAGATCGGTGGAAGGAGTGATCGAGGGCAAGCCCGAGGTCGTACGGCTTTCGCTGACCGTGCTGCTCGCCGAGGGGCACCTGCTGATCGAGGACGTCCCCGGCGTGGGCAAGACCATGCTCGCCAAGGCACTGGCCCGGTCCATCGACTGCTCGGTGCGACGCATCCAGTTCACGCCCGACCTGCTGCCCTCGGACATCACGGGCGTGTCCATCTGGGACCAGCAGCGGCGGGACTTCGAGTTCAAGCCGGGGGCCATCTTCGCCCAGATCGTGATCGGCGACGAGATCAACCGCGCCTCGCCCAAGACCCAGTCCGCCCTCCTGGAGTCGATGGAGGAGCGGCAGGTCACCATCGACGGCCAGACCTACGAACTGCCCAGCCCCTTCATGGTGGTCGCCACCCAGAACCCGGTGGAGATGGAGGGCACCTATCCGCTGCCCGAGGCCCAGCGCGACCGCTTCATGGCCCGTGTCTCCATCGGCTACCCCAGCCCCGAGGCCGAACTGCAGATGCTCGACGTCCACGGCGGGGTCAGTCCGCTGGACGACCTCCAGCCGGTGGCGCACGCGCACGAGATCGTGAAGCTGGTGGAGACCGTCCGCGGCGTCCACGTCGCGGAGACGGTCCGGCGCTACGCGGTGGACCTGGTCGCCGCCACCCGCACGCACCCCGACCTCAGACTCGGCGCCTCGCCGCGCGCCACGCTGCATCTGCTGCGCGCGGCGAAGGCCTCCGCCGCCCTGGCCGGCCGGGAGTACGCGCTGCCGGACGACGTGCAGGCGCTCGCCGTGGCCGTCCTGGCCCACCGACTGCTGCCCACCGCCCAGGCCCAGCTCAACCGCCGTACGGCGGAGCAGGTCGTCCAGGAGATCCTGCAGAGCACCCCCGTGCCCGCGACGCCCCAGCAGCAGTCCGGCCTGACCATGGGTCGCGGCTTCGGCGAGCAGCCGTCCCGGAGCCTGTGATGACCCACGGGGGGACGGCGCGCACCGCCGAGGAGGCCCGGGGCGGGCTGCGCACCGCGCTCGCCGGGCTGACCACGCGCGGCCGGTCGTTCCTCGCCGCCGGTGTGGCCGCCGCGATCTGCGCCTACGTCCTCGGCCAGGGCGAACTGCTGCGGGTCGGGCTCCTGCTGGCGGTACTGCCCCTGGCGTGCGCGACCGTGCTGTACCGCACGCGTTACCGGGTCGCCGGCAGCCGCCGCCTGTCCCCCTCGCGGGTGCCCGCGGGCTCCGAGGCGCGGGTCCATCTGCGCATGGACAACGTCTCGCGGCTGCCCACCGGGCTGCTGATGCTGCAGGACCGGGTGCCCTACGTCCTCGGGCCGCGCCCGCGGTTCGTCCTGGACCGGGTGGAGGCGGGCGGCCGCCGCGAGGTGTCCTACCGCGTGCGCTCGGACCTGCGCGGCCGGTATCCGCTGGGCCCGCTCCAGCTGCGGCTGACCGACCCCTTCGGGATGTGCGAGCTGACCCGGTCCTTCTCCACGTACGACACCCTGACGGTCATCCCGCGCGTGGAGCCGCTGCCGCCGGTCCGGTTCGCCGGTGAGGCGCAGGGGTACGGCGACGGGCGGCAGCGCTCGCTCGCGCTGGCCGGTGAGGACGACGTGATCCCGCGCGGGTACCGGTACGGTGACGACCTGCGCCGGGTGCACTGGCGCTCCACCGCGCGCTACGGCGAGCTGATGGTGCGCCGGGAGGAGCAGCCGCAGCGGGCCCGGTGCACGGTACTGCTCGACACCCGGGCGATCGCCTTCCAGGGCGCGGGCCCCGACTCGGCGTTCGAGTGGGCGGTGACGGGCGCGGCGTCCACGCTGGTGCACATGCTCGAACGAGGCTTCTCGGTGCGGCTGTTGACCGACACGGGCAGCTCGGTGCCCGGTGAGGGCGCGGACGGGTTCGCGGGCGCGAGCCAGGAGTCTGCGGACGCGGCCGGCCTGATGATGGACACACTCGCCGTGATCGACCACTCGGACGGCGCGGGTCTGTCGCGCGCCTACGACGTGCTGCGCGGTGGGAACGAGGGGCTGCTGGTGGCGTTCTTCGGCGATCTCGACGAGGAGCAGACCGCGATGGCCGCCAAGATGAGCGGGCGCAGCGGCGGCGCGCTCGCGTTCGTGCTGGACAGCGACGCCTGGGGACGCGAGACGGGCGATGTGCCGGGCGCGTGCGCCCGGAGCGAGGAGCGGCTGCGGCTGCTGCGCGAGGCGGGCTGGACCGCTCTGCGCGTGCCCCGGGGCGTGGCCTTGACGGAGCTGTGGCGCGAGGCGGACCGGCAGCGCACGGGCGTGGGCGCCGTGAGCGGTACGGAGGGGCGGTCATGAGCGGGCGGGCACGTCTGGCGGTCTGTGCCGCGGCGGCGACGCTGATGACGTCGTGCGCCCTGCTGCCGCTGGTGTCCCCGGCGACCTGGCTGCTCCAGGCGGCGGTGCTGGTGGCGGTGGTGACCGGGGTGGGTGCGGCGACCCGGCGGGTGCCGCTGGCACGTCCGCTGACCCTCGCCTGCCAGGTGGTGGTCGCCCTGCTGCTGCTCACGCTGGTCTTCGCCCGGCAGCAGTCCCTCGCCGGGTTCGTCCCCGGCCCGGACGCGTTCCGCCACTTCGGGGAGCTGCTGCAGTCGGGCAGGGACGACGTCGGGCGGTACACCAGCCCGGCGCCGCTGACACCCGGGATCCGGCTGATGGTGGTCGGCGGGGTGCTGCTGATCGGGCTGCTGGTGGACGCGCTGGCGGTGACGTTCCGTGCGGCGGCCCCGGCCGGCCTCCCGCTGCTCGCGCTGTACGCGGTGGCCACGGCCCTGTCGCACGGCGGAGCCGACTGGGTGTGGTTCCTGGTGGCCGCCGGCGGCTATCTGATGCTGCTGCTGGCCGAGGGCCGGGACCGGCTCTCCCAGTGGGGGCGGGTCTTCACCGGCGGCCCGCGCGCCCAGGGCGCGGACTCCGGGGGCGCGGTGGCTCCCGTGCGCACCGGGCGGCGGATCGGCGCGGTGGCGCTCGGTGTCGCCCTGGTGGTGCCGCTGGCCCTGCCCTCGCTGCGCGGTGGGCTGCTGGACGGCACCGGGGCCGGGGTGGGCGCGGGGCTCGGCGACGGCAACACGATCTCCGCGGTCAACCCGCTGGTGTCGCTGCGCGACAGCCTGAACGTGGACCAGGACCGTCAGGTCATGGCGTACCGCACCAACACGGACGACACCCAGGACATGTACCTGAGGATCGTCGCCCTGGACGACTTCGACGGCACCACCTGGAAGCCCGCCCAGCGGCACATCACCTCGGTGCCGGACACGTTCCCGACGCCGACAGGGCTGGCGGGCAGCGTGCGACGGACCGAGATCGAGACGCGGATCTCGGCGGCGGACTGGTACGCACAGGACTGGCTGCCGATGCCGTACCCGGCGACGAGCGTGAAGATCAAGGGCAGCTGGCGGTACGAACCGGTGGGCCGCACGCTCGTCGGCGACCACGGGCAGAACACACGGGGCGTGCAGTACGACGTCAGGAGTCTGGTCGTGCAGCCGACGGCGGAGCAGCTGGCCGAGGCGCCGGAACCGCCTGCGTCGCTGAGGCGCGAGTTCACGAAGGTGCCGTCCTCACTGCCCGCCGTGGTGGCCCAGACGGCCCGCAGGGTGACGGCCGGGTCGTCGAACCACTACGAGGAGGCGGTCAAGCTCCAGGACTACTTCGCGGTCGACGGCGGCTTCACCTACAACACCCAGGTGCAGGTCGGCACCGGACCGAACGCGATCGCCCGGTTCCTGAAGGACAAGCAGGGCTTCTGCGTGCACTTCTCCTTCGCGATGGCCGCGATGGCACGGACGCTGGGGATACCGGCGCGGGTCGCGGTCGGTTTCACCCCGGGGTCGCCGCAGGCGGACGGTTCGATGTCGGTGGGGCTGCGGGACGCGCACGCGTGGCCCGAGCTGTACTTCGAGGGCGTGGGCTGGACCCGTTTCGAGCCGACCCCGAACCGGGGCTCGACCCCGTCCTACACGCAGTCGAACACGCCGACCGGGGAGATCCCGGTGGTGCCGCGGCCGTCGCTGTCGTCGTCGACGGCGTCGTCCGCCGCGCCGTCGGCGAGCGAGAGCTGCTCGGCGGCCCTGCGGAAGCTGGAGGGGTGCCCGAGCCGGTCCGCGCAGGTCGCGGGGGGCTCCGGGGACGACGGTCCGCCGTGGTACCGGGTGCTGTTCTGGACGCTGCTGGGTCTGGTGCTGGTGGCGGTGCCGCTGACGCCGATGCTCTGGCGGCTCAGGAGCCGGTCGGTGCGGCTGGCCTCCGCGCGGCACGCCCCCTCCGTGCCGCCGCTCGCCCGCGTCCGCCGCGGGGATCGCGGTGGTGACGGGGACGCGGACGACGTGGGGGTGACGGTGCTGCGCGGTGAGGCCGCCTCCAGCCGGGCGCCCGAGGCGGCCGTGGGGCACACCCTGGCCGTGTGGCGGGAGCTCACGGACACGGCGTGGGACTACGGCATCGCGCCGGACGACGCGCTGACCCCGCGCAAGGCGGCCGAGCGGATCGTGCGGCTCGGCCGGCTGGACCCCGAGACGGCCGGTGCCGTGCACCGGGTGGCGGGCGCGGTGGAGCAGGTGCTGTACGCGCCGGAGCCGCGGTCCGAGACGGGCCTGGTGGACGACGTGCGGAAGCTGCGGGCGTCCCTGCGCTCGACGGTCAACCGGCGGACCCGCCTCCGTGCGATCGTGGCGCCACCGTCGGCGATGCGCGCGGTATGGGCGGCGGCGGACCGCTGGGCCGATCTGAGGGCCCGCTGGACGGCCCGCTGGACCGCCCTGATGCGCCGCCCGTCGGGCCAGCAAGGGAGCTGAGACGGAGTGCCGCCGGCCCGGATCCGGGCCGGCGGCACGGGCTCCTCCCCCGCCGGACGGACGATGCCGGCCTGCGGCACGGCAGACGGGTCCGGTCCGGGTTCGGGGCGGCTTCGGAGACCGGCGGAACCACGGCGCCAGGTGCCAGGTGCCAGGTGCCAGGTGCGCCAGGTGTAATGGTGTTCTGCGGCACTGCGCCCGCCCGGGCAGGCGCCCGTCGCCGGGAAACTGCGGCGGTGACAGTCGGCCCGGGTCGGGCGCCCCTCCCGGGGACAACAACAGGGGCGACCGTCCGGTCGCCCCTGTTGCGTCACGTTTTCGGCCGGTGCCCGAGGGCTACCGCTACTGGCCCTGTTCGTCCCGTCGGCGCTGCCAGCGCTCTTCGATGCGGTCCATCATGGAGCGTCGCTGACGCACCTGACCGCGGATGCCCGGCGCTCCCTGCTCACCCGGCTTGGGAACCTTCCGCCAACCGGTGACCACGAGCACCGCACAGCCCAGCATGACGAGGAATCCCACCACGCTGATCCAGATCTGCTTCGCGACCATTCCGGCCATGAGGAGCGCGATACCCACGAGGAAGCCCGCGACCGCCTGGTAGACCCGCCGCCGGGTGTACGTACGCAGCCCGCTTCCCTCAAGCGCCGACGCGAACTTGGGATCTTCGGCGTACAGCGCTCGCTCCATCTGCTCGAGCATGCGCTGCTCGTGCTCCGAGAGCGGCACGGAGTCCTCCTCATCGTGCAGTCGCCGGGGCGACCGGGGGTCCCCTTCAGGATAGGCAGGGAATCGCCCCCTTGAAACCCGCCCCTCTACGCCAATTGGCCAACCGGAATCCGCCATGCCCGTCCCGGCTCGCTGAGATCTTCATTCCCCAGCGGCTGACCCGTCATGCCGATCGGTCTCCCTCGATCATACGGCGCGGGGCGCCCGATCGGAGGGCCTGTGGCGTACTCCATCCGCCACCAAGCCGCTGATCAGCGGGGCGTCACGACAGGCCGCTCAGGCCTTGGCGGCCTCCTCGGTCTCACCGAGCACGTGCAGCTGGGTCGCCACGGAGTGGAACGCCGGGGACTCGGCCGCCGCGGCCTCCAGCTTGAGCAGCGCCTCCAGCGCGCCCGGCTCGGTGTCGACCAGCACTCCGGGCACCAGGTCCGCGAAGACCCGCACGCCGTGCACCGCACCCACGCGCAGTCCCGCGTCCTCGACGAGCGCGGTGAGTTGCTGCGCGGTGAAGCGGTGCGGTACGGGGTCGCTCTCGCCCCAGCGGCCGTTCGGGTCCTGGAGCGCCTGCCTGGCCTCCTTGAAGTGCCCCGCGAGGGCCCGCGCGAGCACGGCACCGCCGAGGCCCGCGGCGAGCAGGCTGAGGACACCGTCGGGGCGCAGGGCCTCGACGGCGTTGCGAACGCCCTCGGCGGGGTCGTCGACGTACTCCAGGACGCCGTGGCAGAGCACCACGTCGTAGCCGCCGGGCTCGACCACGTCGAACAGGCCGTGCGCGTCCCCCTGCACGCCCTGCACCCGGTCGGCGACACCGGCCTCGGCGGCCCGGCGCTCCAGCGCGAACAGCGCGTTGGGGCTCGGGTCGACGACGGTGACGCGGTGGCCGAGGCGGGCGACGGGCACGGCGAAGTGGCCGCTGCCGCCGCCGGTGTCGAGGACGTCGAGCGCCTGCCGTCCGGTGGCTTTGACCCGGCGCTCGAGGGCGTCCTGGAGGACCTCCCAGACAACAGCGGTACGGAGGGAGGCGCGGGGTCGCATCGGGTCCGACACGGCAGTTGACTCCTCGGCGCGGCACCGCCTGGTGTTCGGCGGAGCGATCGGACGGCCTTCCGGCCCCCGTTACCAGGGCGAAAGACTTCAGGCGCCTCCACCCTATTGCCTCCGGCCCCCGACCCGGACCCCTCACCCCGCCGGGATCCGTCACCCCGCGTCCGGCATCTCCCGCTCGGCCTCCTGGCGCGGTTGCGGAAGCACCGGCTGGAGCACCAGCATCCGCTCCACCAGGCGCAGGAACATCGCCACGTCCCGGATCAGGTCGTCCGCGTCCCGGGTGCCGGCCGCACCCCGGATGCCGGCCTCGGCGCGGGCTCGGCGGAGGGCGCCGGAGGCGAACAGCGCACTCCACTCGGTGAGTTCGGGCGCGATCTCGGGGAGGACTTCCCAGGCACTGCGGATCTTCGCGCGGCGCCGTGCGGTCGGCTCCGGGCGCCCGCGCGCGGCGAGCACGGCGGCTGCGGTGCGCAGGGCCGCCAGATGGGCCGTCGCGTACCGCTCGTTCGGTGTTTCGAGGAGGGTGGCCTCCTCCAGTGCGGCGCGGGCCTGGGCGAGCAGGTCGAGGGCGGCGGGCGGGGCCGTGGCGCGGCGCAGCACGGGGTGCACGTCGCTCGCCGGTCCGGTCAGTGAGGGGGCAGGGCCGGTGCCGCGGCGCCGGCGTGCGGCGGCTGCGTGGTGACTGGCCATGACGAACCTCCTGTCGTCTGTGTGACGGCACGCCCTGATACGGGGTGCCGTATGTGCCCATCGTGAGGTATGGCACCGACAATCCGTTCTGACCTGCTCTTTTGCTTCGTTCAAAAGTTCGGAGTAGTTTTTGCACTGACCAGTCAGTTCAAAAGCCCCGGCCCCGCGACGGGAGCCCGGGACTGGGTGCCCCACCCAGGGGAACGAGGGGGACATGGAGGGGGACATGGACATGCAGGAGACGGCGACAGGGGTCGCCGTCAGCGCCACCGGCTTGGGGGTGGAGGGACCGCGCGGCTGGGCCTTCCAAGGCGTGGCCCTCGACGCGGAACCCGGCTCGCTCATCGCCGTCGAGGGCCCTTCGGGCTCCGGCCGCACCTGTCTGCTGCTGGCGCTCACCGGGAGGATGAAGCCGAGTGAGGGGCGGGCCACGGTCGGCGGGCACCGGCTGCCCAAGGAGATGTCCGCCGTGCGCCGGATCAGCGCGCTCGCGCACGTGCCGGGCGTCACCGACCTCGACCCGGCCCTGACCGTCGGCGAGCACCTGCGCGAACGCGCCCTGCTGGAAAGCAGGTTCGGGGACTCCCTGCGCGCGCTGCTGCGGCCAAGGAGTGATCGGGCGGCCGATGCGGCAGGCCGGATCGACGCCGCCCTCGCAGCCGCCGGACTCGACCCGGAACAGTTGCCCAAGGGCCGCCGGACCGCCGTACGCGACCTGGAGCGTCTTGAGGCACTGCGGCTGTCGGTGGCGCTGGCCCTGATCGGCCGGCCTCGCCTGCTCGCCGTCGACGACGCCGACCTCAAGCTGTCCTCCGCCGAACGAGCCGAAGCCTGGGGCCTGTTGAGGTCGCTGACCGAGAACGGGACGACCGTCCTCGCGGTGTGTGCCGAGGCGCCCGAGGACGCGGTCGTGGTGTCGGCGGCATCCGGCGCGCGGCACGCGCGCGAGGACACCGAGACCACTCCCGACGAGCCGACCCAAGACGGTGACGACGACAAGGAGACGGCGGATGCGCTCGCCGAAACTGGCCGCGCTTGAGCTCAGGCGGTTCGGCAGGGGAAAGCTGCCCCGTGCGGCGCTGGTCGCGCTCCTGCTGCTGCCGCTGCTGTACGGCGCCCTGTACCTGTGGTCGTTCTGGGACCCCTACGGGCGGCTCGACCGCATCCCCGTGGCGCTCGTCGACGACGACAAGGGGGCGACCGTGGCCGGCCGGAAGCTCACCGCGGGCGCCGACCTCGTCAAGGGGCTGCTCAAGAGCGACACCTTCGAGTGGCACCGGGTGAGCGCCGCCGAAGCCAGGAAGGGCGTCGAGGACGGCACCTACTACCTGTCGCTGACCATGCCGTCCGACTTCAGCGCCAGGATCGCCTCCAGCTCCGGTGACTCCCCCGAGACCGGCGCCCTCCAGGTGCGGACGAACGACGCCAACAACTACATCGTCGGGCAGATCTCCAAGACGGTGTTCGCCGAGGTGCGCGCGGCCGCCTCCACCAAGGCGTCGCGGTCGTTCCTCGACCGGATCTTCATCTCGTTCTCGGACATCCACGGGGCGACCGTGAAGGCCGCCGACGGCGCCGACCGGCTCACCGGCGGGATCGGCAAGGCGGAGAAGGGCTCCAAGGACCTCGCCGACGGCCTGGAGGAGGCCAGGAACGGCAGCGGAAAGCTCTCGAACGGTCTGAAGAAGCTCGACCAGGGCGCGGGCGACCTCCAGGACGGCGCCCAGCAGGTCGCGGACGGCACCCAGGCCCTCGCCGACCGGGTGCACGGAGCGGCCGACCAGGTGCGGCCCTTCCTGAGGAAGGACGGCCGGCAGATCGCCGACACCGCGACCGTGGTGGCCGACTCGGCCGACGTCATCAGCGAGCACCTGGACGCCTTCGTCACCGCGGCCCCCGTCGCCGAGAAGGGCACGCGGGAGGCGTCCGAGACGCTGGACGCGGTGTACGCGAAGCGCTGCGTGAACCAGGTCCTGCCCGATCCCGCCTGCGAGGACCTGAAGAAGGCGAAGGACGCCGCGGCGGACGCGGCGCGGCTCGCCGAGGACGTGAACACCGTGGTGCGGGACTACCACGGCGACATGACCGCCATGCGGCAGGACCTCAAGACCCTCCAGCGGCAGGCCCGGGCGCTCGCCCAGGCGGCACCGCACCTGTCCGACGACCTCGACGACGCGGTCTCCAAGGTGGACGCGCTCAACAAGGGCGCCGCCCAGGTCGCCAAGGGGGCCCGGACCCTGCACACCGGCCTCGGCACCGCCCGGTCCGGGGCGGCCGACCTGGACTCGGGCATCGGCAGGCTGGAGAGCGGCGCGATTGACCTGAACGGCGGTATGTACAAGCTCG
This sequence comes from Streptomyces sp. NPDC001848, assembly GCF_042891915.1. Lineage (NCBI taxonomy): Bacteria > Bacillati > Actinomycetota > Actinomycetes > Kitasatosporales > Streptomycetaceae > Streptomyces > Streptomyces sp. NPDC001848. The sequence goes on along the minus strand of NZ_JBIATP010000002.1, from coordinate 299,166 downwards.
CCGACGGCTCCGGGAAGCTCGCCGGCGGACTGCACGACGGCGCGGGGAAGATCCCCGACTACGGCAAGCAGGACCGCGACCGGCGCACCCAGGTCATGGCGGACCCGGTGCGGCTGGCCTCCCGGGACCTGCACCACGCGCCCAACTACGGCACCGGTTTCGCCCCGTACTTCATCCCGCTGTCCCTGTGGGTGGGCGCGATGGTGGCGTACATGCTGATCCCGCCGATGAACCGGCGCGCGCTCGCGGCGGGCGCCTCCGCCTGGCGCATCGCGCTGGCGGGGTGGCTGCCGGTGGCCGCCGTGGGTGTGCTGCAGACGGCCGCCCTGATGGCCGTGCTGCACTGGGCGATCGGCCTGGAGATGACGCGGGCGGCGGGGACGATCGGGTTCCTGTTCCTGGTGGCGGCGTGCTTCGCGGCGCTCGTCCAGTGGCTGAACGCCCGCTTCGGGGCGGCCGGCCGGATCCTCGTCCTCGCCCTGCTGATGCTCCAGCTGACGTCCGCGGGCGGCACCTACCCCGTGCAGACGTCCCCGGGCTTCTTCAACGCCATCCACCCCTTCCTGCCGATGAGTTACGTCGTCGCAGCGCTGCGCAGGCTCATCACGGGCGGCGGCCTGGGACCCGTGTGGCAGGCGTCCGCCGTGCTCGCCGCGTTCACCGCGGGCGCCCTCGCGCTGACCGCCCTGTCGGCCCGGCGCAGGCAGGTGTGGACGTTGGACCGACTGCACCCGGAACTGAACCTGTGAGGTCCGGGCCCTCCCACCGGGCCGTACCTGTGACAATCAGGGCCATGGAACGCAGCAGCGCCGCTACGTCGGGCGGCTCAGGCCGCCGCGAGGCGACCCGGCAGAAGCTCTACGAGGCAGCCGTCACCCTGATCGCGGAGCAGGGGTTCTCCGCGACCACCGTCGACGAGATCGCCGAGCGGGCCGGGGTCGCGAAGGGCACGGTCTACTACAACTTCGCGAGCAAGTCAGTCCTCTTCGAGGAGCTGCTGCGGCACGGTGTGGGGCTCCTCACCGCCTCCCTGAGGGACGCGGCCGAGCAGAGCGACCGGGCGGGCGGGACCACGGTGGACGCCCTGGACGCCATGATCCGCGCCGGGCTCGCCTTCATCGCCCGCTACCCGTCCTTCACCCAGCTGTACGTGGCCGAGCTGTGGCGCACCAACCGGGCCTGGCAGTCCACGCTCATGGTGGTCCGCCGGCAGGTCGTCGCGGCGATCGAGGACGTGCTGCGCGCGGGCGTGGAGAGCGGCGAGTTCAGCGACGAGATCGACGTCCCGCTGACGGCCGCGGCACTGGTCGGCATGGTGCTGGTGGCGGCGCTGGACTGGCAGTCGTTCCAGCCGGAGCGCTCCCTGGACGACGTGCACGCGGCGCTGTCACGGCTGATCCAGGGGCGCGTGAGCGGCGGCCGATAGGGGCTGCTGGACGGCCGGTAGGGCTGACTGGCCGCGCGTGGGGGCGCGGACGGCCGCGGCGCTCGGCAGCCGGAAGCGCCGGTTCCTGGTGGCCGCGCCCTTGGCGGGCCGCCTCGAACCGGCGCTCCGTCGTGCCCCCGTGACCCCCGTTCGGTCCTTCCCCCGGGTCTCCCCCTGCCTCGCTTCCGCCGGAGAAGTGCCGGCGGAAGGAGCGGTCAAGGGCGGGCACCGTTCCGCCGCCCCGTGTCGGCGGTGCCGGAGCCGTGCCCCTTTCCGTGCCTCCACTCTCTCGTCCGCGCAGGTCGGACCCCATCCGCGCAGATACTCATCTCTCCGGCTAGGTACGGATACTCAGGGCTGAGCGCTCACCCCCACGGCACGGATGTGCCGGAAGGCCCCGGTCACCGGCCCGCGGCCGGATTGTCGGCGGCGGCCGATAAGGTCGCAGGCATGGCACGGATTGCGGTGATCGGCGCCGGGATGGGCGCGATGGCGGCCGCCGCCCGGCTGGCCGTCGCGGGCCACCGGGTGGTGGTGTACGAGCGTACGGAGACGTACGGCGGCGCGGTGCGCCGTTTCTCCCGCGACGGCTTCTCCTTCGACACCGGCCCAGGCCTGCTGCCGCTGCCCGCGGTCTGGCGCGATCTGTTCGTCAAGACCGGCAAGGAGCCGCTGGAGGACTGCGTCGAGCTGGTCCAGGTGGACCCGTCGTCACGGCACATCTTCGCGGACGGCACCGAGGTCTCGCTGCCCAACGCCTCACGCGCGGGTGTCGTCGCGGCCCTGGACGAGGCGCTGGGCGCGGGGGCGGGCGAGCGCTGGGGCGACTTCCTGGTGCGGGCCCGCGAGGCCTGGGACCGTACCCGCCGGCCGCTGCTGGAGGAGCCGCTGTGGCCCAACTGGCAGGTGCTGGCGGAGAAGGAGCCGTATCCGGCGGTGCCGCACAAGCGGCTGCTGCGCACGCGGCGGGCCGGCACGCTCGCCGAGGTCGGCGCCTGGGAGCTGCGCGACCCGCGGCTCGCGGCCCTGCTGGAGAGCCACGCCCTGGCCTACGGCCTGGATCCACGCACCACCCCGGCAAGCGCGGCGGTACTGCCGTACATGGAGCACGCCTTCGGCATGTGGTACGTCGGCGGTGGGATGCGGGAGCTGGCGCGGGCCGTGTACGAGCGGTGCCTGGCCCGGAGGGTGAAGTTCGTCTTCGGCGCCGAGGTCACCGGGATCGTCGAGAAGGACGGCCGGGCGGCGGGGGTGGAGCTGGCCGGGGGGTCGGTGGCGGAGGCGGAGCACGTCGTGGCGGGCATGGACGCCGGGCGGCTGCACCGTCTGACGGATCACCTGCTCCAGGACGAGGGCGACGTACGGCACGTGCCCGACGCCGCACGGCCCGCGCGGTTCACGGTGCTGCTGGCGCTGCGCGGTCCGCGTGAGGCCGGGGCGGCGCACCGCACGGTGGTGCACACGCCCGACAGGAGCGCTGAGCTGGACTCGCTGCGCTCCGTCGCCGCGGACGGCGTGCGGCCCACGGTGACCGTCCTGCGCCCGGACGACCCGGCGCTGCGCCCGGACGACGGGCACGAGTCCGTGGTGCTGTCCGCGGTTGCCCCGTCCGAGGAGGAGTGGGCCGTGGGCGGGTCCGCGGAGCGCTTCGCCGATCTGATGGTCACGGTGGCGGAGGCCGCCGTCCCAGGGCTGCGGGAGCGGCTCCTGTGGCGGGAGATACGCACGCCGGGCCACATCGAGCAGGAAACGGGCGCCGAGTGGGGGGCCGTTCCCGCGCCCGCGCTCGCAGCGGGCGACGGCCGCTTTCTGCACCCGGCCAACACCACCCGCTTCCCCGGCCTTCATCTCGTGGGCGGCTGGTCCCACCCGGGCGGGGGTCTTCCCCACGCCGGGATGTCGGGCGCCCTGGTCGCCGGGCTCATCGTGGAGGGACCGGACTTCCGGGGCTCGCAGTAGGCGCCCCGGGCGGCTCCAGTGCCGCGGCAGGCAACGTTTGCCCGTCAAGGAGCGGCGTCCGGTGCGTGCTCTGGGGGTACCCCCTGCTCGAAGAGCTTGGGGGAGCGTGCCGGGCGTCGCGACGGGGCGAACGTTGCCTGTCGCGGCACTAGAAGCGGTAGCGCTCGTCGTAGCCGTTGCCGTGCGCGGTGCCGTTGTCCTGGTAGGGGTACGGCTGCTCGGGCGGGAGTTCGCCGCCGAGGGCGTCGTCGGTGGTGCGCTGCTGGGGCACCCAGACACCGCCGGCCGGGGTCTCCCCGTAGGTGCCGGTGGCGTACTGCTCCTGACCGTACGCCTGCTGCCCGTACTGCTGCTGCCCGCCGCCGTACGCGCCGTCGTACGAGCCGCCGCCGTAGGTCTCCGTGCCCTGGTACGGGTCGGGGTAGGCGCCGTACTGCTGCTGGCCGCCCCCGTACCCGTAGTGCTGCTCCTGGCCGTATCCGGAGTAGCCGTCGTAGGCGTAGGCCTGCTGCTCCTGGGGCTGTCCGGCGGTGGTGTTGTAGGCGGTGTCGGTGTAGACGCCGTAGGAGCCGGTCTCCTCGGGCAGCGGCTGCGGCTCGTAGACGGCGGTGGCCTCGGCCGCGGTCTCCGCGGACGGGGTGGTCCCCGGGCGGGTGAAGACGTCGTCGTGGTCGTCCTCGTCGTACGCGTCGTCCTGGCGGTACGTTCCGGCAGGCATCGTCGTCGTAGCGGCCGCCTGCTCCAGGTCGGTGTCCTGCGGTGCCTGCTGCTGGCGCGCCTTCTCGCCCCGGCGGCGCTTGCTGCCGGTGCCCGCGCCCTCGCGCGGGCGGTTGCCGACCGCCCAGCCGGAGGCGAACCCGCGGCGGAACGACAGGGTGACGTAGGTCTGCCCGACCGCGAAGGCGGCCGCGCCCAGGGCGATGACCAGCACGGAGGGGATCAGGACGCCCAACACGACGCCGAGGAATCCGACGAACGCGAGTAGCCGCCAGCGCAGGCGTGCCTTGTACTGCAGCAGCACCTCACCGAGCAGCCACAGCGCGACGATGCCGAACGCGATGTAGAGGACCGTCCAGCCCATGTACGCCCCTCTCCCAGTGGCCGCTACGCAGTGTGTCGCATACGGGTGCGGCGGTCTAGGCCCGCTGCGGGTGGTGCAGGCCCAGGTTCTCGTAGATCTCCAGCGTCGCCGTGGAGTTGTTGAGTGTAATGAAGTGCAACCCGGGGACCCCCTCGGCCAGCAGCCTCGCGCAGAACTCCGTGGCGAAGTCGATGCCGATCGAGCGTACCGCCGCCGGATCGTCCTTCGCCGCGAGGATCCGCTCTTTCAGGGCGTCGGGGATGGCGGCGTTGCTGAGCTGGGGCAGCCGCTGAAGCATCCGCACACTGGTCACGGGCATGACCTCGGGGATGACCGGGGTCTCGCAGCCGGTCGCGGCGACCCGGTCACGCAGCCGCAGGTACGACTCCGGCTGGAAGAACATCTGGGTGATCGCGTAGTCGGCGCCGGCCCGGCACTTGTCGACGAAGTGCGCGACGTCGGTGTCCCAGTCGCTGGAGCGGGGATGCATCTCCGGGAAGGCGGCGACGCCCACGCAGAAGTCGCCCGACTCCTTGATGAGCCGGACGAGTTCGGCCGCGTAGGTCAGGCCCCTGGGGTGCGGCACCCATTCGCCCATGGGGTCGCCGGGCGGGTCGCCGCGCACCGCGAGCATGTTGCGAATCCCGGCGTCGGCGTACTGGCCGATGATGTTGCGCAGCTCGGCGACGGAGTGGTTGACCGCGGTGAGGTGGGCGACCGGGGTGAGCGTGGTGTCGGCGACGATCTGCTCGGTCTCCTTGACCGTGCCCGCACGGGTGGAACCGCCGGCGCCGTACGTGACGGAGACGAAGTCGGGGGCGACCGCCTCGACCCTTCGGAGCGCGCTCCACAGGTTCCGCTGGCCCTGAGGGGTCTTCGGCGCCGAGAACTCGAACGAGTACGTCGTCTTGCCGGTGGCGAGGATGTCGCGCACGGTCCGTGCGCGATCAGTCCTCGTGGATGCGGTTCCGAGGGCCATAGTCGCAGGTTAGCCAGGGGGCGCCGGTCCCCCAACCAGACAGTGGGTATTTGCCCGAATTGCCGACTTGTTGTCCACCCTTCGGACAACGCGGGGGCAGGACCGGCCTCCGGGCACCCCTACGCGGAGCGCAGCCGCTTGGCGAACTCGGCCGCCGCCGCGCCCGGGTCGTCCGCCTCCGTGATCGCGCGGACGATCACCACGCGGCGGGCGCCGGCATCGAGGACCTGGTCCAGGTTGCCGAGGTCGATGCCGCCGATGGCGAACCAGGGGCGGTCGGTGCCGAGCGCGGCGGTGTGGCGGACCAGGCCGAGACCGGGGGCGTGCCGGCCGGGCTTGGTGGGGGTGGGCCAGCAGGGGCCGGTGCAGAAGTAGTCCACGCCCTCCTGGACGGCGGCGGCCTCGGCCTCCGTCTCGGAGTGCGTGGAGCGGCCTATGAGGATGTCGTCGCCGAGGATGGCGCGGGCCGCGGGGACGGGGAGGTCGCCCTGGCCTAGGTGCAGGACGTCGGGGCGGCCGGCGTGGGCGACGTCCGCGCGGTCGTTCACCGCGAGGAGCTTGCCGTGGCGGGCACAGGCCTCGGCGAGGACCTCCAGGTGCTCCAGCTCCTCGGCGGCCTCCATGCCCTTGTCGCGCAGCTGCACGATGTCGACGCCCCCGGCGAGGACCGCGTCGAGGAACTCGGCGAGGTCGCCTTGGCGCTTGCGGGCGTCCGTGCACAGGTAGACGCGGGCGTCGGCGAGCCGGGCGGTGCGGGCGGTGTCGGGCACGGTGGTGTTCCCCCGTTGTCGGTGGCGTACGGGCCGCGGCGGGGTGCGGTCGGCCGGGCCGGGGGCGTGTCCCGGTGGCCCGCGGCCCGTACGCCGGACGGTTGTTCTTGTCTGCGGGCCCGATCAGACCGGAACCGGTCCGATCGGGTCAGGTCCGATCGGGTCAGGTCCGATCGGGTCAGGTCCGATCGGGCTGGATCGGATCAGACGGCGAGCGCCTGCGCGCGGCGCTTCACCTCCGTGCCGCGATTCTCGCGGAGAGCCTGCGCGGGGGTACCGGGCAGGGTCGGGTCGGGGGTGAAGAGCCACTCGATCATCTCTTCGACCGTGAAGCCGTCGTCCCGCAGCAGGGTCAGGGTGCCGGACAGGCCCTTGACCACCTTGTCCCCGTCGATGAAGGCGGCGGGGACGTGCAGCGCCTTGTTCTCGCCTCGGCGGACGGCGATGAGCTGGCCCTCCTTGACCAGCTGCCGTACGCGGGTCACCTCGACACCGAGGGCTTCCGCGATGTCGGGCACGGTGAGCCAGGCGGGGACGAGAGCATCGATCTTTGCGTCAATCTCGGTCACGGGATCAAGCGTGCCATCCGGGACTGACAGTCGGAAGCGGGGCGCCTCCGGCGGGGTTAGCCGGAGGGGTGAGTACCGCCGGGCGGGGTGCTGCTCCGTGGGGTGCGAAGGCGGCGGGGGCGTCCGGCGCCGCCGCCTACGACGTCGCCTCCTTCAGCGGACGGGACGGGTCCGACAACAGGGTCGGGTCCATGGGGGTGCCCGATTCGATCAGGCGGCGCCCTTGCGCCAGGTCCCGCGGACGGCCGACGGCCAGCAGGGCCACCAGGCGGCCCGCGCGCAGCCAGCAGACCGTCCAGGCCGCTCCTGCGGGGTCCCCGCGCCACACCGTCGTGTCGGCGGACGCGTGGTGGCCCACGTACTGGACGAACCGGCCGAACTGCTCCGACCAGAAGTACGGCACCGGGTCGTACGCCACCGGCGTCTGACCGATGATGTTCGCGGCCACCGTGCGCGGCCCCTGAAGGGCGTTGTCCCAGTGGTGGACCAGCAGGCGCTCCTCGTAGCGGCCCGACGGGAAGGACGCGCAGTCGCCGACCGCGTACACATCCGGCACCGAGGTGCGCAGATGGTCGTCGGCCAGCACCTCGCCGTGCACGCCGAGCTCGATTCCGGACCCGGCCAGCCAGGCCGTGGCGGGCCGGGCCCCGATGCCCACCACCACCGCTCCGGCCGGCACCCGGGAGCCGTCGTCCAGCACCACCGCGCCCGGCTCGACGCGCTCCACGCGCGCGTGCGTGCGCAGTTCCGCCCCGCTGTCCGCGTACCAGGCCGTCATCGGCGCCGCGACCTCGGCGGGCAGGGCCCCCGCGAGCGGCCGGTCCGCCGCCTCGACCACGGTCACCGCACAGCCCGCCTCGCGCGCGGCGGTGGCGAACTCGGCGCCGATCCAGCCCGCGCCCACGACCACGATGTCGTGCTGCCGGGCCAGCACCGGCCGCAGCCGCTCGGCGTCGTCGAGCGTGCGCAGCAGATGCACCCCGGGGACGCCCTCCGCGCCCGGCAGCCGGATCGGCTCCGCACCGGTCGCCACGACCAGGACGTCGTACGGGACGGGGCCCCGCTCGGTGTCCAGCTCATGGTCCTCGGGGCGCAGGCCGGTCGCCTCCCGGCCCAGCTCCAGCTCGATCCCCAGCCCCTCGAAGTCCACGTCGAAGGCGGAGCCCTCGGCCTTGCCGAGCAGCACGGCCTTGGACAGCGGCGGCCTGTCGTACGGCTGGTGCGGCTCCGCCCCGATCAGCGTCACGCTGCCGGTGAAGCCCTGTTCGCGCAGGGCGACCGCGGTCTGCACCCCGGCCATGCCCGCACCCACAACGACGACGCGCCGTGCCGTACCGCCCCGTGCCTGCGTCTGCTCGCTCACCTGATCGCCCACCTGATCACCATAGACAACTGACAAATTGTCAGTCAGGGGGCGTGCTGAGTGACGTCCTCCACAGCGCGCCGAGCCGCGGGAGGCTGTCTTACAAGGCCGATGCCCTGAGGGCTAGGGTGGCCACCGTAAGCACTCGCGGGAGCCCGGCGCACCGGGCTGAGAGGGAGGCTGGGACGGCCTCCGACCGTACGAACCTGATCCGGGTCATGCCGGCGAAGGGAGGGGCTGGACGCCCATGTCGCGTACACCGGACGAACCGTCGACACCCCACGGACCGTCGACCGTGTCGGACGTCCTCGTCATCGGGGGCGGGATCATCGGGCTCGTGACCGCCTGGCGGGCGGCACGGCGCGGGTTCGCCACCGCCGTGGTGGACCCGGAGCCGGGCGGCGGAGCCGCGCAGGTGGCCGCCGGGATGCTGGCCGCCGTCACCGAGCTGCACTACGGCGAGCAGACGCTGCTCGGTCTGAACCTGGAGTCCGCGCGCCGCTACCCGGACTTCGCCGCCGAGCTGACCGAGGCCACCGGTCAGGACCTCGGCTACCGCCGCTGCGGCACGCTCGCCGTCGCTCTCGACGCCGACGACCGCGCCGAGCTGCGCGAACTGCACGCCCTGCAGCAGCGCTCGGGGCTGGAGTCGGAGTGGCTGAGCGGGCGCGAGTGCCGCCGGCTGGAGCCGATGCTCGCGCCGGGCGTGCGCGGGGGGCTCAGGGTCGACGGCGACCACCAGATCGACCCGCGCCGTCTCGCCGCGGCCCTGGTGACGGCCTGTGAACGCGCCGGAGTGGTGTTCCACCGGGTGTGGGCCGAGCGGCTCACCGTGGTGCGGGACCGGGCGGCCGGGGTCAGGACCGCCGACGGCACCGAGCTCGCCGCCGGGCAGGTCGTTCTCGCCGGAGGCAGCCTCAGCGGGCGGCTCGAGGGCGTCCCGGACGACGTCCTGCCGCCCGTACGCCCCGTGAAGGGACAGGTGCTGCGATTGACCGTGCCGGAGCGGTACGCGCCGTTCCTGAGCCGTACGGTGCGCGCCGTGGTCCGCGGGGGCGCCATCTACCTCGTGCCGCGCGAGAACGGCGAGCTGGTGGTCGGCGCCACCAGCGAGGAACTGGGCTGGGACACCACGGTCACCGCGGGTGGGGTGTACGAGCTGCTGCGGGACGCGCACGAGCTGGTGCCCGGGATCACCGAACTGCCGCTCACCGAGACGCGGGCGGGTCTGCGCCCGGGCTCCCCGGACAACGCGCCGCTGCTCGGACCCACGGAGCTGGAGGGCCTGCTGCTGGCCACCGGCCACTACCGCAACGGCGTCCTGCTCACCCCGGTCACCGGTGACGTCATGGCACATGTGCTGACCACCGGGCAGCTCCCGGAGGAGGCCCGCCCCTTCACCCCCCGGCGTTTCACCGCCGCCGCACTCACGGAGCAGCCCGCATGAACATCTCGGTCAACGGGCAGACCCGCGAGGTCGCTCCCGGTACCGCCCTCGACGCGGTGGTGCGGAGCCTGACCGCGGCCCCCTCGGGCGTGGCCGCCGCCCTCAACGAAACCGTCGTCCCGCGCACGCAGTGGGCGTCGACGTCCCTCTCCGAGGGAGACCGCGTCGAGGTCCTCACCGCCGTCCAAGGAGGCTGACCCATGGCTGACGATCCCTTCGTCCTCGGGGGTACGACCTACTCGTCCCGGCTGATCATGGGGACCGGTGGCGCGCCCAGTCCGGACGTGTTGGAGCGGGCGCTGGTGGCGTCCGGTACGGAGCTGACGACGGTGGCGATGCGGCGCGTCGACGCCTCGGTGCACGGCTCGGTCCTGTCCGTGCTCGACAAGCTGGGCATCCGGGTGCTGCCGAACACCGCGGGCTGCTACACGGCGGGCGAGGCCGTGCTCACCGCACGCCTCGCGCGCGAGGCGCTCGGCACGGACCTGGTGAAGCTGGAGGTCATCGCCGACGAGCGGACCCTGCTGCCGGACCCGATCGAGTTGCTGGAGGCGGCCGAGACGCTGGTGGACGACGGCTTCACCGTGCTGCCGTACACGAACGACGACCCTGTGCTCGCGCGCAAGCTGGAGGACGTCGGCTGCGCCGCGATCATGCCGCTGGGCTCCCCGATCGGGTCCGGGCTCGGCATCCGCAACCCGCACAACTTCGAGCTGATCGTGGAGCACGCGCGCGTGCCGGTCATCCTGGACGCGGGCGCGGGCACGGCGTCGGACGTGGCGCTGGCGATGGAGCTGGGGTGCGCGGGTGTGATGCTTGCCTCGGCGGTGACGCGGGCCCAGGAACCGGTCCTGATGGCGGAGGCCATGCGGCACGCGGTGGAGGCCGGCCGGCTGGCGCGGCGCGCGGGCCGCATTCCGCGCCGTCACTTCGCCGAGGCGTCGTCGCCGACGGGAGGCATGGCCCGGCTGGACCCGGAGCGGCCGGCATTCTGAACGGTCCCGAACAGGCGTGCGTCACAGCTCGGCTGCAGTCGGGCCCCGGTGTCCCCGCAGCGGCCTGCGCCGACAGTGCACCCTCGTAGACTCACCAGCGTGGATACGACCCTTCAGGACCCTCTCGTCGGGCAGGTGCTCGACGGCCGCTATCGCGTCGACGCGCGGATCGCGGTCGGCGGGATGGCCACGGTCTACCGGGCCCTGGACACCCGTCTGGACCGTGTGCTCGCGCTGAAGGTGATGCACCCGACGCTGGCGGCCGACGGCTCCTTCGTCGAGCGGTTCATACGCGAGGCCAAGTCGGTCGCCCGCCTCGACCACCCGAACGTCGTGCAGGTCTTCGACCAGGGCACCGACGGGTCGTACGTCTACCTCGCCATGGAGTACGTCTCCGGCTGCACCCTCAGGGACGTGCTGCGCGAGCGCGGGGCGCTGCAGCCGCGCGCGGCCCTGGACATCCTGGAACCGGTGCTCGCCGCCCTGGGGGCCGCGCACCGCGCCGGGTTCGTGCACCGGGACATGAAGCCCGAGAACGTCCTCATAGGTGACGACGGCCGGGTCAAGGTGGCCGACTTCGGTCTGGTCCGGTCCGTCGACACCGTCACCAACACCACGGGCACCGTCCTCGGCACCGTCTCCTACCTCGCCCCGGAGCAGATCGAGCACGGCACGGCCGACCCGCGGGTGGACGTGTACGCGTGCGGGGTCGTCCTCCACGAGATGCTGACCGGAGCCAAGCCGCACCACGGCGGCTCCCCCGCACAGGTGCTCTACCAGCACCTGAACGAGGACGTGCCGCCGCCGTCGGCGGCCGTGCCCGGGCTGTCCGTCGAACTCGACGACCTGGTCGCCTCGGCGACCGCGCGCAACCCCGCGCTGCGCCCGGCGGACGCGGTGGCGCTGCTGGGGCAGGTGCTCCAAGCCCGCGGCGCGCTGACCGACGAGCAGCTGGACGCCGTGCCGCCGGGCGCCCTCACCACGGACCACGACAACGCCGGGGACCGCACGAGCGTGATCCCGCGCCTGCTGCCGGCCCGCCCGGTGGGCGAGGAGCGGGAGGCCGTCCTCAACCGCACCAGCCGGCTTCAGGCCCCGCCGCCCGAGCCGCGGCGGCGCTCGGCGCGGCCCCGGCGCGGGCTGCTCGCGCTGGTTCTCGCCGTGCTGGTGGTCTTCGGTGTCGGCACGGGGGTCTGGTACATCAACTCCGGCCAGTTCACCAAGGTCCCGCCGCTGCTGGCGAAGACGGAGGCCGAGGCGCGGGCCCGGCTGAAGAAGGCCGGTCTCGAGGTCAGGCAGGTCAAGCACGCCTACAGCGACACGGTGAAGCGGGGCACGGTGATCAGCACCGACCCGGCGGCGGGGGCGCGGATCCGCTCACACGACTCGGTGACGCTGACGCTCTCGGACGGTCCCGAGACGGTGCGGGTGCCCGATCTGAAGGGCGATCCGCTGGACGAGGCGCAGGCCAGGCTGAAGAAGGACGGCCTGGTGCCGGGGATGGTCACGCAGGCGTTCAGCGAGGACGTGCCCAAGGGCTCCGTGATCGACACGGACCCCGGAGCGGGGACCGAGCGGCACGGCGGTTCGGCGATCGCGCTCACCGTCAGCAAGGGCAGCCCGGTGGACGTGCCCGACGTCAGGGGGGCCTCCCTCGACGACGCGACATCGCAGTTGCAGGAGGCGGGCCTGCAGGTGAAGATCGCTGACACGCAGGTCACCTCGGAGTACGACGCCGGAAAGGTCGCCCGGCAGTCGCCGGACGGCGGTCAGCAGGCCGGCCAGGGCGACACGGTCACGCTGACGATCTCCAAGGGCCGGCCGATGGTCGAGGTGCCGGACGTCACCGGTCAGAACGTCGACGACGCGAAGAAGGCACTCGAAGCCGCGGGTTTCCAGGTGGAGGAGGACCGGGGTCTGCTGGGCCTGTTCGGCGACACGGTGAAGAGCCAGTCGGTCAAGGGCGGGGACAAGGCACCGAAGGGATCGACGATCACCATCAAGATCCGCTAGGACCTGTCCCGGACCGATGGCCCGATGACCGAGGACGGGGCACCCGGGACCACGTGACACCCTTGGGGGGTGAGCACTGAGCAGTCCCGTGGCGCCCCCGACGCCCTCGGCCCCTCGCGCAACCCGATCGGCAGCCATGTCCCGGTGGCCGGTGGGCTGAACTCCGTCGGCCTCGCCTACGCCCGCGACATCGGGGCCGAGACGGTGCAGGTCTTCGTGGCCAACCCGCGCGGCTGGGCGACGCCCGCCGGCAGTCCGCGTCAGGACGAGGAGTTCCGGGCCACGTGCGCCGCCGAATCGATCCCGGTGTACGTCCACGCCCCGTATCTGATCAACTTCGGCTCGCACGCCGAGGCGACCGTGGACAGGTCGGTGGAGTCGCTCAGGCACTCGCTGCGCCGGGGCCGTGCGATCGGGGCGCGGGGCGTGGTGGTGCACACCGGCAGCGCGACCGGCGGCCGGGACCGTTCCGTGGCGCTGAGGCAGGTACGGGAGCGCATGCTGCCGCTGCTGGAGGAGCTGACGCACGAGGACGACCCGTGGCTGCTGCTGGAGTCGACCGCGGGCCAGGGCGCCTCACTGTGCTCGCGCACCTGGGACTTCGGGCCGTACTTCGAGGCCCTGGACGCCCACCCCAAGCTCGGTGTCTGCCTCGACACCTGCCACATCTTCGCCGCCGGACACGACCTGACCGGGCCGGACGGCACGCATCAGACCCTGGACCTGCTGGTGGGGACCGTCGGCGAGGGCCGGCTCAAGCTGATCCACGCCAACGACTCACAGGAGGCGGTCGGCGCCCACCGGGACCGCCACGCGAACATCGGCGCCGGACACATCGGCGAGGGCCCGTTCCGTGCGCTGATGACGCACCCGGCCACCGAGGGCGTGCCCCTGATCATCGAAACACCCGGCCGCAAGGAAGGACACGCCGCCGACGTGGAGCGGCTGAAGAAGCTGCGGGACGGCTGAGCCGCAGGCCGTCGGAGTCGGGCCGTCAGAGTTCCGGGCCGTCCCCGGGCTGCTCCTGGTACGAGTACCGCTGCTCCTGCCACGGGTCACCGATGTTGTGGTACCCGCGCTCCTCCCAGAAGCCGCGCCGGTCGGTGGTCATGTACTCGACGCCGCGGACCCACTTGGGGCCCTTCCAGGCGTACAGGTGCGGCACGATCAGGCGCAGCGGGAAGCCGTGTTCCGCGGTGAGCAGCTCGCCGTCCTTGTGCGTGGCGAAGATCGTGCTGTCGGACGCGAAGTCGGACAGGCGCAGATTGGAGCTGAAGCCGTACTCGGCCCACACCATCACATGGGTGACGGCGGGCGCGGGCGGCGCGATCTCGAGGATCGTACGGGCCGGGATGCCGCCCCATTCGGCCCCGACCATGCTGAACTTCGTCACGCAGTGCAGATCGGCCACCACGGTCGCGTACGGCAGCGACGTGAACTCCTCGTGGCTCCAGCAGCGCTTCTCGCCGTCCGCGGTGGCGCCGAAGACCCGGAACTCCCAGCGCTCGGGGCGGAACTTGGGCACGGGACCGTAGTGCGTGACCGGCCAGCCCCGCTGGAGTCGCTGTCCCGGCGGAAGCTGTGACCGTGCCGTTTCTCCAGATTCGCGCTCCACCGGATGACCCATGACTCCATCCTGACAGACGGCGGAGGGTGCACATGACCAGCCCCGGCTCAATTCAGGACAAGCCAGACTAAGTGTGAACTTACTGGACGCCCCTGGGTACCGGTGCCATCATGCGGCGCAGCCCCCTGTCCCCGCCCGGAAGGAGCCCCGCGATGCAGGGCGACCCGGAGGTCATCGAATTCCTCAACGAGCAGCTCACCGCCGAGCTGACCGCGATCAACCAGTACTTCCTGCACGCGAAGATGCAGGAGAACTGCGGGTGGTACAAGCTCGCCCGGTACACGCGGCGGGAGTCGTTCGACGAGATGAAGCACGCGGAGGTGCTCACCGACCGCATCCTCTTTCTCGAGGGCCTGCCGAACTACCAGCGGCTCTTCCATGTGCGGGTGGGCCAGACCGTCAGGGAGATGTTCGAGGCGGACCGGCAGATCGAGGTGGAGGCGATCGACCGGCTCAGGCGCGGGATCAAGGTGATGCGGGAGAAGGGTGACATCACCTCCGCGAACATCTTCGAGTCGATCCTGGCGGACGAGGAGCACCACATCGACTACCTGGACACCCAGCTGGAGCTGCTGGAGAAGCTGGGCGAGGGCCTGTACGTCTCCCAGCTCGTCGAACAGCCGGAGAGCTAGGCGGCTTCCTCCAGACCGGACAGCTCGGACAGGGCGGACAGCACCGGTTCGGCGATCTCACGGCGAGGGCACGCGCCGCGCCCCAGGAGCGCCTGGATCCTGCGCACACAGGACCCGCAGTCCGTGCCCGCCTTGCAGGCGGAGGCGATCTGCCGCGGCGTGCAGGCGCCGTTCTCCGCGTGCTGCCTCACCTGCTGCTCGGTGATGCCGAAGCAACTGCAGACATACACGCGGTCCACCTCCCGCCGGGTTCAATAAGGCAAACCTAACCTTACCCGCCCTGCCGGGGGCGCGACAGCGGAGTGGGGGGGGGGGGGGGGGGGGGCGCCCCCCCCCCCCCCCCACGCGGCGCGGCCCGGCGCGCGCGGGGCCGCGGCGGACACCCGGCCCCCCACCCCCCCCGCCCACCCCGGGGGGGC
>NZ_JBIATP010000002.1:0-283876 GCF_042891915.1 Streptomyces sp. NPDC001848 | reverse complement strand
CCAACACCCCCGCCCCCCCCCCCGCTTTTTAAAAAAACACCACACCCCCCCCGCCCGCGGGGGGGGGGGGGGGCGGCGGGGGGGGGGGGGGGGGGGCCCCCCCCCCCCCCCCCACTCCCACGTATCGGCCGGCGCCCGACGGCTACTGGTCCCGGTACATCTCCGCGACCAGAAACGCCAGGTCCAGCGACTGGCTGCGGTTGAGCCGCGGGTCGCATGCCGTCTCGTAACGCTGGTGCAGGTCGTCGACGAAGATCTCGTCGCCGCCGCCCACGCACTCGGTGACGTCGTCGCCGGTCAGCTCCACATGGATGCCACCCGGGTGCGTACCGAGCCCCTTGTGGACCTCGAAGAAGCCCTTGACCTCGTCGAGCACGTCGTCGAAGCGGCGGGTCTTGTGCCCGGAGGCCGCCTCGAAGGTGTTGCCGTGCATCGGGTCGGTCACCCAGGCCACCACCGCGCCGGACGCCGTGACCTTCTCCACCAGCTCGGGGAGCCGGTCGCGGATCTTGTCCGCGCCCATGCGGACGATGAAGGTCAGCCGGCCGGGCTCGCGGTCCGGGTCGAGGC
This sequence comes from Streptomyces sp. NPDC001848, assembly GCF_042891915.1. Classification (NCBI taxonomy): domain Bacteria; kingdom Bacillati; phylum Actinomycetota; class Actinomycetes; order Kitasatosporales; family Streptomycetaceae; genus Streptomyces; species Streptomyces sp. NPDC001848. The sequence continues at coordinate 283,306 of NZ_JBIATP010000002.1, read as the reverse complement.
GGTCGATGTAGCGCAGCGCCTCCTCGGCCGTCGTGGTCGGGCCGAGCTTGATGCCGATCGGGTTGCGGATCCTGGAGGCGAACTCGATGTGCGCGCCGTCCAGCTGCCGGGTGCGCTCACCGATCCACACCATGTGCGCCGAGACGTCGTACAGCTGCCCGGTGCGGGAGTCGACCCTGGTCAGGGCGGACTCGTAGGCGAGCAGCAGCGCCTCGTGCGAGGAGTAGAACTCGACGGTCTTGAACTCCTCCGGGTCGGCCCCGCAGGCGTGCATGAAGTTCAGCGCGTTGTCGATCTCGCGCGCCAGCTGCTCGTAGCGCTGACCGGACGGCGACGACTTCACGAAGTCCTGGTTCCAGGCGTGCACCTGGCGCAGGTCGGCGTAGCCGCCGGTGGTGAAGGCGCGCACCAGGTTCAGCGTCGAGGCGGACGCGTGGTACATGCGCTTCAGACGCTCCGGGTCCGGGATCCGCGACTCCTCGGTGAACTCGAAGCCGTTGACGGAGTCACCCCGGTACACCGGCAGCGTCACCCCGTCGCGGGTCTCGGTCGGCTTGGAGCGCGGCTTGGAGTACTGGCCGGCGATACGGCCGACCTTCACCACCGGCACCGAGGCGGCGTACGTGAGCACGGCGCCCATCTGGAGCAGCGTCTTGAGCTTGTTGCGGATGTGATCGGCGGACACCGCGTCGAAGGCCTCGGCGCAGTCGCCGCCCTGGAGGAGGAACGCCTCTCCCTTGGCGACGGCCGCCATCCGGGCGCGCAGCTGGTCACACTCGCCCGCGAAGACGAGCGGCGGATACGACTCGAGGTCCGCGATCACTGCGCGCAGAGCCTCGGGGTCGGGGTACTCGGGCTGCTGCGCCGCGGGCAGGTCTCGCCAGGTGTTGCCAGCACTCGCGCTGGTCTTAGCGTTCACGGTCACCCCTCAAACATTACGGGGTCGTGTCCACCGCTTATCGATGCGCTCGACTGATGAGACGGCTCGTCCCGCCCGGGCCCGCGGCTCGTGTAGGGTGCGGGGCATGTTCGCGCACTCGACCCAGAACCAGAACTGGTGGTGGACCGCTTCTCCGGCGGCCCACTGACTACGCGTACGCACGACGTCGCGAAGGCCGCCCGAGGGGCGGCCTTCGGTGTTTTCGCGACCGGGCCGTTCCCTCTCTCACCTCACCGAGAAGGACACCGCCCATGAACCTGCTCGACCTGCTGGACGATGCCCGCCCGTTCGCCCTGCTGCGCCGCCGCACCCCGGGCCGCGACCACGACGTCGTGGAGGTGCTGACCGGCCCGGTCGCCCGTTGCGAACGCCTGGCCGACCTGCCCGACGAGGCGCTGGCCCTGGTCCCGTACCGCCAGATCCGCGAGCGCGGCTTCGACGTCCGCGACGACGGCACCCCGCTGCTGGCGCTCACCCCCGAGGAGTCGTACGAGATTCCCCTGGACCAGGCGCTGGCGCAGCTGCCGGGGCATGACGTCCGGGTGGAGGACGGCGGCTTCGACGTCGCCGACGAGGAGTACGCCGAGATCGTCGGACGGGTGCTTCAGCAGGAGATCGGGCGCGGCGAGGGCGCCAACTTCGTGATCCGGCGGACGTACCAGGGGCGGATCCCGGGGTTCGGGCGGGCCGACGCGCTCGCACTGTTCCGGCGGCTGCTGGTCGGGGAACGGGGAGCGTACTGGACCTTCCTCGTATACACCGGTGAACGCACCCTGGTCGGGGCCAGCCCCGAGGTGCATGTGCGGATGTCCGGCGGGACCGTCGTCATGAACCCGATCAGCGGCACCTACCGCTATCCCGCCGGCGGCCCGACCCCCGACGACCTGCTCCGCTTCCTCGCCGACGGCAAGGAGATCGAGGAGCTGTCGATGGTCGTCGACGAGGAGCTGAAGATGATGTGCACGGTCGGCGACATGGGCGGGGTCGTCGTCGGACCGCGCCTGAAGGAGATGGCCCACCTCGCGCACACCGAGTACGAGCTGCGGGGGAAGTCCTCGCTTGACGTGCGTGAGGTGCTGAGGGAGACGATGTTCGCGGCGACGGTCACCGGGTCGCCGGTGCAGAACGCCTGCCGGGTGATCGAGCGGCACGAGGTCGGCGGTCGGGGCTACTACGCGGGCGCCCTGGCCCTGCTCGGCCGGGACGCCGGAGGCGCGCAGACCCTCGACTCCCCCATCCTCATCCGCACCGCCGACATCGACGCCGACGGAGGGCTGCGGGTGCCCGTCGGGGCCACGCTCGTGCGCGGCTCCGACCCGGCGGGCGAGGTCGCGGAGACCCACGCCAAGGCGGCGGGGGTGCTGGCGGCACTGGGGGTACGGCCCGGGCGGCCGCGCGAGGAGCACGCACAGCCGCGACTGGCGGACGACCCGCGGGTGCGGGCGGCCCTGGACGGGCGGCGGGAGAAGCTCGCGCCGTTCTGGCTGCGGATGCAGGAGCGCGCCTCGGAGCTGACCGGGCACGCGTTCGTCGTGGACGGCGAGGACACCTTCACCGCGATGCTCGCGCATGTGCTGCGCTCGACCGGTCTCGAGGTGACCGTACGGCGGTACGACGAGCCGGGGCTCAGGGAGGCGGTGCTCGCACACTCCGGTCCGGTGGTGCTCGGACCGGGGCCCGGCCACCCCTCTGACCCGGCCGATCCGAAGATGCGGTTCCTGCGGGAGCTGACGGCTCAGGTGATCCGGGGGCACCGGCACGGGGTGCTGGGCGTCTGTCTGGGCCATGAGCTGATCGCGGCCGAGCTGGGCCTGGAGATCGTCCGCAAGGAGGTTCCGTACCAGGGCGCCCAGACGGAGATCGACCTGTTCGGGCGGCGGGAGACCGTCGGCTTCTACAACAGCTTCGTGGCGCGTTGCGACGACGAGGCGGCGGCCGAGCTGGCCGCGCACGGCGTCGAGGTCAGCCGCAGCGCGACCGGCGAGGTGCACGCTCTGCGGGGGCCGGGATTCTCCGGCGTGCAGTTCCACCCCGAGTCGGTGCTGTCGGTGGGCGGCGCCGGCGTCGTACGGGAGCTGCTGGACGGGTCGGCCGCCGCGGGTACGAGTCCCTTGGCGGAGGGGCGGCCGGCGGTGTAGGTCGAGGAGGAGGGCCGGCCGGGGTGGGACCGCCCCGGCCGGTTCCTCGGTGGCGGGTGGCGTCAGCCGAAGAAGACGCCGACCTCCTGGTACAGCTTCGGGTCGACCGTCTTCAGCTTGGCCGTGGCCTCGGAGAGGGGAACGCGGACGATGTCGGTGCCGCGCAGGGCGACCATCTTGCCGAAGTCGCCGTCGCGGACGCAGTCGATGGCGTGCAGGCCGAAGCGGGTGGCGAGCCAGCGGTCGAAGGCGCTGGGCGTGCCGCCGCGCTGCACATGCCCCAACACGGTCGTCCGGGCCTCCTTGCCGGTGCGCCTCTCGATCTCCTTCGCGAGCCACTCGCCGACGCCGGAGAGGCGGACATGCCCGAAGGAGTCCAGCGACCCGTCCTTCAGCACCATGTCGCCGTCCTTCGGCATCGCGCCCTCGGCCACCACCACGATCGGCGCGTACGACGCTTTGAACCGGGACGTCACCCACGCGCACACCTGGTCGACGTCGAAGCGCTGCTCCGGGATGAGGATGACGTTGGCACCGCCGGCCAGTCCCGAGTGGAGGGCGATCCAGCCCGCGTGACGACCCATCACCTCCACCACCAGCACCCGCATATGGGACTCCGCGGTGGTGTGCAGGCGGTCGATCGCCTCGGTCGCGATGTTGACGGCGGTGTCGAAGCCGAAGGTGTAGTCCGTGGCGGACAGGTCGTTGTCGATGGTCTTCGGTACGCCGACGACGTGGACGCCGTACTCGTCGGACAGGCGCGCCGCGACCCCGAGGGTGTCCTCGCCGCCGATCGCGACGAGCGCGTCGACCTCCTCCTTGGCGAGGTTGTCCTTGATGCGGCGGATGCCGTTCTCCTGCTTGAGGGGATTGGTGCGCGAGGAGCCGAGGATGGTGCCGCCGCGGGGCAGGATGCCGCGCACGGCGGGGATGTCGAGGCGGACGGTGTCGCCTTCGAGGGGACCCCGCCAGCCGTCCCGGAAGCCGACGAAGTCGTAGCCGTACTCCTGCACGCCCTTGCGCACGATGCCCCGGATGACGGCGTTGAGCCCGGGGCAGTCGCCGCCTCCGGTCAGTACTCCGACCCGCATGGAAATGTCCCTTCGCCGCGGTTGCCTGATGCGGGTCACGCTAATAGTGACCCAGGTCACTGCGGCATGGGCGGGAAGGTCAATTTCGGTGAATTGTCCGCCAGTTGATCTCCGTCAATCCACTCGAAAGCGGGATATCCCTCCTGAGGTTGACACGATCGGGGATCTGGGCGGCCCGGTCGGGCCGGGAAACGCCGAGGGGCCGGGCTACTCGCCGTCGAGTCCGCGCTCGATCGCGTACCGGACGAGCTCGACCCGGTTGTGCAACTGGAGCTTGCCCAGGGTGTTCTGGACGTGGTTCTGCACGGTGCGGTGCGAGATGACCAGGCGTTCGGCGATCTGCCTGTAGCTCAGGCCCTTGGCGACCAGACGCAGCACCTCGGTCTCGCGGTCGGTCAGCCGCGGTGCCTTCGGCTCGTCGGTGCCGGCGGCGGGGGCCGGTTCGGAGGCGAGGCGGCGGTACTCGCCGAGGACGAGCCCCGCGAGACCGGGGGTGAACACCGGGTCGCCGACCGCCGTGCGGCGCACCGCGTCGATCAGCTCCTGGGTGGACGCCGACTTCAGCAGGTAGCCGGTCGCGCCCGACTTCACGGCCTCCAGCACGTCCGCGTGCTCGCCGCTGGCCGACAGCACCAGGACGCGCAGCGCCGGGTTGGCGCCGACGAGCTCCTTGCAGACCTGGACGCCCGGCTTGGCGGGCAGGTTGAGGTCCAGGACGAGCACGTCGGGCGAGGCGGCCCGGGCCCGGCGCACGGCCTGCTCACCGTCCCCCGCGGTGGCGACGACGTCGAACCCGGACTCTGCGAGGTCACGCGCCACGGCATCCCGCCACATGGGGTGATCGTCGACCACCATGACCCTGACCGGGGTCTGCCCCCGCTCGTCCGTCAGCGTGCCGTTCTCCGTCACCGCTGCTCCGCCTTCCCCCGTGCGCCCCTGAGGTCCCGCCGGTCCCTCACGGCCTTCGGTAGCTTCAGTTCCACTTCAGTGCCCTGGCCCGGGACCGAAATCCACTCCGCCGTGCCGCCGATGTCGCGCAGACGGCCGCGGATCGACTGGGCCACGCCGAGGCGTCCCTCCTCCTCGGCCCGGGCGAGCCGTCCCTCCGGGATGCCGGGCCCGTCGTCCCGCACGGTCACCACGACCCCGTCCGGCTCGTCCTCGACCAGGATCCAGGCGCGGGCATCCTCCCCCGCGTGCCGGCGGACATTGTCCAGGGCGGCACCGACAGCGGCGGCCAACTCCCGTGCGACGGCCGGGGCGAGCGGCACCGGGCAGCCCGGTTCGGACAGCGTCACGCGGGCGCACGCGTACGGGGCGAGCAGGGTGCGCAGGTCGATCAAGCCCTCCTCGGCGTCCGGTTCGTCGACCGCGCGGACGACCGCGCCGAGCGCCACGTTTTCCGACACCCGCGACGGCGGCACGAGGCCCCCGGAGACCAGCGTGCGCAGCGCCACCTCCTGCTCCCCGGCCAGCCGGCCCAGCTCCGCGGCCTCACCGCCGAGCGCGGTGCCGCGCCGCTGCACCATGGCGAGCACCTGGAGCACGCTGTCGTGGATGCCCCGGGCCAGCCGCTCCCGCTCCCGGGTCGCGGCCTCGATCTCCAGCGCGCGGGCGAGGGTGCGCTCGGAGGCGCGGGCGACCTCGACGACGTAGCCGATCGCGATGGAGGCGACCCAGACGAGGACCACGTTGTGCACGGTGTCCCGGGCCGGGGAGCCGCGCTCGATCAGGTTCGCCGCGGCGACCGGCGTGGAGGCGAAGGCCGCCCAGCGCCAGCCGCCCTTGAGCGCGTACGCCAGGACCGACCCGGCGGTCCATATCGACGGCAGGGTCGGGCCGCCCGAGGCGATCCGCTCGTGGGAGTCGGCGACGGGCGTAAGGAGGATGCCGCTGAGCGCGATGGTGAGGTCGACGGCCAGGAACCACCTGGTGCAGCTCGCCGCGTTCGCGACCCGGGGGAGCGTGGCCAGGGTCCACACGCTCAGCACGAGGTAGTAGGCGATCGCCGGCCAGGGCCGGGTGAACGTGTCGTAGGCGGTCACGAAGAACCCGATCGCGTACAGCATCGTCAGGACCCGGTACCCGGCCAGGGCACGCCACAGCGGCTGCTCGACCGACATCCTGATGACACGCTCGCGCTGAGCCACGTCCCCCAACCCCCCAGCCAAGTCCTACGGACCGTGCTCTACGAGTCCGTCGTCTCCTTCTGCGCTTCCGTCTGCTTCTGCGCTTCCGTCTGCGCTTCCTTCTGAGCCTGCTTCTCCGCCTTGGCCGCCTCCGCGATCTGCCGCTTGGCGGCGGTCGCGTAGATGTCGACGTACTCCTGACCGGAGAGCTTCATGATCTCGTACATGACCTCGTCGGTCACCGCGCGCAGCACGAACCGGTCGTGCTCCATGCCCTGGTAGCGGCTGAAGTCCAGCGGCCTGCCGATCCGGATGCCCGGCCGCATCAGCTTGGGGATGACCTTCCCCGGCGGCTGGATCTTCTCGGTGTCGATCATGGCGACCGGGATGACGGGCGCCCCGGTGGCGAGCGCCACGCGCGCGAGGCCGCCGGGCTTGCCCCGGTAGAGGCGGCCGTCGGGCGAGCGGGTGCCCTCCGGGTAGATGCCGAACAACTCGCCGCGCTGCAGCACCTCGATGCCGCTCTTGATGGCGGCCTCGCCCGCGCCGCGCGCTCCGGAGCGGTCGACGGGAAGCTGACCGACGCCCTTGAAGAAGGCCGCGGTGAGCCTGCCCTTCACGCCGGGTGTGGTGAAGTACTCGGCCTTCGCGATGAAGGTCACCTTGCGGTCGAGCACGGCGGGCAGGAAGAACGAGTCCGAGAAGGACAGGTGATTGCTCGCCAGGATCGCGGGGCCCTCGGCGGGAACGTTGTCCAGGCCCTCCACCCACGGCCTGAAGGCGAGCTTCAGCGGCCCCCCGATGGATACCTTCATCGCGCCGTACAACAACCGAGTGCCTCCTGTGTCTGTCGAACAGACCTTAACGCGGCCCGCCGACAAAGGATCCGACGACCCTGGTCGGTGTCAGTGCCGTCGCGTACGGTGAAGTACCTGCAATCGACGTGCCCAGCCCCTTTTCATGAACAGGAGACCGACGTGCCGGTCCTCCCCGGAGCCGAGCCGTACCGCCACGAGGGCGGGGAGATCGGCGTCCTCCTCTGCCACGGCTTCACCGGTTCCCCGCAGTCGCTGCGCCCCTGGGCGGAGCACCTCGCCGAGCGCGGCCTCACCGTCTCGCTGCCACTGCTGCCCGGGCACGGCACACGCTGGGAGGACATGCAGCTCACCGGCTGGCAGGACTGGTACGGGGAGGTGGACCGCGAGCTGCGCGCCCTGCGCCGGAGCTGCGCGCAGGTGTTCGTGGCCGGCCTGTCCATGGGGGGCGCCCTGGCGCTGAGGCTGGCCGCCAAACACGGGGACGCGGTCAGCGGCGTCGTCGTGGTCAACCCGGCGAACAAGGTGCACGGCCTGTCCGCGTACGCCCTCCCGGTCGCCCGTCACCTGGTGCGGACCACGAAGGGCATCGCCAGCGACATCGCCAAGCCGGGCAGCGTGGAGCTGGGGTACGACCGGGTGCCGCTGCACGCGGCGCACTCGCTGCGGAACTTCTTCCGGATCGTCGACGGCGAGCTGCCGCAGGTCACCCAGCCGCTGCTGCTCCTGCACAGCCCGCAGGACCATGTGGTCCCGCCGGCCGACTCGGCCCGGATCCTGAGCCGGGTCTCCTCCACGGACGTGACGGAGATCCTGCTGGAACAGAGCTACCACGTGGCGACGTTGGACCACGACGCGGACCGGATCTTCGAGGAGAGCCACGCGTTCATCGGCCGGCTCGCGCCCATTGCCGGCAAGGAAGGGACGGCCGCAGGTGGCTGAGCACGACTCCGACCGCGAGGACCGCGAGCCGGACGAGAAGGGTGTGCCCTTCGACGAGGAGGCTGCCTGGGCTGCGATCGTCGCGGGGTACGGCGAGGAGCCGCCGGACCCGCCGGGCAGCAAGCCGTTCAAGCCGGTCGAGGACCTGGCGCTGCCCGACTGGGAGCCGAACGGCGTCACGTTCAAGGACGACCGGACGAAGGACGAACCGGTGAAGCCGCTGGGCAGCTCGGTGTCGTTCGCGCCCGGGGTCGGCCCTCGGGACTACGTGGCGCCGGAGCCGTCCGAGGACGACTTCGACGAGGACGACGAGGGCCACTTCGTGCCGCCGGAGCCGCCGCCGCTGCCCGCGGCGGACACGACCGCGAAGTTCGCGTGGGTCTCGGTGATCGGCGGCCCGGTGCTGCTCCTGCTGGCGGTGGTGCTGGGCTGGAACATGACGTGGTGGCTCGCCACGCTCGGCGTGGGCGGCTTCCTGGGCGGCTTCGTCACCCTCGTCGCACGCATGAGGACGGACGACGAGGGGGACGACGACCCGGGCCGCGGCGCGGTGGTCTGATCCCCCGCGCCGCGATCCTCTGCGCCGTGATCCCCTACGCCGCGGGGACCCGGAGGGCGGCCAGCACCGGGAGGTGGTCCGTGGCCGCGGTGAGGTCCCGCTCCGTCACGCCGGGGTGGTCGAGGGGGACCCCGCAGCCGAGGACCTTGATGCCGCGGGTGGCGAAGACGGCGTCGATACGGCGTGGGGGGCCGGAGCGGGTCCAGGTGTGCTCGCCGCCCCAGGGCGCGGTGGCCCAGGCGTCCTGAAGGCCGGTGGCGAGGCGCTTGAAGGTGGGACCGTCCGGGGTCTCGTTGAGATCGCCGCCCGCGATCGCGTGCTCGACGCCCATCCCGGCGAGCCGGTCGAGGAGCATCCCGCCCTGTTCGTAGCGCTCGTCGTCGCGCAGGCTCAGATGGCAGCCGATGACGCCGAGCCGGGCACCGCCGAACCGCACGACCGCCGTCGCGAAGCCGCGGCGGTGCAGGCCGGGGGTGAGGGGCAGCAGGACGTCCTCGGTGCGCTCGACGGTGGCCCGCAGCGAGCAGAGCAGGGCCGGCCCGGCGGCGGTGGCACCGCCCGAGAGGATCACGAGGCCGGAGGCCGCCGCGAGCCGGGCGAGCTTCTTGCGCCACCGGAAGAAGCGGGGGGCCTCCTGGACGAGCACGAGGTCGGGGGCGCAGGCGCGGATCACGCGCGCGAGCGCTTCGGTGTCGTCGCGCATCGACCGGATGTTGTAGCTGAGCACCCGGAGGACGGCGGAACCGTCGGCTTCGGTTCGGGAGTCGGGCAGCAGCGGGTCGGAGGTCGCCATGCGGATCAAGATACGCCGCCCCCGGCCGGGGCCTGCCCGGGTTTCTCGCCCCCGCCGCCCTGGCTAGGGCCCGCCCCAGGTTTCCTCGCCCCCGCCGCCCCCGGCCGGGGCCCGCCCGGGTTTCTCGCCCCCGCCGCCCCCGGCCGGGGCCCGCCCCAGGTTTCCTCGCCCCCGCCGCCCCCGGCCGGGGCCCGCCCCAGGTTTCCTCGCCCCCGCCGCCCCTACCCGTCCCCGTAACGGGGGCTCCGCCGCCGCCCCCCCGCGGGGACTGCCGTCCCCTGCACCCCGCCTGCCTGCGCACGGAGCACACGCCCACCGGGGAGCGTTGTCGACCTGCGCACCGACACGGGGCTCCGCCCCGGACCCCGGGGAATCCGCCGGCTTCCCCCACGCCCCCCACACGGACCCTCGGAACCCCAGGAACCCGCCGGCCCCCGCAACGGCGGCGCCCGCCGGGCCCCGGTGGGCGCGGCGGGCGCTGTCGTGCGTGGAACAACGGGTGTCACATGATCGGGTCGGGCTCCCGGGCCAGGTCCGCCGCGCCCACCAGGCCGGCCTTGTTGCCCAGCTGGGCCGCGATCACGTCGGCGACCGGGCGCCAGTTGCCGCCCACCAGCCAGCGCTTGTAGGACTTGCGGATCGGGTCCAGGACCAGTTCGCCCTCGTCGGAGAGGCCGCCGCCGACGATGAACGCCGACGGGTCGAAGAGCGAGGCCAGGTCGGCGAGGCCCGCGCCGGCCCAGCGGGCCAGTTCGCGGTAGGAGTCCACCGCCACCGGGTCGCCCTGACGCGCGGCCATCGAGATGTGCTTGCCCTCGATGCCGTCGGGGGTGCCGTCGCCCAACGACAGCAACAGCTCGGCGTTCTCGGGCGTCGCGTTCGCGCGCTGCTTGGCGTACCGGACCAGCGCGCGGCCCGACGCGTACTGCTCCCAGCAGCCCTGCGAGCCGCAGCCGCACAGCAGGCCGTCCGGGACCATCCGGATGTGGCCGAACTCGGCGGCCACGCCGAAGTGCCCGCGGCGCAGCTTGTTGCCGATGATGATGCCGCCGCCGAGGCCGGTGCCGAGCGTGATGCAGATGACGTTGCGGTGGCCCTTGCCCGCGCCGAACTTGTACTCGCCCCACGCGGCCGCGTTCGCGTCGTTCTCCACGACCACCGGGAGGCCCACGCGGGCCTCGACCTTCTCCTTCAGCGGCTCCTGGCGCCAGTCGATGTTCGGCGCGAAGTAGACCGTGGAGCGCTGGCGATTGACGTAGCCCGCGGCTCCGATACCCACGCCGACGATCTCGTGTCCGGCACGGGCGCCCTCGACGGCAGCGGCAATCGCGTCCACGATGGCCTCGGGCGTGCCCGGAGTCGGCACCTTGTGGGTCGAGAGGATGTTGCCTTCCTCGTCGACCACACCGGCCGCGATCTTCGTGCCGCCGATGTCGACGCCGATGGTGAGTCCCATGAATCCCTCAGTTTCGGTCGAGCCCCGCTACGGCCAACCGTACCCGAGGGGCCGGAAGGGTGTCGGACTGCTCCCTCCGCCCCGAAACCCCGGCCTCTCCCTGCCGGGCCGTGCGGCCTGCTCGAGCTAGTCGAGGTCGATGTGCTCCCCTGGGCCGGGGCCCTCGTCCCCGTCCTGTCGACGGGGGTCCATGTCGCCGGACGCGCGGTTGGTCCAGCGTCGCTCCTGGGCCTCGACGGCGGACCGGTAGGCCGCGAGCAGCTCCGAGCCGGCCGCGGCGAGGTGGTCGAAGACGTCCGGGTTGCGCTCGATGACCGGCTCCACCGCCGCCTTGGCCTGCTGCACGACCTGGCGGACCATCTGCTGGGCCGTGCCCGAGGCCGCCGCGCCGAGCAGCGGCGCCTGCAGCCCCGACAGCTTGTCCGCGACGGCGTCGACGATTTTCTTCAGCTCCTCGGCCGCCGAGCCGGGCGGCGGGCCGTACCGGGCCCGACGGCGGGCCTTCTCCGCGGCGAGGTCCTCGGCACATGCTGTCGCCCAGGCGTCGGCGTCGGTGACCCGCACTTCCTCGGCCTCTTCCTGAGCGGCGTCGGAACAGGGGCGCTCTTCGCTCATGGCGGACTCCTGACTGCGGTTCGTACTCTCGACGTTACCCGAACTGAGGTGCGTGCCTCATCGGATGAGCCCACGGATGAGGCCACGGGCGCGCGTCGGCCTCACGAGGTACGCGGCCACAGTTGCGGGTCCGGGACGAAGCGGATGCGCAGCTCGCCCTCGCGCAGCGCCGCCCCGGCCACGGTGCAGCGACGCAAGGCCGACGGCAGGGGCACGATGCGGCGGAACGGTCCCGCGGTCACCACGATCTCGTCGCCGCGCCGGACGAGGTCCAGTTCCTCGCGTATCGTGCCGGGGAGCGGGATGTGCCACACGAGCACACCGTCCTCGCCGAGCCGGTCCGTCACCGGCCACTCGACCGGGGAGGGTGCCGGGTTGACGTCCGGGACGGCGAGCGCGGCGAGGTCGTCGGCCCCGCGCGGGTCGTGGCCGAGGTGCGGGACGCCGTGCACGGCGTACGCGCCCTGCCACTCCTGAAGGGTCTTGCGCTGCTGGGCTGCGAGATGCGCGAGCCAGGCGTCGTGGTCGCTGTCGGGCAGGACGCGGTTCGCGACCAGAACCTCGGGGCGCAGGGTGCGCAGGGCGAGTCCGGTGACGGCGGTGCGGACCGCGTCGGCGGCGGCCGGGCCCGGTTCCGCGACCAGCCACACGCTGGTGGCGCGGTCGGCCAGGACGGCCTCGACGGCGGCCAGTTCGACGTCCCAGCGGGCGGCGGTCTCGTACAGCCAGTCGGCGGGCATCGGCACGCCCGCGAGCCGGCCGAGGACGGGACGCAGGGCACGCGCGGCCTGCCGTTCCGCCGGGAGCAGCCGGCGCAGATAGCGGCGGAGCTCCTCGGGGAGGGCGAGGAGGACGAGCGCCTGGGGGGCAGGAGGCAGGTCGACGACGAGGAGGTCGTAGGACTCGGACAGCGCGGCGTCCCGCAGGGCGCGCAGCAGGGCGAGTTCCTCGGCGCCGGGCAGGGGGGTGACCTCCTCCGCGTCCAGCGGGGCGGCGCCGAGGAGGTCGAGGGCGGTGGCCGCGCGGTCCTGGAAGGCCACGAGGTCGTCGCGGAAGCGGGCGGCTGCGTCCGGGCGCCGGGCGGTGAGGCCGGGTGCGGCCTCGCTGGGGCGGGCGCCGGTGGGGACGCCGAGTACGGCACCGAGGGTGTCGGTGCGGTCGGCGCTGAGCACGAGGGTGCGGGCGCCCTCGCGGGCGGCGCTCAGCGCGGTGGCCGCGGCGACGGTGGTCCGGCCGGAGCCGCCGGGGCCGGTGATCAGGATGGTGCGCATGGGGTGGAACGGTACCGGTCGCCTGGCGGCGGACGGCTGAGCGACTGTGACTGAAGCCCTGGTTGTCGCCCCGCCGACGCTGCCCGCAGCTGGGATCCCCGGACGGGCTATTCGGACTCCACCCGCTTCTTCAGCCCGGCCAGCGCGCGGTCGATGATGACCTTCTCCGCCTTGCGCTTGATCATGCCGAGCATCGGGATCTTGACGTCGACGGTCAGCCGGTAGGTCACCTCGGTGGCGCCCGCACCGGCCCGCTTGAGCAGGTACGAGCCGTCCAGGGAGCGCAGCATCTGCGACTTGACGAGGGTCCAGGAGACCTCGCTGTCGCCTGTCCAGGTGTACGCGAGGGTCTGGTCGTCCTTGATGGCACCGGCGTCCATGACGAGGCGCACCTGCTCGGCGCGGCCCTGCTCGTCGGTGGAGAGGACCTCCGCCTCCTTCACCTCGCCCGTCCAGTCCGGGTAGCGCGCGAAGTCGGCGATCACCCGCATGACGTCGGCCGGAGCCGCCTCGATCGTGATGCTCGAGCTGGTGTGTTCCGCCATCGCCGTGGCTCCTCCAGATGCGGTCCGGTGAGGGTGGGTGGTGCGCCCGTGCGCACCTGCGCACGTGTGTGCAGCGTGAAGGCTACCGCGCACGCGCTGCGCCGCCACCACCCCACCTGGGCTTCGGCCGACGGGGCCCGCTCACCGCCGCCGTGCCGGACCGTGGCCCGCTCACCACTCGAGCACCCAGGGCTTCCCGCTGCCCGCGAAGTGGCCCACGTTCACACACTCCGTCGCCCCGATCCGCATCCGGCGCACCAGCGGCTGGTGGACGTGGCCGAACAGGGAGTACCGCGGCCGGGTACGGCGGATGGCGTCGAGCAGGGCCCGGCTGCCGCGCTCGAAGCGGCGCGCCACCGTGTCGTAGACCAGCTCGGGGACATCCGGCGGGATGTGGGTGCACAGCACGTCCACCTCCCCCACCGCCTCGATCTTGGCGGCGTACTCCTCGTCGCTGATCTCGTACGGGGTCCGCATGGGGCTGCGCAGGCCGCCGCCGACGAAGCCGAAGGTCCAGCCGCCGATCTCCACGCGTTCGCCGTCCAGCACCCGGGTGCCCTCGCCGGCGTACTCGGGCCACAGGGGCGGGATGTCGACGTTGCCGTAGGTGGCGTACGTCGGGGTGGGGAACGCGGCGAACAGCTCGGCGTACTGCCGACGCACCGCCTTCTCGATCGCTGCGGCGCGGTCCATGCCCACCCCGGCCCACAGCCGGGCGCCGAAAGCGCGCGCCTCCTCGTAGCGGCGGGCGGTGCGCAGCTCCACCAGGCGGTCGGCGTTCTCGGTACCGAACAGGTCCGCGAAGATCCCGCGCGAGTGGTCGGCGTAGTCGACGAAGAGGATCAAATCACCCAGACAGATCAGGGCGTCCGCACCCTCGCCGGCTCTCGCCAGGTCGCGCACGTTGCCGTGCACGTCGCTGATCACATGGACGCGTCTCCTGCTGTTACCGCCGGGTGTGGGTGCCATGTCGATGAAGCGTAAGGCTGTGGGGTAAACGTGAACAGTGGCGACGGGACCTGCGGTTACTGGCCGGTAAGTCAAGGGTTGGACTACTGTGCGCCGAGGAACGCCAACACGTGTGACGCACGGAACATCTCGCCGGGACCCCCTGTCGGAAAAGCCATACCGGCGGGTAACGTCCGGGCCGTCCAGTCGTGCTCAGGGTTTCAACCAGTGGATCCCGGATGAATCCTGAGCACCTGACCGAGCCTTGGACCGCACCGTCGCAGCGCACAGAGTCGTGGCGTCGGCGCCCTGTGAGGAGCAGCAGTCTTGCGCGAGTTCAGCCTTCCGGCTTTGTACGAGGTCCCTGCGGACGGAAACCTGACCGACATCGTCCGCAGAAACGCCGCGCAGCATCCCGACGTCGCCGTCATCGCCCGCAAGGTGTCGGGTGCCTGGCAGGACGTCACCGCCGTCGCCTTCCTCGCCGAGGTGCAGGCCGCGGCCAAGGGGCTGATCGCCTCCGGAGTACAGCCCGGCGACCGGGTGGGCCTGATGTCGCGGACCCGCTACGAGTGGACGCTGCTGGACTTCGCGATCTGGAGCGCGGGCGCGGTCACCGTGCCGGTGTACGAGACCAGCTCGCCGGAGCAGGTGCAGTGGATCCTCAGCGACTCGGGCGCGACCGCCTGCATCGTGGAGCAGGACACGCACGCCGCGGCCGTGGAGGCGGTGCGCGAGAAGCTGCCCGCGCTCAAGCACGTCTGGCAGATCGAGGCCGGGGCCGTGGAGGAACTGGGTCGCCTCGGCCGGGACGTCAGCGACACGGCGGTCGACGAGCGCAGCTCTCTCGCCAAGGCCGACGATCCGGCGACGATCGTCTACACCAGTGGTACGACCGGGCGCCCCAAGGGCTGTGTGCTGACCCATCGCAACTTCTTCGCCGAGTGCGGGAACGTGGTGGAGCGGCTGCGTCCGCTGTTCCGTACCGGCGAGTGCTCGGTCCTGCTCTTCCTGCCGCTCGCGCACGTCTTCGGGCGTCTGGTGCAGATCGCGCCGATGATGGCGCCGATCAAGCTCGGCTGCGTCCCGGACATCAAGAACCTGACCGACGAACTGGCCGCGTTCCGGCCGACGTTGGTCCTCGGTGTGCCGCGCGTGTTCGAGAAGGTGTACAACTCCGCCCGCGCGAAGGCACAGGCGGACGGCAAGGGCAAGATCTTCGACAAGGCGGCGGACACGGCGATCGCCTACAGCAAGGCGCTGGACTCGCCGTCCGGTCCGTCCCTCGGCCTGAAGATCAAGCACAAGGCGTTCGACAAGCTCGTCTACAGCAAGCTGCGCGCGGTGCTGGGCGGTCGCGGGGAGTACGCCATCTCCGGGGGCGCCCCACTGGGCGAGCGCCTCGGCCACTTCTTCCGCGGCATCGGCTTCACGGTCCTGGAGGGCTACGGCCTGACCGAGTCCTGCGCGGCGACGGCGTTCAACCCGTGGGACCGGCAGAAGATCGGTACGGTCGGCCAGCCGCTGCCGGGTTCGGTGATCCGTATCGCGGACGACGGCGAGGTGCTGCTGCACGGCGAGCACCTGTTCAAGGGCTACTGGAACAACGAGGCCGCGACCGCGGAGGCGCTGGCCGACGGCTGGTTCCACACCGGTGACATCGGCACCCTCGACGAGGACGGCTACCTCAGGATCACCGGCCGCAAGAAGGAGATCATCGTCACCGCGGGCGGCAAGAACGTGGCCCCGGCCGTGATCGAGGACCGCATCCGAGCACACGCCCTGGTCGCGGAGTGCATGGTGGTGGGCGACGGGCGGCCCTTCGTGGGCGCCCTGATCACGATCGACGAGGAGTTCCTCACCCGCTGGGCGGCCGAGCACGGCAAGCCCGCGGGTTCCACCGCGGCGTCGCTGTGCGACGACCCGGATCTGCTCGCCGCGATCCAGGACGCGGTCGACGACGGCAACGCCGCGGTGTCGAAGGCGGAATCGGTGCGGAAGTTCCGCATTCTCCCCTCCCAGTTCACCGAGGAGTCGGGCCACCTCACGCCGTCCCTGAAGCTCAAGCGGAACGTGGTGGCGAAGGACTACGCGGAGGAGATCGAGGCCCTGTACCAGAGGTAGTCAGGTTCCTCTCTCATCCCACGTCATGGCGCGGTGTCCTCGGCGAGGACCCGCGCCATGGTGCGTTCCGCGAGCGCGGTGATGGTGAGGAAGGGGTTGACGCCGAGGTTGCCGGGCACGAGGGAGCCGTCGGTGACGTACAGCCTCGGGTAGCCCTTCACCCGGCCGTAGTCGTCCGTGGCCCGGCCCAGCACACAGCCGCCGAGCGGGTGGTACGTGAAGTCGTCGGCGAAGACCTTGCCGGCGGAGCCGAAGAGGTCGTACCGGTAGATGGTCGAGTTGGCCGCGTTGATCCGGTCGAAGAGCTTCTTGGCCATGCGCACGGAGACCGCGCTCTGGGCGGCGCTCCAGCCGAGTTTCACGCCGTCGGTCGCGGGGTCGTACGAGAACGAGGCCCGCTCGGGGTTCTTGGTGATCGCCAGATAGAGGCTGACCCAGTGCTCGAGCCCCATCGGCAGCGGGGCGATCTCGGCGAAGACGGGGTTGTCGGCGTTGGCCCAGTCGTCGATGCCCATCACGGGGATGGTGGACTCGTCGGCCCCCACGGTGTCCCAGACGTGGTTGGCGCGGCCGAGCATCACGTTGCCGTTGGTGCCCCAGCCGGTGCCGACACTCGCGTCCAGCGCGGGCAGGGTGCCCGTCTCCCGTGCGCGGAGCAGGAGTTCGGTGGTGCCGACGCTGCCGGCGCCGAGGAAGAGGTACGTGCACCCGTACCTCTTGGTCTCGACGACCGCGCCGGTCGGGTCGATCCGGTCGGCGGTCAGGACGTAGGTGCCGTCGGTGGCTCTTCGGATCTCCCTGACCCGCTCCAGGGTGTTGATGGTCACGTTGCCGGTGCCGAGCGCGGAGGCGAGGTACGTCTTGTCGAGGCTGCGCTTGCCGTGGTTGTTGCCGTAGATCACCTCGCCGGCCAGCGCGGACTTCGTCGCCGTACCGGCCGCCTCGCGCTGCATGTAGGCGAAGTCGTAGACGTTCGGCACGAAGGTGGTCTTCAGGCCGGTGTTCGCGGCGGCCTTCCGGGAGGTGCGGGCGAACCGGTACCACTCGGTCGACTCGAACCAGGCCGGGTCGATCGTGTTGACGCCGAGCACGGAACGTGCGCGCGGGAAGTACGTCCCGTACATCTCGGTGGCGTCGACGGTGGGGAACTGCTCGCAGAAGTACGACCGGACGGGGGTGACCGCCATGCCCCCGTTGACGAGGGAGCCGCCGCCGACGCCGCGGCCCGCGTACACGGACATGGCGTCGAAGTGCACGCGGTCGAGGACGCCGGGGTAGGGGCTGATGTCCCGGTTGACGACGTCCAGCCAGAGGAAGGTGGCGAGCGGAGCCTCGGTACGGGTACGGAACCACATGGATCTCCGGTCCGGGGCACGGGTGGAGCAGAACACCGTGCCGTCGGGGCCGGGGGTGTTCCACAGGCGGCCCATCTCCAGGACGAGGGTGCGGATGCCGGCCTGGCCGAGGCGGAGGGCGGCTACGGCGCCGCCGTAGCCGGAGCCGATGACTATTGCCGGGGCGGATTCGACTGCGTCGGGCTCTGCCGCGTTTGCCGACTGCAGGTTGATGCGGGTGAAGCCCAGTGTGGCTGCCGTTTGCAGGGCTGCGTAGCCCAGTATTTGACGGCGCGTCAGGTTCGGTGTCATGGCCGCAGCATCGGCGGAGGTTTGGCTTCCGGCTAGGGGGTTCGTCGCTTTGCGCCGTCCGGGCTGCCACGCGTTGTTGTCCGGCGACTGCGGGTGACTCGTGGTTGATCTCGCCCACGCGGCGGAGCCGCACATCGATACGGCCCCGCGCCCCTTTCGGGGCGCAACCACCCTCAGAGAAGTTCCCTCAGCCTTTCCGCCAGCAAGTCCCAGCGCCACTTCTCCTCGACCCACCGCCTGCCGCGCTCCCCCATCCTGCGGCGCAGCTCCGGGTCTCCCAGGAGGGTGATGACGCGGTCCGCCGTCTCCTCCTCCGAGCCGCCGTGGACCACCCATCCCGTCTCGCCGTCCAGGACCGCGTCCGGGGCGCCGCCCGAGTCGCCGGCCACCACCGGGAGGCCCGTCGCGGAGGCCTCCAGGTAGACGATGCCGAGGCCCTCCACGTCCAGGCCGCCCCTGCGGGTGCGGCACGGCATCGCGAAGACGTCGCCCGCCCCGTAGTGTGCGGGCAGCTCGGACCAGGGGACGGCGCCGGTGAAGTGGACCGCGCCGGCGACCCCGGTCTCCTGGGCGAGCCTGCGCAGGTCCCTCTCGTAGGGCCCGCCCCCGACGATCAGCAGGACCGTCTCCGGCTCCTTGGCCAGGATGCGCGGCAGCGCCCGGATCAGGGTGTCCTGGCCCTTGCGCGGCACCAGGCGGGAGACGCAGACCACCACCGGGCGGTCCGTGAGCCCCAGGCGGGCGCGGACCTCGTCGCCGCCCGAGCCGGGGTGGAAGGTCTTCTCGTCGACGCCCGGCGGCAGCTGCACCATCCGCCCGGCCGCCTGAGGGGTGAGCGCGGCGGCGATGCGGGAGCGGGTGTAATCCCCCAGATAGGTGATCGTGTCCGTGGACTCGCCGATGCGACGCAACAGAGTGCGCGCCGCGGGAAGTTGGGCCCACCCCGCCTCGTGGCCGTGCGTGGTGGCGACCAGCCGTCGCGCCCCCGCGCGCCGCAGCGCCGGGGCCATCAGGCCGAGCGGTGCCGCCGCCCCGAACCACACCGAGGTGCAGCCGTGCTCCCGCAGCAGCTCCACGGCCCGCCGAGTCGCGGCGGGCGTCGGCAGCAGCATCGTCGTCCGGTCCCGTACGACGGTGAAGGGCTGCTCGGCGTCGAAGGCGGCCGTCGCCTCCGCGCCCTCCCGGCCGCGCTTCCAGGTGGAGGCGTAGACGACCAGCCGGTCGGGATCCAGGCGCAGCGCCATGTTGTGCAGGAACGCCTGGATGCCGCCGGGGCGCGGCGGAAAGTCGTTGGTCACGATGAGGGTCTTGTGCATCGTCGTCGACAGTACCGAACCGGTGGTGCGACCGTACTCACAGCGCCGTACGGCCGTGTTTGCCGCCCGTCACCCGGCTGGGCACGAGATCATGGCCTCTCGGCCACAGCGACACCGCACGCGTGAGGACAGGGACTGAAAGTGGACATGGCGGGCACACGGCGCATTCCGTTCTGGCTGCTCGCCACCTGGGTGCTCACCAGAGTGGGCCTGCTGTTGTTCGTCTTCAAGGTGTGGGTGTTCCCCGGTCCGGACGTCACCAGCGACGTCTCGGTCATCTATCAGGGCTGGTACGACACCCTGCGCACCGGCAGGTTCCCGCAGGGCGACGTCACCTGGCAGTACCCGCCCGCCGCGGCGCTCGCGATCCTGTCCCCCGCGCTGCTGCCCTTCCTGGAGTACGCGCAGGCGTTCTTCGTGCTCGCCTGCGTCGCCGACCTGCTGGTGTTCGGCCTTCTGCTGTACGCGGGCGTGGGGCGCGGCAAGTCCCTGCGCGGCGCCTGGGTGTGGGTGGCCGGGGTTCCGCTGCTCGGCCCGACGGTGTACGCCCGTTACGACCTGATGGTGACGGCGGTGGCGGTCGCCGCGCTGCTCGCCGGGATGCGCCGCCCGCGGCTGATGGGAGCGCTCGCGGCGTTCGGCGCGCTGGTGAAGGTCTGGCCGGTGCTGCTGCTGGCGGGCGCCGGCCGGCGCCGGGCCTGGATCTCGGCCGCGGTGACGGCGGTCGCGCTCGCCCTGCTGTTCGCCCTGACGATGCCCGGCGCCTTCTCCTTCCTGACCGCCCAGCGCGACCGGGGCACCGAGGTGGAGTCGCTGGGCTCGCTGGTGTTCCACGTGGCCCGGCACCACGGCTGGGACGGCCGGGTGATGCTCAACTACGGCTCGGTGGAGTTCCTCGGCCCCTACGTCGACCGGGTCAGCGCGGCGGCCCTCTTCCTGACCGTGATCGCGTTCGGCTGGCTGCTGCTGTGGCGGGTGAGCGCACGCCGCCTGTCGCCGCACGCGCTCGCGGACGCGGCTTTCGTGGGGGTGCTGCTGTTCACGCTCACCAGCCGGGTGATCAGTCCGCAGTACATGGTGTGGCTGGTCGGGCTCGCGGCGGTCTGCCTGTGCCTGCCCGGCAGCCGGATGCTCCTGCCCGCCGGGCTGGTCCTGGCCGCCTGCCTCGCCACGGTCCTGGAGTTCCCGGTGTACTTCGCGAACGTGGTGGCGAGCGACCGGCTGGGCGTCACCCTGCTCGCCACGCGCAACGGCCTTCTGGTGCTGGCCACGCTGACCGCGGCCAGGGCCCTGTGGCGTACGACGGTCTCCCGTCCGGCCCCGACGGTACCGCCGCAGACCACGCGCACCGAGGAGACGCTCGCGTCCTCCTGACCGGCGCCCCTCGGGCAACCGGACCGACTCCCGACCGGCGCGCCTCGGTCGACGCCGGACCGACTCCCGACCGCCCCCTCTGTCGGCGTCGGGCCGAACCGGCCGTCGGCTCAGCCCAGTTGGGACCTCAGATACGCCCGCCACTGCTGTGTGAACGCCTCCGGGCTCGTGCCGAGCACCGTCCTGAGCGCGTTCTCGACCGCACCTTCGCGCCCGGCGTGGTCGCCGACCGCCCGGTAGAAGTCGTTCAGCCGGGCCTCGCCCCAGCGGTCGGCGATCATCCGGCAGGCCATCCAGCCGCTTTCGTAGGCCTGCGCCAGTTTGCCCGCGTCCCCGGAGAAGGCGAAGTCGGAGTCCTGCGGCAGCGCGGACGGGGCGTGTCCGAGCCCGACGGCGCGGTCGAGTTCGGGTGCCACCTCGGCGGGGGTCCGGCCGGTGCCGCGGTAGCCGACCCAGTCGGCATACCCCTCGGAGAGCCACAGGGGTGTGGCCGCCGTGGTGTGGCGGCGGGTGGCCACATGGGTGGTCTCGTGGGTGAGGACGACCTGTTTGCCGAGGTCGCCGAGGATGGCGTAGGCGTCCGGGTTGACGGTGATCCGGTCCGCGGGCGCCGTCCCGCTCCCGCCCACCTCACCGGTGGTGACCGCGGCTATCCCCCGGTACCGGGAGGCCGGCGCACCGAGCAGCGCCGCCATGCCCTGAAGCGACGTCGGTACGAGGACCACGACCCGGCCCGGCCAGCCGGTCCCCCACGCCCCGGTGACGGCGGGCACCGCGCGGTCCGCGAGGCGCGCGTACTCCCGCAGCGTGTCCCGGGGTTGCCCGACGCCGAGAACGAGGCTGTGCGCGCCGCGAACCGCCTCGACGGCGCCCTGGTCCCACAGTTGCCGGGCGGCCTTCCACGCGGGCTCGTCGGAGGCCACGTACCACCGTCCGCCGATGCGGGTCAGCCGCAGTGACCGGGCCGCGGTGACCGGCGCCCGGTCGTATCCCCTGACGCGGTAGCGCAGTTCGGCGTCGGCGGTGGCCCGGTCACCCGTCAGGTGGAGGGCGGTGACCCGGTACGACCAGGCGGCCAGCGGCACGGCGCGCAGGTTGTCGAACCCGGCGGCGCCGGCGGCACGGGTCTGGGTGCCGAGGAACGCGGACCGGTCGCCGTCCAGGACCGCCGCCGCCCGCCGGTCGAGCACCTGCCGCACGGCGGCCGTCCCGTTCCCGGCGGGGGCGGCGGCGCCGCAACCGACGAGTCCGGCCAGCAGCAGGACACAGCCCGCCACGATCCCCGACGCACGTCCACGACCAGCCACCGTCCGATCGTACGTGCCGCCCACCCAGCGGTCAGGGCCTGGTGACCGACGCGATCGGCATCATGCCGACCGGGTCGTAGCGCACCGCCGCACCCGGGTGGGGTGCGTGGATGACCTGGCCGTCGCCGACGTACATCGCCACGTGGCTGGCGTCGGAGCGGTAGACCACCAGGTCCCCGGGCTGGGCCTGGGACAGCGGCACCTGGCGGCCGGCGTACCGCTGCTCCTGCGAGGTGCGCGGCAGTCCGACGCCCGCCCGCGCGTACGCCCACTGCATGAGGCCCGAACAGTCGAAGCCACCCGGCCCGTTGGCGCCCCACACATACGGGCGACCGAGCGCGGAGCGGGCCGCGGCGACGGCCGCCGCCGCGCGGGGGTCGGCCGCCACGGCCGGGGTGAGGCCGGACACCTCGCCGGCGGAGCGGGAGGCCCGCTGGTAGGCGGTGCGCTCCTGGTCCGGCAGGGAGTTCAGCAGCCGCTGCGCCGCGACGAGCTTCCGCTCCACGGCCTTCTTCTGCTGCGCGACCGCCTCACGGCTCTTCTCCAACTGGGCGAGTTCACCGGCCACCACCTCGCGTTCCCGGGCCAACCGGCGCAGCGCTCCCTGGAGTTCCTTGAGCTGTCCGGCCTGGCGGGACCCGATCCGGTCCAGCACGGCCGCCTTGTCGAGGTACTCGCCGGGGTTGTCCGACAGCAGCAGCGCCAGGGGGGAGGCGAGTCCGCCGGAGCGGTACTGGGCCCCGGCGAGCGCGCCGAGCGCGTCCCGCATGGTGTTGACGCGGGCCTGTTGCCGGGCGACGCGGTCCTGTGCCCGGGCGGCCTCCCGGCGCAGCGCGTCCACGCGTTCCGCTGCCTTGTTGTAGGCCTCGGTGGCTTGTTCCGCCTCCCGGTACAGCCGGTCCACCGTGGCCCGGGTGTCGCGCGGCGCGGCGTCCGCGGGCACGGCGCCCAGCGTCGCGGCGGCCGCCGCGGCGGCGGACAGTACGACGGCGGCCCTCTTCAGGGCTCGGTTGGACTCCGCGGCGCCGACGCCCTGGCGCATGCCGGATGGTGCAAGGCGGCGATGGGACCCCACGACCGGTCGCTCTCCCTTCCGCTGACGAACCACCCGCCGGACGGCGGGGGAAACGCGGCAGACAGTAGCGGGGTGATCACCGCGGGGTCCAAAGACGCCGAGCGGCCGACAGAGCGACGCCCCGCCGCTGACGCAGGTCATCGGCGGGGCGTGGAGTCAGCGGGGGTCGCTGGAATTCGCTCGTTCGGGGGGTGTTGGGTGGGGTACTTCGAGGAACCGGACAGCCGGGTCAGACTCGCACGCCGAACTGGAACGGCATGTCGTTCATCGACTCGTATCGCACGAAGGCGCCGGTGTGCGGCGCGTGCAGCACCGTGTTGTTGCCCGCGTAGAGGCCGACGTGGTGCAGGTCGCCGTAGAAGAAGACCAGGTCGCCGACCTTGAGGTCACTGACGTTGTAGATGCGGGTGCCGATGTTCGCCTGCTCCTCCGAGGTGCGCGGTATGGAGACACCGGCCTGGGCGTAGGCCCACGAGGTCAGACCCGAGCAGTCGAAGGAGTCAGGGCCCGTGGCACCGTAGACGTACGGCTTGCCGTACCGGCTCTGCGCGGCGGAGAAGGCGGCTCCGGCCCGGCCGGAGCCGACGCCGACGGAGACGCTGAGGGCGGCACGCTCACTGGCGCGGCTGGCTCGCTGCTGGTCGGCCTGGAGGGCGGCCCGCTGCTGGGCGGTGAGGCTGTTGAGGAGCTGCTGCGCCGCGGCGAGCTTGCCCTGGACCTCCTGCTTCTTCTTGCCCAGTTCGGTGCGGGTGGCGGCGAGGTCCTTGAGCTTGTCGGTGGCTTCCTGACGCTCCTGGGCCAGTTCGCGCTGTTTCTCCTGGATCTTCTTCAGCGCTTCGACCTGCTGGCTGCTCAACTGGTCGAGGGTGGAGGCCTTGTCGAGGTAGTCGTCCGGGTTCGAGGACAGGAAGAGCTGGACGGAGGGGTCGATGCTGCCGGTGCGGTACTGGGCGCTGGCCATGGTGCCGATGCCGTCGCGCAGCTTGTTGAGTTCCTCCTGCCCCCGGGCGACCTTGTCCTGGAGGGTGGAGATCTCCTTCTGCAGCTTGTCCTGCTTCTCCTTGGCCCCGTTGTACTGCTCGGTGGCCTTCTCCGCGTCTTGGTAGAGCTGGTCGACCTTGGACTTGACCTCGTCCACGCTCGGCTTGGCACTGGGCGCCGCGTTGGCGGCGTTCGCGCTGAAGGCGACAGCGGCGGCGGCCGCGGTGGTCAGCACGGTCACACGTGCACGGCTGGGCTGCTTGGGTCGACGGTGGGACGCCACGGAAGCGAGCTCCTTCTTCTGAGTGATCACCCGCTCGGAGGTTCGAGGCCAGACCCTAGTGACCTCATCGTGATGAGTTCAAATCCTCACACCAAAAAATCCTGTCACGCAATGCATTCTTTGCACATGAGCCACAGCAAGTGAGGCAGCCCTGACGCTACGTCGCGTGACGGTTCCGTCAATTCGGGCATTGAGCCTGTACGTTGCGGTTGGCGACGTAGCGCGCTTCGAGGCTGATATCAGCCGCGTGAGAGACGCTTCAGCAGCACCGCCGAAGCCACCGGGCGCGCTCCCGCCCTCGCGACCCCGTCGGCCACCTCGCGGTCCGTGGAGGCGACGATGACCGGCCGGCCCGGCGGCTCGGCACGCACCAGCTGGCGGATCAACTCGTCGGCGGTGACGCCCGGTTTGGAGAACAGCACCCGCACCCCGCGCGGTGGCGCGAGCAGCACCGGTGCGGCCAGTTCGGCCCCGTCGAAGACACAGGTGACCTCGGCGCCGGTCTGCGCGGCGAGTTGCGAGAGCTGGCCGAGGAGCCTCAGCCGCTGCTTCTCCAGCGGCATCTGGGGATAGCCGGTCTTGGTGACGTTGTAGCCGTCGACGACCAGATGCACCTGGGGCAGTGCGAGCAACTGGTCGAGGATCGCGGGATCGTTTTCGGACAGCGCACGGGCGGCGATGTCCTTGGGGGTCATTCGTCCCGGTTCGACCGCGTCCACGGTCTCCGCCGGCCGTACGGAGACCGGTGGCAGCGCCAGTTCTCGGCGCAACCCCTGGGCCGCGTCGAGCAGGGTGTCGAGCAGCAGCCGTACCCGCATGTCCTCGACGCTGCGCCCCTCGCGCGCCGCCCTGCGGGTGGCCTCCAGGGCGGCCTCCGCCTCGGAGAGGCGCGTCTTGAGCCGCCGGGTCTCGCTCTCGGCGGCGGAGACCTGGGCCTGGCCCTCGGCGCGCACCGCCTCGACCTCGTCCCGGGCCTTGCGCAGGGCGGCCTCGCCGCGCCGGACGTCACTGAGGGCGGCGCGCAGCTTGCGGTGGAGCGAGTCGGCTTCCTTGCGCGCGGCGTCCAGCTCCGCCCGCAGCCGCTCGGTCTCGGCGCGGGTCTGCTCGCGCGCGGCCGCCAGCTCCGCGTGCACCCGCTCCAGCTCGGCCCGGCTCTCCTCGTCGGCGCGCTCGGCGTCGACGCGCTGGGCCTCCTCGCCGGCGGCGGTCACCAGCTTCACCCAGCCCGCCGGGCGCAGTACGTAGGCCGCGGCCGCCACGTCGAGCGGGTCCGCGGCCGGGGGCGGCGAGCCGGAGTCCAGGGCACCGGTGAGCTCCGGCTGGGCCTCTCTGAGCTTCTCCGCGATGCGCTGCCGGAACAGGGCGTCCGTCTCCACGGCCGCCGCCATGGCGTTGCCGGCGAACTTGGCCCGGCGGGTCGGGGTGAACCGGGCGTACTGCCGCAGCTGTGCGGGCAGTTCGGCGAGGGTCAGCCCACCGAAGCCGTCGGACACGATCTGCACGACCCGGCGGCGCACACCGTCGGGCAGCGGACGGTCGAGCACCTCAGCGGTGCCGTCGACCGGCTCCCCGCCTGTGGTCTCAGCCATCCCTCACCCCATACGCCTGCGGGGCCGCCTCCCTCAGGAGCCGGCGCCCGGCCTGTCCACGAGTTCCACCTGGTCGACCGCGTTGCACCAGCGGCACCGCACCGACTCGATGGTCTCACTGACCACCTCGCGCTCCTCGACCTTCGGCTCCCCGGCCAGATCGAGGTGCACGTACTCGACGACCTTCGACGAGCGGGTCACGTCGAACCGGGTGAGGTTGCCGCAGAGCGTGCAGCGCCAGCGGGTCGTCTCCGTCGGCAGGGGAACCGTCATCGTGAGTGCTCTTCCTTCTTCCAGTCTCCGTGATGCGCCAGTTTCCCTGGAGCGTGTGGCTCGTAACCCTACGGCCTGGCGAGTACCCACCGCCCGCCCGTCCCACGGCGGCGAGGCACTCTGTGCGGATCGGGCCGGTTACGCCATGCTCTGTACCATGATCAGCACCTGGAGCAGGACGGCCGTGGGAGCGCTGCGCGGACAGTCGGCCCCGGTGACGTACGGGCTGATCGTCCTGTGCTGCGCGCTCTTCGTCACCGGACCGGCCGCCGGACTGAATCCGGCCTACGGAACCGGGGACGCGCTGCTCACCGCGCAGCGGGACTACTTCGCCCGCTGGGGCGTGGTGCCGGTGGAGCTGTTCAGCGGGGCGCCGAGAGCGGCGCTCACGCCCGCGACGGCGCTGTTCGTGCACGGCAGCTGGGTGCATCTGCTGGGCAACATGCTCTTCCTCTACGTCTTCGGGGCCATGGCCGAGGAGCGGATGGGGCATGTGGAATTCGCCCTGTTCTACCTGGGCTGCGGCTGTCTGGCGCTGCTGGGGTACGCGGCGGCCAACGCCGCGTCGGCACAGACGCTGGTCGGAGCGTCCGGGGCGATCTCCGCGGTGCTGGGTGCGTTCCTGTTCCTCTTCCCCAAGGCGCGGGTGACCAGTCTCTTCCCGTTCCTGTTCTTCCTGCCGCTGAGGTTCCCGGCCTGGGTCGTGCTGCCGTTCTGGGCGGCCCTGCAGTGGATGGCGGCGGGCCGGGCCGCCCAGGGGCCCGGGGTGGCGTACCTGGCGCACCTGGTGGGGTTCTCGCTGGGGTTCCTCTACGCGTGGGGGCGCGGGCTCGCGGTCGCCCGACACCGGTGACGGATGGCTACCGGAGACGCCGAATACAGCGGCAGGACTTCCGTCGCAATGAAGTTCCGTGGTGTCGAAGCACCCCAACACCGAACGGCCACCCTTTCCCCCGACCAGGCGACGTCAATCCCCGGTCGGCGAATCTGTCCGGAACGATCGTCTTGCTTGGCATCGCGTCCGCCGCTACCCAGCAGAAAACTCTTGCTTCGAACAGTTGTCGTGTGCCTAGTATTCGATCACCGGTTGGACCGCACCGACGGACCTCCCGCTCATCCTGCGCTGCGAGGGGAAAAGGCATGGACTCCATTGGGCACGAGTTATTCGGCGGACCACTGCGCGTCTTAGGCAGCGCTTGTCCGCGGGAGCCCACGGCTCACCGTCGGCCACGCGGTCCGATCACCCCTCCGTCCGGCACTTCTCCCTCCGGCGCCTCTTCGCCCGAGACTTCTCCGTCCGGCACTTCTCCGTCCGGCACTTCTCCCTCCGGCGCCTCTTCGCCCGAGACTTCTTCGCCCGAGACTTCTTCGCCCGAGACTTCTTCGCCCGAGACTTCTTCGTCCGGCTCCTCCCTGACCGGCTCCTCGGTCCTGGACCCGTGCGGAGTCGCGGGCCGCGCTGCGCAGCACCGCCCCGCCCGCTCCGCGCTCTCCCCGCGAAGACCGGGGCGCGTCGAATCCCCCGCGGACCGCTCCACCGTCATGGCGACATCAGCCCGGCCGACGCGGACGTCGGCCCGCGTCAGCAGCTGAACCGCGGCCCCGGAGAACCACGCGTCGACCCGGTGTCCCTCGGCGGAAGTCCGCCGGACACCGTCCGCACACCATCCGGCCCGGTACCGGTTCCCGTTGGAAAGCCGCCCCCACCCGCCGCCCCTGTGCGGCCCGCGCGGTCGTGGGGCGTGCCGACGTGCGCCCGGAACCGACCCGACGGGCCCCGACAAGCGGGACGAGGCAGAGAAAATGAGCATTCGGACGATATCCCCCGACGTACTGAACACCAATGTCGTCAGAAAAAACGTCGAGACCGTGATAGAGGATTTCCTGGACGAACGCCGAAAACATTCCGGACAGCCGCAGATGGCCCGGCTGGTGAAACTGCTCAAGGAATTCATGGCGGACGGCAAGAGGATCCGCCCGGTGCTGACCGTCATGGGCTGGCGGGCAGCCGGTGGCGAAACCGGCATGGAATCGGTCGTGCGTGTGGCGGCTTCCCTGGAAATGTTCCACACCTTCGCCCTCATCCACGACGACATCATGGACGACAGCGACACCAGGCGCGGGCGGCCCACCATCCACCGGCTGCTCGCGGGCAAGCGGGGCGACGAGCGCACGGAACGCTTCGGGCTCGGTGCCGCGGTGTTGGTCGGCGACCTCGCCTTCGCCTGGTCGGATCAGCTTCTGCACACCGCCCGTCTCACCTCGCGGCAGGCGGCGGCGGTGCATCCGCTGATCACCGAGATGCGCACCGAGGTCATGCTCGGCCAGTACCTGGATCTTCGTGCGACGGGCGAACTGACCGACGACGTCGAGGCCACGCTGACGGTCAACCGCTACAAAACCGCCAAGTACACCATCGAGCGCCCGCTGCACATCGGTGCCGCCCTCGCGGGCGCGGGCCCCGAGGCGATGGCGGCCTGCACCGCGTACGCCCTCCCCCTGGGTGAGGCGTTCCAGCTCCGCGACGACCTGCTGGGGGTGTACGGCGATGTGCGGGACACCGGCAAGTCCCGCCTGGACGATCTGCGCGCCGGCAAGAACACGACCCTCGTCGCCCTGGCGCTCCGCGCGGGTGACGCGGCGCAGTCCGCCCGGCTGCGTGCCCTGATCGGCGACCCCCTGCTGGACGAGGCCGGCGCCGAAGAGGTCCGTGCGATCTTCGCCGCCACCGGCGCCCGGGACACCGTCGAATGCATGATCGACGACCGTTACCGCCAGGCCCTGCGCGCCCTGGACGCCGCGCCCTTCACGCCAGAGGCGATCACCGCTCTGCAGCAGCTGGCCGCCACCGCCACCCGGAGGAACTCATGACCGCAGATCTGACCGCCACCACCGGCTCGACGGCGCAGGCGGGTCCCGTCGGCGCCCAGGCCACGACGGCGCGCTACTGGCAGGAGTGCACCGACCGCTTCGCCGCCCTGTTCGAGCGGTACGTCGGATACGAGGCGCAGAAGGTACCGATGACCGACGCGGAACTGCGGGAGGTCATCGACGCCTGCAACCGCGCGGTCGCCCCGCTGGGCAAGGCCGTCTCCGACAAGCGCTGGATCTCCTACATGGACGTCGTCCGATGGTCGCAGAGCGCCCGCCACATCAAGGACATGGAGGCGTTCAAGGCCGTCTGCGTCCTGAACTGCGTGACCTTCGTGTGGGACGACATGGACCCGTCGCTGCACAACTTCGATCTCTTCCTGCCCCAGCTGCGCGCGGTCTGCGAGCGCTACTACGCCCCGCAGGACGCCGAGTTCGCGTACGAGGGCGCCCGCGCCTTCGTCACCAGCGACCACATGTTCCGGGACTCCCTGCTGAAGAAGGTGCTCTGCACCACGTCGCCGGAGCAGTACTTCCGCTTCCGCGTCACCGACGTGGGCGTGGACTTCTGGATGAAGATGTCCTACCCGATCTACCGCCACCCAGAGCTCACCGAGCACTCCAAGACGGGCCTCGCCGCCCGGATGACCACCCGCGGGCTGGCCATCGTCAACGACTTCTACTCCTACGACCGGGAGAAAGAACTCGGCCAGATCACCAACTGCTTCCGGCTGTGCGACGTGTCGGACGAGGCCGGCTTCCGGCGCTTCTTCCAGGCCCGGCTGGACGACATGGCCGAGGACATGGAGTGCATCAGGGCGTTCGACGACACGACTCGTGACGTGCTGCTCGACCTCATCCACGGCAACTTCGTGTGGACCACCCGCGACCGGCGGTACCAGGCGCCCGTGAACGAAGTCAACTCGCGGATACAGTGAGGAGCGGCCGTATGCCCACTGCCAAGCCGACCGCCGCGGACCGGTCCTGGCGGATCGGCACCGCTCCCGGCGCCCTGCCCCTGCTGGGACACGTACCCGCGCTGTGGCGCCGCCCCCTGGAGTTCCTCGCGTCGCTGCCCGCCCACGGCGATCTGGTCGAGGTGCGGCTCGGGCCGAGCCGGGCCTATCTCGCCGCGCACCCCGAACTGGTCCGCGAGGTTCTGCTCAACCCCCGCGTCTTCGACAAAGGCGGCGTCTTCGACAAGGCGCGGCAGCTGCTCGGCAACAGCCTGTCGGTGTCCCGGGGCGAGGAGCACCGCTTCCAGCGCCGCCTCATCCAGCCCGCTTTCCACACCAGCAGGATCGCGGCCTACACGACAGCCGTGGCTGACGACACCCGCGTCGCGACGGACGCCTGGCGCTCCGGTGAGACGCGGGACATCAGCGACACCATGCACGCCCTGCTGATGCGGGTCGCGGCACGGACGCTGTTCTCCGCCGGACTCGACGAGGCCACGATCGAGGAGGCCCGGCAGTGCCTGCGGACGGTGTCGCACGGCATCTACAAACGCACCGTCGCGCCCCTGGGCGTCATGGAGAAGCTGCCCACACCGGGAAACCGGGCGTACGACCGGGCCAATACGAGGCTGCGCGAGATCGTGGCAGAGATGATCAGCCGCCGGCGCGGCTCCGAGGGCGACCACGGCGATCTGCTCTCCACCCTGCTGCGCGCCGAGCATCCCGACACCGGGGAGAAGCTGGACGACCGGCAGGTACTGGATCAGGTCATCACCTTCCTGGTGGCCGGAAGCGAGACCACCGCCTCCACCCTCGCCTTCGTCTTCCACCTGATGGGCACGTTGCCCGAGGTGGAGAAGCGGGTCCACGCCGAGGTGGACGAGGCCGTCGGTGACCGCACACCGGCCTACGCCGATCTGTCCGCGCTGCGATACACCCGCAATGTGATCACCGAGGCGCTGCGCCTCTACCCGCCGTCCTGGATGGCGATGCGGGTCACGGCCCAGGAGGTCACCCTCGGCGGCCGGACCATCCCCGCCGGAACGACGATCCTCTACAGCGCCTACGCCCTGCACCACAACCCGGAGCTCTTCCCCGCCCCGGAGACCTTCGACCCCGGCCGCTGGGAGGGCGAGCGGGCCGCGCGGGTGCCGCGCGGGGCGCTGCTTCCGTTCGGTGCGGGCAGCCACAAGTGCATCGGCGACGTCCTCGCGCTGACCGAGACCGCGCTGATCGTCGCCACCGTCGCCGCTCGCTGGCGGCTGCGCCCGGTGCCCGGGACGCGGCTGCGGCCCGAGCCGAAAGCCACCCTGGAGGCGGGCCCGATGCCGATGGTCCTCGAACGGCGCTGACCGCTTCCGCCGCGGGACAGGCGGGCACTGTCAGAGGTGCCCCGGACATCCGACCCCATCCGTCATCGAAGGACCGAAGGTATGAAGACCCATTCCGACACGGCCAGGCGCGACTGGCGGGTGGCACGGGCGCCCCACCAGCTGCCGCTGGTGGGACACGCGCTGCTCATGGCCCGCCGGCCGCTGGACTTCCTGGCCTCCCTGCCCGCCGTGGGCGATCTCGTCCAGCTCCGTATCGGGACCAAGCCGGCCTACCTGCCCTGCCATCCGGAACTGGTGCAGCAGGTGCTGCTGAACGCACGGGTCTACGACACCGGAGGACCGGTGAAGGAGAAGGCCCGTTCCATTCTGGGCAACGGGCTGATCACCTCCGACTGGGCCGACCACCGCCGGCAGCGGCGCATGATGCAGCCCGCCTTCCACCCGGCGCGCATCGCCGCGTACGCCGCGGTCATGGAGGAGGAGTGCGCGGGGCACGCCGGGATCTGGCGGTCCGGGCAGCCGGTCGACGTCGGTGACGCGATGCAGGCGTTGACGGCGCGGGTGACGGCCCGGGCCCTGTTCTCGACCGACATGGCACCGCACTCGGTCGCGGAGATCCAGCGCAACCTGCCCGTCGTGGTGCGCGGCGCCTACCGTCAGGCGGTGGACCCCACAGGACTCCTGGCCCGGCTTCCGCTGGCCGCCAACCGTGCCTTCGACACCGCACTCGGGCGGTTGCACGCGCTCATCGACGGCATCATCCGCGACTACCGGCGGTCGGACGGGGACCGCGGCGACCTGTTGTCGGCGCTGCTGGCCGCCCGCGACGACGAGGACGGCGGCGCGTTGTCGGACCAGGAGGTCCACGACCAGGTCATGACCCTGCTGCTGGCCGGCGTCGAGACCACGGCCAGCGCCCTGACCTGGGCCTGGTACCTGCTCGCGCGCCATCCGGAGGCCGAGGCGCGGCTGCACGCGGAAGTCGACGAGGTGCTGGGCGGCCGGCCCCCGGCCTATGCGGACGTGCCGAGGCTCGCGTACACGCAGCGGATCTTCACCGAGACGCTGCGGCTGTACCCGCCGGCCTGGATGTTCACCCGGATGACCACCGAGTCCACGGACCTGGGCGGGCACCGGCTGCCGGCGGGCACGGACGTGCTGGTCAGTCCCTATGTCATCCACCGCATGCCCGAACTCTTCGCGCGCCCCCTGGCCTTCGACCCGGACAGGTGGCTGCCGGAGCGGGCCAAGGACGTGGCACGCGGCTCGTACCTGCCGTTCGGCGCGGGCAGCCGCAAGTGCATCGGCGACGTGTTCGGCATGACCGAGGCGACGCTCGCGCTCGCCGCCCTCGCCTCCCGCTGGCGGCTGCGCCCCGTCCCGGGCACCCGGGTGAAGCCACGGGCCGAGATGAGCCTCACCGCGGGCCCGCTGCCCATGCTGCCCGAACCCCGCTGACCCGAGGGTCGCCCTCCTCACACCGGCGCACGATCGCCGCCCGAACCGGAGACCTCCCCACCATGACCCGTCAGCGCCCGGTATCCCCCTTCGAGAGTGCGTACTTCGTCGACCCGGGACCCGCCGGACTCCCTTTGTACGAGATGCCCCTGTACGTGGAGTCCCTGGTACGGGGACTCCTGGACCCGGCCCTGGTGGCACGGTCCCTGCGGCTGCTGACCGCACACCATCCGATCCTGCGGTCCGAGGTGGTCGCCGGCGGGAGCGGACCGCTGCTGCGGGTGCGTGACCGGGTCCAGCCGCCCGTCACCGTGTGCGAGGGCATCGACGAACCCTTCGCCGCCCTGATCAACTCGCGCCCCGACTGGACCGGGAGCATGTTGCACGCCTGGCTGCTCAGCGACGGCGAGCACACCCAGGTGGTGCTCGGGGTCCACCACGGTGTGACCGACGGGCGGTCTGCCTTCGGTCTTCTGGACGAGTTCTGGCGGTACTACACCGCCCTCGCCGCAGGCGCGGACCCCGGCGTGGAAGAGCGCGAGGCGCTGCCGGAGGCGCTCGACACCCGTCCGCCGCGACCCCGAACGCTTCCTGCTGGGCGCGCTTCGCGCGGGTGCTCGGGGCCTCGCGGTGCCGGTTCCGGTCGTCAGCTACGGCATGTCCAACCTCGGCCGGATCCCCGCGCACCCCGTCCCGGAGGACCTGCACCTGCTCCGCTTCGGCGCCACGGGCAACGCACCCGGAATGCCGCCCAAGGTGCTCGTCGCCGCGTTCGACGGTCGGCTGGTGGTGCAGAACGAGTACGACGGCTGGACCTACGGACCGGAACAGATGGGGCGCCTGCGCGAGACCCTGCGCGTTTCCCTGGAGGATCTGGCCCGTCGGCCAAGGGTCTAGAGTGAGGGCGTCAGCGCGTACCGAGGGAGACAGCCAGCCGTGATCACCGCGATCGTGCTCATCAAGACCAGCGTGGACCGGATCCCCGAGATCGCGGAGCGGATCGCCGCGCTGGATTCCGTCAGCGAGGTCTTCTCCGTCACGGGGACGTACGACCTGATCGCCATGGTGCGGGTGAAGGAGCACGAGGAGCTGGCGGACGTCATCCCCGGGCGGATCAGCAAGATCCCGGGGGTCGAGGCGACGGACACCCACGTGGCGTTCCGCACGTACTCCCAGCACGACCTGGAGGCGGCGTTCGCGATCGGGCTGGACTCCTGACCCGCCTGATCCGCTGAACGCCGCCTCACCGGTGGCGTGAGGACCTGGAGTTCTCAGACCGCCGGGACGCAGCGGCCGTTCTCCGTGTGGTACTGCCACTTCGCACCGTCGCGCACCAGTTCCTGCACGGCGTCGACGAAGCGCTCCACGTGCTCGTCGGGGGTGCCGGCGCCGAAGCTCACCCGGATCGCGTTGAGGGACTTCTCGCCGGGCGCCGCCTCGGGGGCGCCGCACTCGCCCTGGGTCTGGGGGCCGCTGCCGAGCAGGGTCCGGACCAGGGGGTGGGCGCAGAACAGGCCGTCGCGGACGCCGATGCCGTACTCGGCGGAGAGCGCGGCGGCGAAGTGGGAGCTGTTCCAGCCCTCGACGACGAAGGAGATCACGCCGACGCGCGGGGCGTCGTCGCCGAAGAGGGACAGGACCTTGACCTCGGGGACGTCGGCGAGGCCCTCCCTGACCTTGCGGATCAGGTGCTGCTCGCGGGCGACCAGGGTGTCGAAACCGGCCTCGGTGAGGGCTTTGCAGGCGGAGGCGATGGCGTAGGCGCCGATGACGTTCGGGGAGCCGGCCTCGTGGCGGGCGGCCGTGTCGTGCCACTCCACGTCCACTCCCCCGTCCGTCCGCCGCGTGACCTTGCGGCTGGCGCCGCCGCCCGCGAGGTACGGCTCGGCCTGGCACAGCCAGTCGGCGCGGCCGGCCAGGACGCCGGAGCCGAAGGGGGCGTAGAGCTTGTGGCCGGAGAAGGCGACCCAGTCCACGTCGAGGTCCTTGACGGACACCGGGTGGTGCGGGGCGAGTTGGGCGGCGTCCAGGACGATACGGGCGCCGTGCGCGTGGGCGGCCGCCGCCAGCTCGCGCACGGGCCACAGCTCGCCGGTGACGTTGGAGGCACCGGTGACGCACACCAGGGCCGGGCCGTGGGGGTCGCGGTCGGCGAGGGCGCGCTCCAGGGTCTCCACGGCCTGCTGCGGAGTGCGCGGGGCGTCGAGGTAGGTGACCTGGGCGTCGCGCCAGGGCAGCAGGGAGGCGTGGTGCTCGGTCTCGAAGACGAAGACCCGGCAGCCGGCCGGGAGGGCGGCGGCGAGGAGGTTGAGCGAGTCGGTGGTGGACCGGGTGAAGATCACCTGGTCGGTGTCGCGGCAGTCGAGGAACTCGGCGACGGTGCGGCGGGCGTTCTCGAAGAGGTCGGTGGACAGCTGGGAGAGGTACCCGGCACCGCGGTGGACGCTGCCGTAGTACGGGGCGTACGCCGCCACGTCGTCCCAGACGCGCTGCAGGGCGGGGGCGCTGGCCGCGTAGTCGAGCGCGGCGTAGGTGACGTCGCCGCCGGTGACGAGCGGGACGGTGACCTCACGGCCCAGAACGGGCAGCGGGGCACAGACGGACGGGTCGGCGGCAAGGGTGGGGACGGACATGGGTGTACTCCCGTAAGGCAGGCGAGACTCACCGGTGCCGGAGGCGCGCACGGGCGCAGAGGTCTCCACGGCACGGAGAGTGAAAGGAGAAAAGGGGTGCGGAGGCGGGGCTCTGCGGCCCTAACGCATTCGCTTGCTCACGGAAGGCTCCCTCGAACGACCAGGACCCCTGGTGACACGAGGGGTCCGCGCTTGCCGCAGACCTCGCTGCCTACGGCCTGGTCTTCACCCGGGGCACCCCGCCACGGACGGAGGGTTGCCGGACAGCCGGCCGGGGCCGAATGGCTGTCGCTCATGACCTGGTCAGGAAACTACGGCAGGTGATCACCCGCCCGCAACTTCTGTCCGGATACCGGGACGGGATCCCCGAGGGGATCCCGTCCCGGTATGTCACCGAAGCAGGTGGTGGCGCGAGCGCCGCCCCCAGCGCATGCCGGTCAGGACAAGGCTGGCCAGGAAGACCACCACGCCGATGATCAGGAGGTAGAACAACCCCTTCGCCACCGCGCCGATGATTCCCAGGGCGACCGCCACGAGGATCAGGAACAGCACGAACGCCATGGTGACCCCTTCCTGAGGCCCGGCAGGTCAGCGGCGCGCGAGGCGGCGTCCGCGGTCGTCGCCGGGCTCGTAGGCCCTGTCGTAGTGTTTGAAGATCTCTTCTTCGCGCTCGACCGGCAGGACGTCGTCCACGCCGATGGACGGCGCCTTGCGCACCCGCCCTCTGGAGTGCGCCACCTGCACGTACCCCGGTCCCACGGTCGCCTCGTCGAGGGGGACGAAGACGAGCCTGTGCCGGGTCGGCAGCCCGGTACGGACGGTGGCCATGGCCGGCGTGTCGGTGGTGGTGTCGACGTAGACGGCCTCGAGGGACCCGATCCTGCGGCCCTTGGCGTCGATCACGTCGCGGTTGCGCCACTCACGGATATCGGCTGAATGGATCATGCCCAGCCTCCTTGCGGCCCGCGGGGAGAGCTGCCACTCACCTCACTCTACTCCGGCCAGCCTGACCTGGCCTTTTCCGCCGGTGCGCGCGGCGTCACGCGTTGCTGGCGGCCACCCATCGCTCCAGGGCCCGCTTGGCCGCGCCGGAGTCGATCGACTCCGCGGCCCTGTCCATGCCGGCCCGGAGCTGGTCGGTCAGCGGGCCGTCGCCCGGATGCAGGGCGACCAGTGCGGCCGCCGAGTTGAGCAGGACGGCGTCCCGCACGGGGCCCTTCTCGCCGTCCAGCAGCCGCCGTGCGACCTCCGCGTTGTACGAGGCGTCGGCGCCCCGCAGCGCCTCCACCGGCACCAGGTCGAGGCCGACGTCCCGCGGGTCGAAGGTCTCCTCCGTGACCTTGCCGTCACGGACGATCCACACCCGGGACGTGGCGGTCGTGGTGAGCTCGTCCAGGCCGTCGTCGCCACGGAAGACGAGGGAGGAGTTGCCTCGCTCGGCGAAGACCCCGGCCACGATGGGCGCCATGCGGGGGTCCGCGACACCGACCGCCTGGGCCTTCACCTTGGCCGGGTTGGTGAGCGGACCGAGGACGTTGAAGGTCGTACGGATGCCCAGCTGGCCGCGCGCCGCTGCCACGTGCCGCAGCGCCGGGTGGAACTTCACCGCGAAGCAGAAGGTGATGCCGGCCTCTTCGGCCACCTCCGCGACCCGCTTCGGGGACAGGTCCAGATTGACGCCGAGCATCTCCAGCACGTCCGACGCGCCCGACGCGGAGGACGCGGCCCGGTTGCCGTGCTTGATGACCTTGGCTCCCGTGCCGGCGACGACGATCGAGGACATCGTGGAGATGTTGACCGTCTTCGCTCCGTCGCCGCCCGTACCGACGATGTCGACGGTCGCGCCCGGCACCTCGATCACGTTCGCGTGCTCGTACATGGCCCGCACGAGCCCGGTGATCTCCTGCACCGTCTCGCCCTTGGCCCGCAGCGCCACCACGAACCCGGCGATCTGCGCGTCCGTCGCCTCGCCGCGCATGATGCGGTCCATCGCCCAGGCCGTCGCGTCGGCGCTCTGGTCCCGCCCCTCCAGCAGGGCGTTCAGCACCTCGGGCCAGGAACGGCCCGCCGCGGTGTCGCCTCCAGCGGGGGTCACAGCGCTCATAAGCCGCTCCTGGGTCGGTGTCCCGGACTACGGGACGCGAGTCTCGAACAGGTCCACCCTATCCAGCCGGGGGCATGGCGAAGGGCCCCGTCCGGAGATCGGACGGGGCCCTTCGACCGTGGCGTGGCGTGCAGCGATCAGTGGTGGCCGTGGCCGCTCGTGATCTCCTTGTACTCCTCGACCGTGGGCTTGGGGATCTGGTTGTTCTCCCCGTAGTAGGCGTTGCTCAGCTTGGCGCGGAGCTTCTGCGAGCCCTTGATCTTGCGCTCGACGCCGTTCTCGTCGACCGTCGGGCCGAGTTCGAGCGGCTGGTACTGCTCGTGCGCCGTGAGCGTGTGCAGCTGCTCCTGGCTGAGCGGCTCGTGGACCTCGATGAACTCACCGTGCGGCAGCCGCTTGATGATGCCCGACTCGCGGCCGTGCAGCACCTTGTCGCGGTCCCGGCGCTGCAGGCCGAGGCAGATCCGCTTGGTCACGATGAACACGATGACCGGCACCACGAAGAACGCGATGCGGACGAACCAGGTGATCGCGTTGATCGACAGGTGGAAGTGCGTGGCCCAGATGTCGTTGCCACCGCCCAGCAGCATCACGAAGTACCACGAGATCCAGGCGGCACCGAAGGCGGTGCGCGTCGGGGCGTTGCGCGGACGGTCCAGGATGTGGTGCTCGCGCTTGTCGCCGGTGACCCAGGACTCGATGAACGGGTAGACCGCGATGGCGGCGAGGGTCAGCGGGAAGAGCACCAGCGGGACGAACACACCCAGGACGAGCGTGTGGCCCGCGAAGTTGATCTCCCAGCCGGGCATGGCGCGGATGAGGCCCTCGGCCTGGCCCATGTACCAGTCGGGCTGGGCGCCCGTGGACACCTGGTCCGGACGGTAGGGCCCGATGGCCCAGATCGGGTTGATGGTGGCGATCGCCGCGATGGCCGCGATGACACCGAAGACCAGGAAGAAGAAGCCGCCGGCCTTGGCCATGTACACCGGCAGCAGCGGCATGCCGACGACGTTGTTGTTCGTCTTGCCGGGGCCCGCGAACTGCGTGTGCTTGTGGTAGATGACCAGGATCAGGTGACCCACCACCAGGCCGAGCATGATGCCCGGCAGCAGCAGGATGTGGATCGAGTAGAACCGGGCCACGAAGTCGCCGCCGGGGAACTGGCCGCCGAAGAGGAAGAACGACAGGTACGTGCCGACGATCGGCACGGACAGGATCGCACCCTCCATGAAGCGGACACCGGTGCCGGAGAGCAGGTCGTCCGGGAGCGAGTAACCGGTGAAACCGGTGAACATGCCGAGGACGAACAGCAGGAAGCCGAACAGCCAGTTGATCTCACGCGGCTTGCGGAACGCGCCGGTGAAGAACACGCGCATCATGTGCACGAACATGCCGGCGAGGAAGACCAGCGCCGCCCAGTGGTGGATCTGCCGGACCAGCAGACCACCGCGGACGTCGAAGCTGATGTGCAGCGTCGAGTTGAACGCCTCGCTCATCAGCTGACCCTGCAGCGGCACGTAACTGCCGTGGTACACCACCTCGTTCATCGACGGGTGGAAGAACAGGGTCAGGTAGACACCCGTGAGGATGATGATGAGGAAGCTGTAGAGGCAGACCTCGCCCAACATGAACGACCAGTGGTCGGGGAAGATCTTCCGCATGTTGGACTTGGCCAGGGTGTAGATGCCCAGGCGTCCGTCGGCCCAGTCGGCGACGCGCTCGCCGGCCGGTGCCCGTCCGCGTGCTGCGGACCCGTTGCTCGTTGTAGTGCTCATCCGCGCTCCCAGAAAGCAGGACCGACGGGCTCCTCGAAGTCGCCGAGCGCTTCGAGGTAACCGTCCGCGTTGACGCCGATGCGCAGCTGCGGCAGGGCGTGACCGGCCGGGCCGAAGATGACCCGGGCACCGTCGGAGAGGTCGAAGGTGGACTGGTGGCACGGGCAGAGGACGTGGTGCGTCTGCTGCTCGTACAGGGAGATCGGGCAACCCACGTGGGTGCAGATCTTCGAGTAGGCCACGATGCCCTCGTGGGACCACTCGAGTTCCTTCTTGTCCTTGATGTTCTCCGGCTGCAGCCGGACGAGCATCAGGGCGGCCTTGGCGATCTCCACCTGGAAGTTCTCGTCGGTCTCCTCCAGGCCCTCGGGCTTAGCGAAGGTGAGCGAACCGACCTGGACGTCCGAGGGACGCATCGGCTGGTTCGTGTTCATGTTGACGATGAGCTTGCCCTTGGACCACATCGTGTGGCGCAGCTTCGTCCCGGGCAGCGAGCCGAGGTCCCGCAGCAGGAAGAGGCCGGAGAGCGGGAACATGGCCAGCGCGCCGAGCATCGTGGTGCGGATGAGCTTGCGGCGGCCGATCACCGATTCCTTGGCGCCCTGCCGGAAGTCGTCCATGACCTTGGCCTTGACCTCGGGCGACGCCTCGACCGGGTGGCGCTCGTCGGCGATCTCCACGTCGGACATCAGGGTGCGGGCCCAGTGGACCGCACCCGCGCCGATCGTGAACAGCGCCACGCCGAGCGTCAGGCCCAGCGCGAAGTTCATCGCGCTGATGTGCCCGATCGGGAAGACGTAGATCGACCTGTCGTTCGGGATCGAGACGTACGAGGCGATGAAGCCGATGGTGGCCAGCATCGACACGGTGAACAGCAGGGCGACCGTGCGCTCGGAGCGCTTGGCGGCCCGCTCGTCGATGTCCTGGATGCGGTGCTCGTGGGGCGGCAGGCCCGGGTCGGCGAACGGGTTCTCCTCGTCCGCGACGGCTACCGCACCGGACTCGGTGTCCTGCTCAGCGGGCAGGTTCTCTTCTGGAATGTCGTGGCTACTCATGACTTCTTGGCCTTTGCGGTCCGAGCGGCGACCCAGACGGCGACGACGATCAGCGCGCCGAGGCCGAAGATCCAGGCGAACAGGCCCTCGGAGACCGGACCGAGGCCGCCCAGCTTGAGACCGCCGGGGTTCTCGGTCTGGTCACCGTTGACCGCGTTCAGGTACGCGATGATGTCCTTCTTGTTCTGCTGCGACAGCGTGGTGTCCGGGAACGACGGCATGTTCTGCGGGCCCGTCAGCATGGCCTCGTAGATGTGCTTCGGGGCGACACCCTCGAGGCTCGGGGCGAACTTGCCGTGCGTCAGCGCGCCGCCCTCACCGGTGAAGTTGTGGCACTGGGCGCAGTTCGTACGGAAGAGCTCACCGCCCTTGGCGATGTCGGCGCCTTCCGGGCTGTAGTCGTTCTTCGTCGGGATCGCCGGGCCGGCGCCGAGGGAGGAGATGTACGCCGCGAGCTGGTCGATCTGGGTCTGGTTGTAGATCGGCTTCTTCCGCGGCACCTGGGCGCCCTGCGAGGTGGCGGCGGGCATACGACCGGTGCCGACCTGGAAGTCGACGGCCGCCGCGCCCACGCCCACCAGGCTGGGACCGTCGGAGCTGCCCTGACCGTTGGTGCCGTGGCAGCTGGCGCAGCCCACCTGGTAGAGCTTCTTGCCCTCGTCGATGGCGAGGGACTGGGCGGTCGTATCGGCCTGCGCCTTGGTCGCGGGCGCGAACGCTGCGTACAGCCCCCCGGTGGCCGCCAGCGCGAGGAGTAGGACGACGACAGCCGCCAGCGGATGGCGTCGTCGTGCGGAGAGCTTTTTCACGGATTACCCCGGTGTCAGGATCTTCTGCGTCGATGCTTCTGGGAGTGGATCGGGTCGTCGGGGGCGATCGGCCTCCCCCACCGGGGGACCGTCCGCCGCGCGGCGGCCGACTACCGGATCATGTAGATCGTGGCGAAGAGGCCGATCCAGACGACATCGACGAAGTGCCAGTAGTAGGACACGACGATGGCGGCGGTCGCCTGCTCATGGGTGAACCTCTTCGCCGCGTAGGTGCGGCCGAGGACCAGCAGGAAGGCGATGAGA
Organism: Streptomyces sp. NPDC001848; assembly: GCF_042891915.1. NCBI lineage: Bacteria > Bacillati > Actinomycetota > Actinomycetes > Kitasatosporales > Streptomycetaceae > Streptomyces > Streptomyces sp. NPDC001848. The sequence goes on along the minus strand of NZ_JBIATP010000002.1, from coordinate 241,837 downwards.
CCACCCGTCACGTGCAGTCCGTGGAAGCCGGTGGTCAGGTAGAACACCGAGCCGTACGGGTCCGAGGACAGCGAGAGGCCGTCCTTCTTGACCAGCTCGGTGTACTCGAAGATCTGCCCGCCGACGAAGATCGCACCCATGATGAAGGTGACGATGAACCAGCCCCGGAGCTTCTTCACGTCCCCGCGCTCGGCGGCGAACACGCCGAGCTGGCAGGTCAGGGAGGAAAGCACCAGGATCGTGGTGTTCGTCGCCGAGAACGGGAAGTTGAGATGGCTCGCCATCTCCTTCCAGTGAGCCGGCCCGGTCACCGATCGCAGGGTGAAGTACATCGCGAAGAGGGCCGCGAAGAACATCAGCTCGGAACTCAGCCAGATGATGGTTCCGACGCTGGTGAGGTTCGGCCGGTTGACCGACGGGTGCGCGTGCCCGGTTTCTACTGTCGTTGCTGTCGCCACGACCGACATTATGTCGGTCGCTTATCTCGCCCTCACTCCGGGGGGTGCCGTTCGGAGTGTCCGTACCGTCTGTAGTGCCCGGATGGCGCACCGAAGGCGGGTGCGCGCCGGTGTTGGCCCGGTGTTCCAGGGGGTAGCATCCGCACCGATGGTCCGTTCCGTACGACGACGACGTCCCGGAGGGAAGCATGCAGCCGACCGCCACGGTGCTGGTCTACAGCGACGACTCCAACACCCGCGCCCAGGTGCGGCTCGCGACCGGGCGCCGGCCGGCTCCGGACGTGCCCGAGGTGGAGTTCGTGGAGTGCGCCACGCCGGGGGCCGTGCTCAGGGAGCTGGACAAGGGCGGCATCGACGCGTGCGTGCTGGACGGCGAGGCGGCCCCCATGGGCGGGATGGGCGTGTGCCGGCAGATCAAGGACGAGATCTTCAACTGCCCGCCGGTGCTGGTGCTGATCGCCCGGCCCCAGGATGCGTGGCTGGCGACCTGGAGTCGCGCGGACGCGGCGGTGGCGCTGCCGGTGGAGCCGGTGGAGTTCTCCTCCGCTCTGGCTGCGCTGTTGCGGCGTAGGGCCCTTTTGAGCGCCTGAGAGGTGCCCGCCCCTGCCAGGGCGCCTCAGACGCTCTCCGGGCTCAGTCGTGCCGTCAGGGCGGGGTTCGGCGTGTCGGGGCTCAGGGCACTCCCCTTCTGCCACTTCTTCCAGTCCAGGTTCCAGTCGCCGAAGCCGTTGCCGAACGGTTCCATCTGCTTGCCGTTGGAATTGACGACCTGGACGATGTCGCCCTGGCGGACCGCGTTGTAGAACCACTGGGCGTACGCGGTGCTCATCCCCGTGCAGCCGTGGCTGACGTTGGCGTACCCCTGGGAGCCCACGGACCAGGGCGCGGCGTGCACGTACTCGCCGCTCCAGGTGACCCGGGCCGCCCAGTAGACGTTCAGGTCGTAGGAGTCGCTGGAGCCCGCCGAGATACCGATGGTGCTTCCGCGCATGCGTACGACGTAGCTCTTGTTCAGGATCACCTTGACGCCGTTGCGGGTCTCGTAGCCGGGCTTGCCCGTGGTGACGGGGATCTGCTTGATCACCTGGCCGTTCTTGTAGACCGTCAGCCGGTGTGCGGCGGCGTCCGTGAGGGCGATGACGCTGTCCCCCGTGGTGAGCTTCACAGGTTTGGTGTCGCCGCCCCAGAGGTTCTCGGCGACCTTCACCCCGGCCAGGTTGCTGTAGGCCGTGATGGTGGCGTGGACGGGCCAGTAGTCCTTGGGGCGGTAGTGCAGCGTCTTGTCGTCCACCCAGTACCAGGAGCCCTGCACGGCGGGCACCGACTCCACCCTGAGGGCGCGCTCGACGATGGCCCGCTGCGCCCTGTCCTTGACGGGTTCGCTGAGGGTGGCCGTGACCGGCTGGCCGACGCCGTAGGTCCCGGAGTCCGGGCCGAGGGTGACGTTCAGGACCTTCTTGGACTTCGGGGTGCCGGTGTCGAACTCCAGGGTCTTGCGGCCCGGGTTGCCGTCCTCGTCCTCCGTGCTGACCTGCACCGTGTAGTGGGTGCCCGCGGCCAGCGGTGAGGTGCTGTGCCAGCGGCTGCCGTCGGCGGAGAGCTCACCGGCGACGTAACGTCCTCGGGAGTCGGTGGCGGTGACGTCCGTGATCCGCGCGTCCGAACCCGAGGCGGTGATCTCCAGTGGTTTGTCCGGGTCGACCCGCTTGCCGTCGCCGACCGGGGCGTTGAAGGCGATGTCGTCCGCCGCGTCGTACGGCTTCGCCGCCGGGTCCCCGTCCGCCCCGCAGGCGACGAGGCCCGCACCGAGGGCGATCACCAGCAGGGGGCAGCCGACGACGGTGCCGGTCCTCAAGAACGCTGAGTGGCTCATGCCCTCACGCTAGGAACGTCGGTCAAGCATGGCGCGCCGGGCAATCCGTGTGGGGGACGAAATACGCGGCAAAAGAGGGAGCCCGGACACTCCAGGTGGTGTGTCCGGGCTCCCGTACGGCTGTGCGTGTCACTGGGTGCGGTTCTCACCGCGGTAGTACTCGAAGACCCAGCCCCACAGGCCCACCAGGATCAGCGGGGCCGAGAAGTACAGCAGCCACCAGCCGATCGCGATCGCCAGGAAGGCGAGCGCGCCACCGACGCCAAGGGCGAGCGGCTGCCAGCTGTGCGGGCTGAAGAAGCCGATCTCACCGGCGTCGTCGGCGACGTCGGCCTCCTTGTTGTCCTGCGCTCCCGCGTCGACCCGCCGGGCCGTGAAGGCCAGGTAGTAGCCGATCATCACGCTCAGGCCGAAGGCCAGGAAGAGCGCGGTGGTGCCGGCCGGCTCCTTCGACCACAGGCCGTAGATGATGGCCACCGCGAGGATGAAGACGGACAGCCACAGGAACATCTTGCCCTGGATCTTCACTTGCCGGCCTCCTTGCCACCAGCGACGCCCTTGCTGCCGGCACCCGCGTACTCGAGCTGCTCGAGCGCGGCGATCTCCGGGTGGTGCAGGTCGAAGGCGGGCGATTCGGAGCGGATCCGCGGCAGCGTGAGGAAGTTGTGCCGCGGCGGCGGGCAGGAGGTCGCCCACTCCAGCGAACGGCCGTAGCCCCACGGGTCGTCGACGCCGACCGGCTTGCCGTACTTGGCCGTCTTCCACACGTTGTAGAGGAACGGCAGGATCGACAGGCCGAGCAGGAAGGAGGAGATCGTCGAGATCGTGTTCAGGGCGGTGAAGCCGTCGGCGGCGAGGTAGTCCGCGTAACGACGCGGCATGCCCTCGGCGCCCAGCCAGTGCTGCACCAGGAAGGTGCCGTGGAAGCCGATGAACAGCGTCCAGAAGGTGATCTTGCCGAGGCGCTCGTCGAGCATCTTGCCGGTGAACTTCGGCCACCAGAAGTGGAAGCCGGAGAACATCGCGAAGACGACGGTGCCGAAGACCACGTAGTGGAAGTGCGCCACCACGAAGTACGAGTCCGAGATGTGGAAGTCCATCGGCGGCGAGGCCAGGATGACGCCGGTCAGACCACCGAACGTGAAGGTGATCAGGAAGCCGGTCGCCCAGAGCATCGGCGTCTCGAAGGACAACGAGCCCTTCCACATCGTTCCGATCCAGTTGAAGAACTTCACGCCGGTCGGGACGGCGATGAGGAACGTCATGAAGGAGAAGAACGGAAGCAGTACGCCACCGGTGACGTACATGTGGTGCGCCCACACCGTCACGGAGAGACCGGCGATGGCGATGGTGGCGCCGATGAGGCCCATGTAGCCGAACATCGGCTTACGGCTGAAGACCGGGATGACCTCGGAGATGATGCCGAAGAACGGTAGCGCGATGATGTACACCTCTGGATGGCCGAAGAACCAGAAGAGGTGTTGCCACAGCAACGCGCCGCCGTTGGCCGCGTCGAAGACGTGGGCGCCGAACTTGCGGTCCGCCTCCAGGGCGAACAGCGCGGCCGCCAGGACCGGGAAGGCCAGCAGCACGAGCACACCGGTCAGCAGCACGTTCCACACGAAGATCGGCATGCGGAACATCGTCATGCCGGGGGCGCGCATGCAGATGATCGTGGTGATGAAGTTGACCGAGCCGAGGATCGTGCCGAAGCCGGAGAAGGCCAGGCCCATGATCCACATGTCGGCGCCGACGCCCGGCGAGCGGACCGCGTCCGACAGCGGGCTGTAGGCGAACCAGCCGAAGTCGGCCGCGCCCTGCGGGGTGAGGAAGCCACCGACCGCGATGAGCGAGCCGAACAGGTAGAGCCAGTAGGCGAACATGTTCAGCCGCGGGAACGCGACGTCGGGCGCGCCGATCTGCAGCGGCATGATCCAGTTCGCGAAGCCGGCGAACAGCGGCGTCGCGAACATCAGCAGCATGATCGTGCCGTGCATCGTGAACGCCTGGTTGAACTGCTCGTTCGACATGATCTGCAGGCCCGGACGGGCCAGCTCGGCGCGCATGAGCAGCGCCATCACGCCGCCGATCAGGAAGAACGCGAAGGACGTCGACAGGTACAGCGTGCCGATCGTCTTGTGGTCGGTGGTCGTCAGCCACTTGACGACGACGTTACCGGGTCGCCTGCGCCGTACCGGCAGCTCGTTCTCGTACGACTCTGCTGCCGCGGCACCCTGGGGTTCGTTGAGGATGCTCACAGGTTGTTCGTCTCCCGGTTCTTCTCGTGGCTCGTCTGCGCGATGCCGGCGGGAATGTAACCGGTCTGCCCCTTCTTCGCGAGGTCCTTGAGGTGCTGCTCGTACGCCGCCGGCGAGACCACCTTGACGTTGAACAGCATCCGGGAGTGGTCGACGCCGCAGAGCTCGGCGCACTTGCCGCGGAAGGTGCCCTCCGCGTTGGGGGTCACCTCGAAGGCGTTGGTGTGGCCCGGGATGACGTCCTGCTTCATCAGGAACGGCAGCACCCAGAAGGAGTGGATGACGTCACGCGAGGTGAGGATGAAGCGGACGGTCTTGCCCTTGGGGAGCCACAGGGTGGGACCGGGGTTGCCCGTCTGCGGGTTGCGCGTGGCGGGCGTGCCGAAGTCGTAGACACCGCCGGCGTTCGCCGGGAAGTCGTTCTTGAACCGGTCCGGAATCGCGGCCAGGTTCTTGTCGGTCTTCGCGTCGCCCGTCACCCCGGGAACGGGGGTGACGTAGTTGAAGCCCCAGCTCCACTGGTAGCCGATGACGTTGATGGTGACGTCGGGCTTCTTGGAGAGGCTGAGGAGCTTCGACTCGTCGCGGGCGGTGAAGTAGAAGAGCACCGAGACGATGATGAGCGGGACCACCGTGTACAGCGCCTCGATGGGCATGTTGTACCGGGTCTGCTGGGGAACCTCGACCTTGGTGCGGCTGCGACGGTGGAACATCGCGCTCCACAGGATCAAGCCCCACACCAGCACGCCGACGGCGAGCGCGGCCGCCCAGGACCCCTGCCACAGGGAGAGGATCCTCGGAGCCTCTTCCGTGGTCGGGGTGGGCATACCAAGGCGGGGGAAGTCCTTGTATGTGCAACCGGTTGCGGTCGCCAGGACCAGGCCCGCGGTCAGTGCCTGCAGCAGCTTCCGCCGCATCGGGCGCCGCGGCGAGCGGTCGGAGCCGTTGGGACTCACGTAGCGCCTTCCCGAGAGTCTCGCCCGCGCGGTTGGCTGCGGCCTTCTCGCTGGTCGGTCGCCGCCCTGCGTCGGGCAGGGGTTTGGATGTTTATGCGGACCAAACCCTACTGGACGCCTTCCGGCGGCTTGCGGGGAGGGTGCCGTACGCGCCGCCGGGTCGCCCCGAAGGGGTGGAGTGGGGCAAATGGGGCGCCCAATAGCTCGGGGGTACGGCTTGTGTGGCGGGTGCGGGTCGTTTTGGGTTGATCGCTCCCCCAAGTTCTCGACTTCGCTCGAACAGGGACCCACATCGCGGCGGAGCCGCACATCGACGCAGCCCCGCGCCCCTTGAGGTCCGTTGCACTTGCCCGGCGTTCTAGCGTTGCTGTGTGGGTTACTTCGATGCTGCTTCCGGTGCTCCCCTTCATCCCGTTGCCCGGCAGGCTCTGCTGGCCTCGCTCGATGAGGGGTGGGCCGATCCCGCACGGCTGTACCGCGAGGGGCGGCGGGCTCGGTTGCTGCTGGACGCGGCGCGGGAGACGGCCGCCGAGGCGGTGGGCTGCCGGCCGGACGAGCTGGTCTTCACCTCCTCCGGGACGCGGGCGGTGCACGCGGGGGTCGAGGGGGTGCTGGCGGGGCGTCGCCGGGTCGGACGCCACCTGATCGTGTCAGCGGTCGAACACTCCTCGGTGCTTCATTCGGCGGAGGTGTTCGAGGCGTCGGGCGGGACGGTGACCGAGGTGCCGGTCTCGCGCGCGGGCGCCGTCACCCCCGAGGGGTACGCGGAGGCATTGCGTCCGGACACCGCGCTGGCCTGCCTGCAGTCGGCCAACCACGAGGTGGGCACGGTGCAGCCGGTGGCCGAGGTGGCCGAGGTGTGCCGGGCGGCCGGGGTGCCGCTGCTGGTGGACGCGGCGCAGTCGCTGGGCTGGGGCCCGGTGGAGGGCGACTGGTCGGTGCTGACGGCCAGTGCGCACAAATGGGGTGGACCGTCGGGTGTCGGGCTTCTCGCGGTGCGCAAGGGGGTGCGGTTCTCGCCCCAGGGCCCCTCGGACGAGCGGGAGTCGGGGCGGGCGGCCGGGTTCGAGAACATCCCCGCGATCGTGGCGGCGGCGGCCTCGCTGCGGGCGGTGCGGGCGGAGGCGGCCGAGGAGGCCCCCCGGCTGCGGGAGCTGACGGAGCGGATCCGGGCGCGGGTGCCGGAGCTGGTCCCCGATGTGGAGGTGGTGGGCGACCCGGTGCGCCGGCTGCCCGGGATCGTCACCTTCTCCTGTCTCTATGTCGACGGGGAGACGCTGCTGCACGAGCTGGACCGTGCGGACTTCTCCGTCTCGTCCGGTTCGTCCTGTACGAGCAGCACGCTGACGCCGAGCCATGTGCTGAAGGCGATGGGGGTGCTGAGCGAGGGCAACGTCCGGGTGTCGCTGCCGCCGGGGACACCGGCGCAGGACGTCGAACGGTTCCTCGCGGTGCTGCCGGAGGCGGTGGCGGGCGTCCGGGAGAAGCTGGGGGCTCCGTCCCCGCGGACCGCCGGGCGGGAGGACGCCCTGGTCGTCGACGCCCTCGGCAAGCGCTGCCCGGTCCCGGTGATCGAGCTGGCGAAGGTCTTCGGGGACGTCCCGGTCGGCGGCACGGTCCGGGTCCTGGCGGACGACGAGGCGGCACGCCTGGACATCCCGGCGTGGTGCGAGATGCGGGGGCAGCAGTACGTGGGAGAGGAGCCGGCGGAACGGGGGGCGGCGTACGTGGTCCGCCGGCTCTCCTAGGGCCTGTGCGTGGCCGGCGTCAGGCCAGGTGTTCCTGGACCTCCGTGGCGGCCTCGTCCCCGTACGCCTTGGTGAACCGGTCCATGAAGTGCGCCCGCCGCAGCTGGTACTCCTGCGTGCCCGTCGTCTCGATGACCAGGGTCGCGAGCATGCAGCCCACCTGCGCCGCCCGCTCCAGCGAGACCCCCCACACCAGCCCCGAGAGGAACCCGGCCCGGAAGGCGTCGCCGACACCCGTCGGGTCGACCTTGGCCGTCTCCTCGGGCACGCCCACCTCGATCGGGTCCTCACCGACGCGCTCGATGCGCACACCGCGGGAGCCGAGCGTGGTCACCCGGTGGCCCACCCGGCCCAGGATCTCGGCGTCCGACCAGCCCGTCTTGGTCTCGATGAGCCCCTTCTCGTACTCGTTGGAGAAGAGGTAGGTCGCGCCGTCCAGCAGTATCCGGATCTCGTCGCCGTCCATGCGGGCGATCTGCTGCGAGAAGTCCGCGGCGAACGGGATCGAGCGGGAGCGGCACTCCTCCGTGTGGCGGAGCATCGCCTCCGGGTCGTCGGCGCCGATGAGGACCAGGTCGAGGCCGCCCACCCGGTCGGCGACCGTCTTGAGCTCGATGAGCCGGGCCTCGCTCATCGCGCCGGTGTAGAAGGAGCCGATCTGGTTGTGGTCCGCGTCGGTGGTGCAGACGAAGCGGGCCGTGTGCTGGGTCTCCGAGATCCGCACGGATTCCGTGTCCACTCCGTGTCGGTCCAGCCATGCCCGGTACTCGTCGAAGTCGGAGCCGGCCGCGCCGACCAGGATCGGCTTGGTGCCGAGCTGCCCCATACCGAAGGCGATGTTCGCGCCCACCCCGCCACGGCGTACGTCGAGGCGGTCGACCAGGAAGGAGAGGGAGACCGTGTGCAGCTGGTCCGCGACGAACTGGTCCGCGAAGCGGCCGGGGAAGGTCATGAGGTGGTCGGTGGCGATGGAGCCGGTGACTGCGATACGCACGGCTGGGACACGCTCCTGGGGCGCAGGGGATGGACAGTTCACGCTACCCGGTCCACCGGGCCCCCTGAAGCAGGCAGAGCTACCCGATAGTAGATCTTTCCTGGTGGGCTCGGGACTGCCTACGGTGCCGTCATGACGAAGCTCGAGGTCCTCGGCAGCGCCCCGCTCGGCACGGAAGCGGAAGGAGACCTGGCGTCGCTGCGCGGCGACTGCGCCCGTATGGTCCCGCACTGGGCCGCACCCGCGAAGTCCGCTTCCGTGCCGGTCCCACCGTCCCTGATCCACGGGGTCAGCGTGCCGCCCGCCTCCGCCCGCCTCCTGGACGCGATGTCCGACTACGGGGACTGATCCCGGCCGCCGGCCGACAGGCGCACCCCTGAGGGAACCGTGCGCTCCCCCGCTGCGTCCCATCGCCGTCCCCCGTAAGAGGGAGGCGGGATACGACCCCTCGTGCCCTTTTCCGGCACGGCGGGGTCTCCTGGGACAGCGTGGAGCCGAAGGAGCGATGCGGTGAACACCGAGCGACCCGACGACGCGAGCGAGACGGCGGACGTCCCCGAGGGTGGGAGCGACGCCGTGCCGCGACGGCGTTCCCCGGTGGTGATCGCCTCGGTCGCGGCCGCGGTGCTGTTGGTCGGCGGCGGCGGGGCGTATCTGGCCACGACCCTGTCCGGCGGGGCGGGCGGCTCCACCGCACCGGGCGGTGACGGCGCTCCCCCGCCGCTGGCCCTCGACGGCTCCGGCGAGGGCGGCACGCCGGGCATCACGGTGGGTGAGCCGGACCCGTACGGCACGACGTACCGCGCGGCGGGCGAGCTCCCCGGCGGCCCCGGGTCGGCACCCGTGTACCGGGCCGAGGGCGAGGTGACGCGGGACGAGGTGGCCCGGCTCGCCGAGGCGCTGGACGTGAGCGGCACGCCGCAGCGGGTCGGTGACTCGTGGACGGTGGGCGGCGGCAAGGACGGCGCGCAGCCGCTGCTGCGGGTGGCCGGGCAGGCGCCGGGGGGCTGGACGTTCAGCCGGTACGGGCCCGGGTCCGACAACCTGTGCCAGGGCACCGGGGTGTGCGCCTCCGCGCAGGGCTCGGCCCGGGGCTCCTCCTCCCCGGTCAGCGAGGCCGTGGCGAAGCGGGCCGCCGCTCCGGTGCTGAAGGCACTCGGCGAGGACGACGCCAAGCTCGACGCGCACCAGGTCCTGGGCTCCCTGCGGGTGCTGAACGCCGATCCTCAGGTGGGCGGGCTGCCCACGTACGGCTGGTCGACCGGCATCCAGGTGGCCGCGGACGGCCGGGTGGTCGGCGGCAGCGGCAACCTCAAGGCGCCGGTCAAGGGTGCGACGTATCCCGTGCTCGACGCGAAGCGGACCCTGGAGCTGATGAACGGCGCGCCCTCGTACGGCCGCAAGGGCGTCGGCGGCTGCGCCAGTCCGGTACCGGTCAAGGACCGCGACGAGCAGCCGTGCGGGGCGTCCACCGCGGCACCGAAGCGGGCGTCGGCGACGGTGCGGGGCGCGGTGTTCGGGCTGGCCCGTCACTCGGTGAGCGGCCGGGCGGCGCTGGTGCCGTCATGGCTGTTCGAGGTACGGCCGACGGGGGCCGGGGACGGCTTCACGGTGACGTACCCGGCGATCGACCCGCAGTACCTGACCATCCCGCAGCCGCCGGGGCAGCCGAGCGGCACGTCGGCGCCGGGCACGAGCGCGCCGGGTGGGACGCCGTCCCCGGCACCCACGCAACACGACGTGAAGGTGATGGCCTACACCGCCGACGGCCGGAACCTGACCATCGCCTACGAGGGCGGGGTGTGCGCCGACTACGCGGCGTCCGTGAGCGAGGGCTCCGACAAGGTGACGGTGAGGGTGACCGAGACGCCCTGGCGGGGCAAGGTCTGCATCATGATCGCCAAGGTCTACCACGAGACGCTGCACCTCGACGCACCGCTGGGCGACCGCGAAGTGGTCGGCTCGGACGGCACGCCGATCCCGAAGGGGACGGTACCCGCCGACGGGGCGGGGCCCCCGCTCGCACGGTAGTGGACCGGCTCCACGAACGGACGAAGGCGGCGCCCCAGGTGGGGGACGCCGCCTTCACACGCCTACCGGTGTGCGCTGCTCAGCTGAAGGAGTCGCCGCAGGCGCAGGAGCCCGTCGCGTTCGGGTTGTCGATGGTGAAGCCCTGCTTCTCGATGGTGTCGACGAAGTCGATGGTCGCGCCGCCCAGGTACGGGGCGCTCATGCGGTCGGTGACGACCTTGACCCCGCCGAAGTCCTTCTCCACGTCGCCGTCGAGCGAGCGCTCGTCGAAGAAGAGCTGGTAGCGCAGGCCGGAGCAGCCGCCGGGCTGAACCGCGACGCGCAGCGCCAGGTCGTCACGGCCTTCCTGGTCGAGCAGGGCCTTGACCTTGGCCGCGGCGGCGTCGGTCAGGATGATGCCGTCGGCGACGGTGGTGGTCTCGTCCTGTACGGACATCTACATCTCTCCCGGGTTGTACGGAGACTGCTTGCCGACGAGTGCAACCGGCCCGGCCGCGGATTCATTCCGGGCCTGGCGCGCTGCTTCTCGCGTCTCGCTTCCCCTTCATGCTCGCACACGCCGCGGAACACGCCTACCGGCCTGTGGAGGGACGGCCATGGGCCGGCGATGGGCCGGCCGGGCGCCGATCGGGATTCACGTCACATAGACGCTATCGCCATCGTCAAAGTGACATGAAGCGGTTATGATAGATAGCGTCAATTCGACGAAAAGGCTTGTCCCGCATGTCCCGCCGGCCCGCCCGAAGGGCCGGCGAGCCGCAGAACAGAAAGGGTGCGTGTCGTGACCACCGCCCAGACCCAGGAGCTCGACGTACAGCCGACGCCCCTCGCCCTGCTGCTGCTCGGCCGTGAGGCCGACCCGAAGAGCGAACGGGGCGTCGAGTGTCCCGGCGATCTCCCCTCGCCGTCCGACCCGGACCTGGTCGAGCGCGCCCGCGCGGCCAAGGAGAAGCTGGGCGACAAGGTGTTCGTCCTCGGGCACCACTACCAGCGCGACGAGGTCATCCAGTTCGCGGACGTCACGGGCGACTCCTTCAAGCTGGCCCGGGACGCCGCGGCGCGGCCGGAGGCCGAGTACATCGTCTTCTGCGGTGTGCACTTCATGGCGGAGTCGGCGGACATCCTCACGTCCGACGACCAGAAGGTGGTCCTGCCCGACCTCGCGGCCGGCTGCTCCATGGCCGACATGGCGACGGCCGAGCAGGTCGCCGAGTGCTGGGACGTGCTGACCGAGGCGGGAATCGCCGAGCAGGTCGTCCCGGTGTCGTACATGAACTCGTCCGCGGACATCAAGGCGTTCACGGGCAAGCACGGCGGCACGATCTGCACGTCGTCGAACGCGAAGCGGGCGCTGGAGTGGGCGTTCCAGCAGGGCGAGAAGGTCCTGTTCCTGCCGGACCAGCACCTGGGCCGCAACACGGCGGTGCGGGACATGGGCATGTCCCTGGACGACTGCGTCGTCTACAACCCGCACAAGCCGAACGGCGGCCTGACCGCCGAGCAGCTGCGCACCGCGAAGATGATCCTCTGGCGGGGCCACTGCTCGGTGCACGGACGCTTCAACCTGGACTCGGTGAACGACGTGCGGGAGCGGATCCCGGGCGTGAACGTGCTGGTGCACCCCGAGTGCAGGCACGAGGTCGTGACGGCCGCGGACTACGTCGGTTCGACCGAGTACATCATCAAGACGCTCGAGGCGGCCCCGGCGGGCTCGAAGTGGGCCATCGGCACCGAGCTGAACCTGGTCCGCCGCCTGGCGAACCGTTTCGCGCCGGAGGGCAAGGAGATCGTCTTCCTCGACCGTACGGTGTGCTTCTGCTCCACGATGAACCGCATCGACCTGCCGCACCTGGTGTGGGCCCTGGAGTCCCTGGCCGAGGGGAACCTGGTCAACCGCATCGAGGTGGACAAGGAGACGGAGGCGTTCGCGAAGCTGGCGCTGGAGCGGATGCTGGCGCTGCCGTAAGCCTCTCCCCTGTCGCCGACGGGGTGGGCACCGCACCTCCGCGGGCGCCCACCCCATCGGCGCAGCACCCGCCATGATCCGTGTTCCGCGTCGTACGCGTGTGCGCGACGCGGCCTGCCTCCTTTCGCGCTCGCGGCCGGTGAGGGCGCCGAGCCGATCGGAGTGGGCCGGGTCGCAGCCGTCGGTCGTTGCCCAGGCGTGGCGAGGCCAGGTTTTCGTGAACCGGCCGTATCGGAGCGGGGGTGTACATCAAGAAGCCGCCCTGCTCGGTGCAACCGGGCGCCGGGTCACGTCACTCCGTCCTCGGGCGCACCAGCCCCGACTCATAGGCCATGACCACCAGTTGTGCCCGGTCGCGGGCGCCCAGCTTTGCCATGGCACGGTTGACGTGTGTCTTCACCGTCAGTGGGCTGACCGCGAGGCGCTCGGCGATCTCGTCGTTGGAGTGGCCGCCGGCGACCTGGACGAGGACCTCGCGCTCGCGGCCGGTGAGGGTGCCGAGGCGGTCGGAGTGGGCCGGGTCGCGGCCGTCGTCGTCGCCCTGGGCGAGGAACCGGGCGATGAGCCCCTTGGTGGCGGCGGGCGACAGCAGTGCCTCGCCGCCGTGCGCGACACGGATGGCGTTCAGCAGCTCCTCGGGCTCGGAACCCTTGCCGAGGAAGCCGGACGCGCCGGCGCGCAGCGACTGCACGACGTAGTCGTCGACCTCGAAGGTCGTGAGTATGACCACCCGGACGTGGGCGAGAGCAGGATCGGCGCTGATCAGGCGGGTGGCGGCGAGGCCGTCCGTGCCGGGCATGCGGATGTCCATGAGGACGACGTCGGCGCCCCGCTCCTTGGCCAGCCGTACCGCCTCGGCGCCGTCGGACGCCTCGCCCACCACCTCCATGTCCGGCTCGGAGTCGACGAGCACGCGAAAGGCGCTGCGGAGCAGCGCCTGGTCGTCGGCGAGCAGGACGCGGATGGTCGCGGGCGCTTGCTGGGCGGCGGTCACACGGTCTCCCCGGCTGCGGTCGTCGTGTGGTTCTCGACCGGCAGGATCGCATGGACCCGGAAGCCGCCCCCGTAGCGGGGGCCGGTGGTGAGGGAGCCGCCGATGGCGGTGACGCGCTCCCGCATGCCGAGCAGGCCATGGCCGCCGTGGCCGTCGTCGTCGGGTGGGGGGTCCTCGCCCGGGCCGTCGTCGAGGACCGTGATTTCCACGTCCGGGCCGACGCGGACGACGCTGACCTCGGCCTTCGCCGTGGGCCCCGCGTGCTTGCGCACGTTGGTGAGGGCCTCCTGGATGACGCGGTACGCCGCCAGGTCCACGGCGGCGGGCAGGGCCGTGCCGTCGTCGGCGCGGGCGACCTCGACAGGGAGGCCGGCGCTGCGGAAGGTGTCGGCGAGCTCGTCGAGGCGGGCCAGGCCGGGTGCGGGTTCGGTGGGGGCCTCCGGGTCGCCGGACTGGCGGAGCAGGCCGACGGTGGCGCGGAGTTCGTTGAGTGCGGAGCGGCTGGCCTCACGGACGTGGGCGAGGGCTTCCTTGGCCTGGTCGGGCCGCTTGTCCATGACGTGGGCGGCGACTCCGGCCTGCACGTTGACCAGGGCGATGTGGTGGGCGACGACGTCGTGCAGGTCACGGGCGATGCGCAGCCGCTCCTCGGCGACGCGGCGACGGGCCTCCTCCTCGCGGGTGCGCTCCGCACGCTCGGCGCGCTCCTTGATGGCCTGCACGAAGGCGCGGCGGCTGCGCACGGCGTCGCCGGCGGCCGCGGCCATGCCGGTCCAGGCGAAGAGGCCGAGGTTCTCCTGGGCGTACCACGGCAGGGGGCCGGAGAGCATGGCGGCGGCGGTGAGCACGGTCATGGTCAGCAGGCCGACGCGCCAGGTGGTGGGGCGGTCGGTGGTGGAGGCGACGGTGTAGAGGGCGACGACGGCGGACATGGCGACGGGGGCGCGCGGGTCGGCGGTGATCAGCTCCACGAGGGAGAGGGCGCCGGTGACGGCGAGGACGGCCATGGGGTGGCGTCTGCGGAGGACGAGCGCTGCGGCGCCGAGCACCATGAGGACGAGGCTGAGGGCGTCGGGGGTGCGGGCGCCCCAGGTGGCGCCTCCGCCGTGGGGGGCGGCGAAGGACGTCGCCACCATGCAGACCAGCGCGCCGAAGGCCAGGGCCGCGTCGAGGGCGAGGGGATGGGCGCGGATCCGGCACCGGGTGCGCTCTAGGGTGCTCACGGGTTCACGGTACGGGGCGCCCTCGGCGGGCGGAACCGCAGCCGCCGCGGGCCCCGCCCACCACCCGCGCCGCCCCTGGGGGTACCCGAAGGCCGTCCAGGCTGTGGGGGAGGCACGACTGCCCGCAGCTGCGCTGCACCCTGCTCAGCCGGGAATCAAGCCGTCTCCGCTCAGCATCTCCCTGACCTCCTCCAGACTCGCGTCCGGCGACGGCAGGATCAGCTCCGACGGTTCCAGGGAGTCGTCCGGAAGCGGAGCGCCCAGGCGGCGGACCTCCTCCAGCAGCGCCGTCAGGGTGCGGCGGAAGCCGGTCTCGTCGCCGTGCTCCATCTCCGCGAGCAGCTCGTCGTCCAGCTTGTTCAGCTCGGTGACGTGGGCGTCGTCCAGGCGTACCTGCCCCTCACCCATGATCCGTACGATCATGTCGCCCTCCTCGAGGCGCGAGACCGGCTCACTGCTTGTCGAAGCGCGGGGTGTCCTGCGGGTGGGACTGGTTCTGGCCCTGCCCGGTGCCGCCCTCGAGCGCCTGCCGCTGGTCGGACGAGCCACCGGCCAGTTCCGCCTTCATGCGCTGCAGCTCCAGCTCCACGTCCGTACCGCCGGAGAGCCGGTCCAGCTCGGCCTGGATGTCGTCCTTGGCCATGCCGGAGGGGTCGTCGAGGGCACCGGAGGCCAGCAGCTCGTCGATCGCGCCGGCGCGGGCCTGGAGCTGGGCCGTCTTGTCCTCGGCGCGCTGGATCGCCAGGCCGACGTCGCCCATCTCCTCGGAGATGCCGGAGAAGGCCTCGCCGATCCGGGTCTGCGCCTGGGCCGCGGTGTAGGTCGCCTTGATGGTCTCCTTCTTGGTGCGGAAGGCGTCCACCTTCGCCTGCAGCCGCTGGGCCGCCAGCGTCAGCTTCTCCTCCTCGCCCTGCAGTGTCTGGTGCTGGGTCTCCAGGTCCGTCACCTGCTGCTGGAGCGCCGCGCGCCGGGACAGCGCCTCACGGGCCAGGTCCTCGCGGCCGAGCGCGAGGGCCTTGCGGCCCTGGTCCTCCAGCTTCGAGGACTGCTGCTGCAGCTGGTTGAGCTGGAGCTCCAGGCGCTTACGGGATGTGGCCACGTCGGCCACGCCGCGGCGCACCTTCTGCAGCAGCTCCAGCTGCTTCTGGTACGAGTAATCGAGGGTCTCGCGCGGGTCCTCGGCCCGGTCAAGGGCCTTGTTCGCCTTCGCGCGGAAGATCATCCCCATACGCTTCATGACACCGCTCATGGGCTTCGCGCGCCCCCTTCTGACCGAGTCCGGCTCACAGCTCTGCGACAGAACCCACAGTACGGGCCCTGCATCCATTACCGCACTGTTCGGGAGCGGATGCGGTCATCCCCGAGGACGACTGCGTGCGGTTCCGCTCCGGCGTAGGGAGTAGGTGTCCCCCGGGGTTACGTACGGGGAGACGCCGGGATTCCCTCAGCCACTCTCCGGAAGAACGTCGGCGGTCCTCCTTCCACGACCGCTCCGTCCCCTGGAGACGAGCGGCGTTGCCGGATCGTTCCCCACGGGGCTGGGGTCCATGCCGGGTGACCCCGTACCCTTGGGTTTCGTGTTCCGTAGCCGTGCCAAGGAAGAGAAGGCCCCGGTCGCCGACAAGGCGCCGCTGACCGTCTCCAAGCAGCCCCGTGACCCGCAGGCCCCGAAGGGCAGGCCCACGCCGAAGCGCAGTGAGGCCCAGTCCCAGCGGCGCAGCGTCGCCAACACGTCGATGACGCGCAAGGACGCCGCCAAGCGGCAGCGCGAGGAGCGCCGTGCCGCGTTGGAGAGGCAGCGCCAGGCGCTGGCGAGCGGGGACGAGCGGTATCTGCCGGCGCGGGACAAGGGCCCGGTCCGCAAGTTCGCCCGCGACCACGTCGACTCCCGGCTCAACGTGGCGGAGTTCTTCCTGCCGATGGCCGTGGTCATCCTCGTGTTGAGCGTGGTCCGTGTGGGTGCCCTGCAGTCGATCGCGCTGCTGCTGTGGCTCGTGGTGATCGTGGCGATCGTGATCGACTCGATCATCTCCGCGTTCCGGCTGCGCAAGCGGCTCAGCGAGCGCTTCCCCGACCAGAACAAGCGCGGCGCGGTCGCCTACGCACTGATGCGCTCCCTGCAGATGCGTCGGCTCCGGCTGCCGAAGCCGCAGGTCAAGCGCGGAGAGCGGCCCTGAGCACGACGGCTTTCTCCGGGGGTGCGGCGGACGCCTGGCTGAGCAGGCTCGGTGGTCTGCGTGATGTCGTACGGCAGGAGCTGGTGGCCCGGCAGCTGGACGAGCAGATAGCCGGGCGGTTCCCGGTCGGGCAGCGGCTGCGGGTGCTCGACGTGGGCATGGGTCAGGGGACGCAGGCCCTGCGCCTGGCGCGGGCGGGGCACCAGGTGACCGGGCTCGAGCGGGACGAGAAGATGATCGCCGTCGCCCGCGAGGCCCTCGCCGGTGAGCCGGAGGGCATCCGGGAGCGGATGCGGATCATCGAGGGCGACGGCCGGGACACGGGTGTGCACTTCCTGCCGGGCAGCTTCGACGTGGTGCTCTGCCACGGCGTGCTGATGTACGTGGAGGAGCCGGACGCCCTGCTGGCGGGGCTCGCCCGCATGCTGGCCCCCGGTGGGCTGCTCTCCCTGCTGGTGCGGAACGGGGACGCGCTGGCGATGCGGCCGGGCCTGTCCGGTGACTGGGCGGGCGCGCTGGCCGCGTTCGGCACCGTGTCCTACACCAACCGCCTCGGCCTGGAGGTGCGCGCGGACCGGCTGGAGGCGTTGACCGCGACGCTGGCGGGGATCGGCGCACCGCTGCACGCCTGGTACGGGGTGCGGGTCTTCACCGACACGGCGGCGGACGACGCGGCGGTTCCCGCCGACGCCGAGACGCTGCTGGCGGTGGAGGAGCGGGCCGGCAGGACCGATCCGTACCGAGGGGTCGCGGCGTTGCTGCACCTGTGCGGAGTGCGGGGCTGAGACCGCGCCGGGTCCCGTTCGGG
This sequence comes from Streptomyces sp. NPDC001848, assembly GCF_042891915.1. Classification (NCBI taxonomy): domain Bacteria; kingdom Bacillati; phylum Actinomycetota; class Actinomycetes; order Kitasatosporales; family Streptomycetaceae; genus Streptomyces; species Streptomyces sp. NPDC001848. Next base: position 224,351 of record NZ_JBIATP010000002.1, on the reverse strand, counting down.
TGAGCACCGGGGGCAGGGCCGCCGGCCCTTGGTGAGACTCGGGGCATGGACGCTTCCCGTACCCGGGTCCCGCACCGGCTGTGCGCCCCGCTCCTCGTCTGCTGTCTGGTCCTGCTCGGCGGCTGCACCCCCGGTTCCGGGTCCTCGGCCGGCAAGGAGGACACGGCAAACACGAAAACCACCGTCCGGGCCCTCGCGGCGGACGACCTGCAGAGCGAGTACCAGCGGGTCATCAAGGACGTCCTGCCGTCCGTCGTGCAGATCCGGACGGGCAACGCCCTCGGGTCCGGCGTGGTCTACGACGGCCGGGGACACATCGTCACCAACGCGCATGTGATCGGGCACAACCGGGCGTTCCAGGTGACCACCGCCAACAGCGAGCAGCCCCTGACCGCCCGGCTCGTCTCCTCGTACCCGGAGCAGGACCTCGCCGTGATCCGGCTGGACAAGGTGCCGCGCGGGCTGAAGGCGGCCGCCTTCGGGGACTCGGCCAAGGTCGAGGTGGGGCAGATCGTGCTCGCCATGGGTTCCCCGCTCGGGCTGTCGTCGAGCGTGACGCAGGGGATCGTGTCGGCGACCGGACGGACCGTCAGCGAGGGCGGCGACGGGGGTACGGGCGCCACCATCGGGAACATGGTGCAGACCTCGGCGGCGATCAACCCGGGCAACAGCGGGGGCGCGCTGGTCGACCTCGGCAGCCGGGTCATCGGCATCCCCACGCTCGCCGCGGTCGACCCGGAGCTCGGGGGCGGTGCGGCGCCCGGGATCGGGTTCGCGATCCCGGCGTCCCTGGTGAAGACGGTCGCCGACCAGATCATCAGGACCGGGCACGTCACCGACTCGGGGCGGGCGGCCCTGAACATCTCGGCCCGCACGGTGGTGAACGACGCGTACCAGCCGGCCGGGGTCTCGGTGGTCGACGTCAAGAGCGGAGGCGCGGCCGACAGGGCGGGCATCCGGGCCGACGACATCATCACCGAACTGGGAGACACGCGCATCACCACCGTGACGTCCCTCGCGGAGGCGCTCGCCGGTGACAAGCCCGGACAGCGGACGACGGTGACGTTCCTGCGGGACGGGCACCGGAAGACGGTGGACGTCACCCTGGGCGAGCAGTAGGGGGATGGGCGAGGGCCGGGCCCTCGACCCGTGCCGGTGGACTCGGGCCCTCGCCCCGCGCCGGTGGACCCCGGGCCTCGACCCGTGCCGTGGACCCGGGCCCTCGCCCCCCGCCGGTGGACTACTCCTCGGCGTGCAGGCTCATCGGCCCGTAGATCTCCGTGCCGTCCTCGAACAGCCGCACCTGGTCGGCTCCTCCGGCGAGCAGTTCCTTCCAGTGCTCCCCGATCCAGGACTCGGCGTCCCCCTGCGTGGTGAACTCCTCGGGCGCGACCGCGGGCTGGACCTCCGTTCCGTCGGCCTTCTCGAACCGCCACGTCCATGCCACCATCTACGCCTCCACGATGTGAGCACCTGCGGACCAGGGGCCGGATCTTGTCCGGCTCGTGATCTGAGCCTAGCCGGGCGCGCAACACCTGCGACGACCCGGGAAAATCAAGTCCGTGGAACTCACTCTGCTCGGTACCGGTGCCCCGCTCGGCCTCCCCCGTCCCGGCTGTCCCTGCGCCGCCTGCGCGCGGGCGCTCGGGCCCGCGGCGCGGGCGGCGACCTCCCTGCTCGTGGACGGGGCGCTGCTGCTCGACCTCACGCCGGGCGCGGCGTTCGCCGCAGCGCGTGCCGGGCAGTCGCTGGCGGGCGTACGGCAGGTGCTGCTCACGCATCCGCACGGCGGTCCCCCGGTGGAGGTCCCGGCGGGCCTGCCGCAGCCCGGACGGGTGCCGGACGGGCGGCAGTTGGCGCTGCTGACCGGGCACCGGGTGCGGGCGCTCGCGATGGACGCCCCGGGCACGGGATACGCGGTGACCGGCCCGGACGGGACACGGCTGCTGTATCTGCCGCCGGGTGCGGCGCCCGCGGGGCTGACGGGGCCGGCGGAGCCGTACGACATGGTGGTCGCCGATGTCGTGGGGCGGCCGGACGCGCTGGCGAAGCTGCGGGCGGTGGGGGCGCTCGGGCCGACCACGGACGTCGTCGCCGCCCATCTGGACCATGAGGTGCCGCCGGGCACCGAGCTGGCGCGGCGGCTCGCGGCGGCGGGAGCGCGGGCGGTGCCGGACGGCACGATGCTGGCCGTCGGCGCCTGTGAGGACGCACCGGACGTCCCTCGGCGCACCCTTGTGCTGGGCGGGGCGCGGTCGGGCAAGTCGGTGGAGGCGGAGCGGCGCCTGGAGGCGTTCCCGGACGTGCTGTACGTGGCGACGGGCGGCACGCGGGGCGGGGACACGGAGTGGGCGGCGCGGGTGGCCGCGCACCGGGAGCGGCGGCCCGGGTCCTGGCGCACCGCCGAGACCTGCGATCTCGTACCGCTGCTGAAGGACGACGGGCCGCCGCTGTTGATCGACTGTCTGTCGCTGTGGCTGACGGACGCGATGGACGCGGTGAACGCGTGGGACGACGCGGAGTGGGCGGCCGGCGGCGAACGGGCGCTGCGCGGGCGGGTGGAGGAGCTGGCGGCGGCGGTCCGTGAGACCCGGCGGACGGTCGTCGCCGTCTCGAACGAGGTGGGCTCCGGCATCGTCCCGGCGACCGCGTCCGGCCGCCGCTACCGGGACGAACTGGGCCGTCTGAACGCCGCGTTCGCGGCGGAGTGCGAGCATGTGCTGCTGGTGGTGGCCGGGCAGGCGCTGACGCTGCGCGGATGACGGCCGGCCGGTGGCCTCGCGGCGCACCCATGGCTGCGGGTGGCGCGTTGGCGTTCGATCTCTGCCGGTACTGTTCGGCGAATGAGCTCGCTTAATCTCGACGACTTCACCGATCTGATCGAGCGCCCCGACGGCGGGGTGCGCCGCGACGCGGAGGCGCGCCGGGAGCGTCAGATCGTTCCGCCCGGGGCCCTGGGGCGCCTGGACGACCTAGGTGAGTGGCTGGCGGCGGCGCAGTCCACCGTGCCGGTGCGGCTGATCGAGCGGCCGCGCGCGGTGCTGTTCGCGGGGGACCACGGGGTCGCAACGCTCGGCGTGTCGGCGCGGCCGGCGGGCGGTGCCGATCAGCTGGTGCGGGCGGTCCTGGAGGGCGCCAGCCCGGCGTCGATCCTGGCGCGCCAGCTGGACGTGCCCGTACGGGTGGTCGACATGGCGCTGGACTGCGACCCCGAGGGGCTGCCGGAGGACGTCGTACGGCACCGGGTGCGGCGCGGCAGCGGGCGCATCGACGTGGAGGACGCACTGACCCTCGAGGAGGCGGAGGCGGCGTTCCGGGCCGGGGTCGCGGTCGCGGACGAGGAGGCGGACGCCGGGACGGATCTGGTGGTCCTCGGCGATGTGAGCGTCGGCGGGACGACGCCGGCGGCCGTGCTGATCGCCGCGCTGTGCGGGACCGACGCCTCCGTGGTGACCGGGCGCGGGGGCCTCGCGATCGACGACCTGGCGTGGATGCGCAAGTGCGCGGCGGTCCGGGACGCGCTGCGGCGGGCCCGGCCCGTGCTCGGGGACCAGTTGCAGCTGCTGGCGGCGGTGGGCGGGGCCGATCTGGCCGCGATGACCGGCTTCCTGCTGCAGTGCGCGGTGCGCAAGACGCCGGTGATCCTGGACGGGGTCGTGTCGGCGGCGTGCGCGCTGGTGGCGCAGCGGATCGCGTTCCGCGCGCCGGACTGGTGGCTGGCGGGCCAGAACAGCGGGGAGCCGGCCCAGGCCAAGGCTTTGGACCGGATGGCCCTGGAGCCGCTGCTCGACCACGGCGTGACGGTCGGTGAGGGAGCCGGGGCCCTGCTCGCGCTGCCCCTGGTGCAGGCCGCGGCCGCCCTGGCGGCGGAGCTCCCGGAGAAGCCCGCGGAGGCCGACGACAAGGAGTGAACCGGCCGATTTCTGCCTCGAACCGCTCCCCCACACGCCCCCAAGCGCCCCATATCATCGCCCTTCATGGGAGATGCCCGATTTAGCGTGGAACGGGAACGCTCGGTTCGGCAGGGGGGCGGGGGGCGGGCCTCCCGGCGGGCCGCCGCGTTCGCCGTCTGGTACCTGCGTGCCGTCACGTTCATCAACTTCCTCTCGGCCGTCTGGGTCTCCTTCGGGCAGGACGTGCGACGGCACAACCAGGAGAACCTCTTCACGCCGTACCTGCTGACCGCGGGCTTCGCCTCCGGCGTGTTCACGATGTTCCTCGCCGTCACCATGCGGCGTCGCAAACGGGCCGCGTGGATCCTCAACCTGGCGCTCAGCGGCCCGTTCCTGCTGCTGTTCGCGTTCGCCATGACGTTCCCCGAGATCCGGCAGTACGCCCAGAACTGGATCTCCCTGGTCCTCACCGCGGCCTTCGCCGGCGCGCTCCTCGTCGGCCGCCGCGAGTTCTACGCCAAGGGCGACCGGTCCAACCCGCGGCTCGCCGCCGCCGTCGCCGCCGGCGGTCTGCTCACCGCCTCGCTGCTCGCCGCGCTCCTGGTCACCGTCACCAACACCGCGCGGGACGCCCACCGTTCGACCTTCCCGGAGCGCTGGCGCTACGGCACCCTGCGCCTGGTCTCGGTCACCGTCGACGACTCGCACTACCCGGGGATCGCCACCCCCAACTGGGTCAACGTCACCATCAACGTGTTCAGCACGCTGCTCGTCCTCGCCGTCCTGTACGCCGCGTTCCGCTCCCGGCGCGCCGTCGACCCGATCACCGAGGACGACGAGAAACGGCTGCGGGCCCTGCTCGAACGGCACGGCGAGCGCGACTCACTGGGCTACTTCGCGCTGCGCCGCGAGAAGAGCGTCATCTGGTCGCCCACCGGCAAGGCGGCCGTCGCCTACCGCGTCCTCGGCGGGGTCTCGCTCGCCTCGGGCGACCCGCTCGGCGACCCGGAGGCCTGGCCCGGCGCCATCGAGCCGTGGCTCGCCCAGGCCCGCGCGCACGGCTGGATCCCAGCCGTGATGGGCGCGAGCGAGGAGGCCGGGACCGTCTACGCGCGGCACGGGCTGGACGCCCTGGAACTCGGTGACGAAGCCATCGTGGACGTCGGCGAGTTCACCCTGGAGGGGCGGGCGATGCGCACCGTCCGCCAGGCCTGCAACCGGGTCCGGCGCGCCGGATACACGGTCCGCATCCGGCGCCACGCGGACATCCCCGCTGCCGAGATGGCGTTCCTGCTGCAGAAGGCCGACGACTGGCGCGACGGGGCCACCGAACGCGGCTTCAGCATGGCGCTGGGCAGGCTCGGCGACCCGGAGGACGGGCGGTGCGTGATGCTGGAGTGCAGGGACGGCGAGGGGCGGCTGCGGGCGCTGCTGTCCTTCGTGCCGTGGGGACCGCACGGCCTGTCGCTGGACCTGATGCGGCGCGACCGGGACTCCGACAACGGCCTCATGGAGTTCATGGTCATCGAACTGCTGCGCCGCGCCCGCGAGATCGGGATCACCCAGGTGTCGCTCAACTTCGCCATGTTCCGCTCCGTCTTCGAACGTGGTGCACGACTCGGTGCGGGACCGGTGCTCAGGCTGTGGCGTTCGCTGCTCAGCTTCTTCTCGCGCTGGTGGCAGATCGAGTCGCTGTACCGGGCCAACGCCAAGTACCGGCCCATCTGGGAACCCAGGTTCCTGCTCTTCGAGAAGAGCGCGGACCTGCTGCGCATCGGCGTTGCCTCGGCGCGCGCGGAGGGGTTCTTGGAGGCGCCGGGACTGCCGAAGTGGCTGCACCGCAAGCACCTTGAGTCGCATAGATGAGGAGCACGGGGGACATGACGAGCGCCGGGGACACGATGAGCGCCGGACAGATGCGGACCGCTGGATGAACGCCCTCGTCCGCCTGGTCCGCGCCGAGTGGGGACCGCCGTACGGCACCGTGCGTCAGGCCCTCACTCGGCGCACCTGGCGGGCGCTGCCGCTGACGCTCACGGCCGTGTGCCTGACCTCGGTGCTGCAGTTCGTGCAGAACCAGTCGTGGGGCTTCGAGTTCGTACAGAACATCGGGTCGGTACGGGCCGATGAGCCGCTGCGACCGGCCCTGTTGCGCACCCCGCTCTCCCTCTTCGTACCGGCTCTCGACCTGCCGGTGTGGGGCGCGCTGCTGCAGGTGCTGTTCGTCTTCGGGATCGCCGAGATCTGCCTGGGCTGGTGGCGCACCCTCGTGATCGCCTACACGGCCACGCTGGCCGGCACCCTGTACGCGCGCGTGGGCATCGGTCTGGGCGCGCACCATCCGCTGGGGCTGCCCGCGACGGACGCGCAGGTCGTCGACACCGGGCCGTCGGCGGCCGTGATCGGGCTGGCGGTGTTCCTGTGCTGGCGGTACGGCGCGCGCGTCACGGGGGGCGTGGTGATCGCGGCGATGGTGGTGGAGCTGCTGGTGAAGGACAACCTCGCGGGCAAGGAGCACATCGCGGCGATCGCGGCGGTGGTGGTGTTGTGCCGGCTGTCGGAGCTGCGCCGGCGGTCCCCGGCGGGTGCCCGGTTGCGTGACACCCGCGGGTGAGGTGGGCGGGGGCGTGCCGGCTCCGCCGGTTACGCTGCCGCCGTGTCCAGGATCCCGCCCGCTCATGGCCTCCGTTTCGCTTTCGGCACCCTCACCGTGCTCCCCGTCAGGGTCACCCGGTGGGACCGGGACGCGGCGCGCGGGGGCATGTTGTGTGCGCCTCTTGCGGGAGTGGTCGTCGGGGGCATCGCCGGGCTGGTCGGGGCGGTGATGGTGGCGCTCGGGGCAGGAGCCCTGCTCGCCGCCGTGGGTAGCGCCGCCGTGCCCGCCGTGCTCACCCGGGGGCTGCATCTGGACGGGCTGGCCGACACCGCCGACGGGCTCGGAAGCGGCAGGCCCGCCGAGGACGCGTTGCGGATCATGAAGCAGTCCGACATCGGTCCGTTCGGTGTGATCACGCTGGTCTTCGCGCTGTCGGCCCAGGTGGCGGCCCTCGCGCAGGCGTACGGCCACTCCTGGGAGCGGGGCGCCCTCGCGGCGGTGGTCGCCGCGACGGCGGCCCGGCTGGCCCTCACCCTGGCCGCGCGGGACGGCATACCGGCCGCCCGGCCCGAAGGGCTGGGGGCGGCGGTCGCGGGCGTGGTGCCGGTGGGCGGTGCGCTGGCGGTGGGCGCCGCCGTGGCCGTGGCCGCCGCGGCCGGGGGCGCGCTCCTCGGGTCGTACGACGCGGCCCGTACGGCCCTCGCGGTCGTCGTCTCGGTCGCCGTCGCCGAACTGCTGCTGCGGCACTGCGTGCGCCGCTTCGGCGGGGTCACCGGCGACGTCTTCGGCGGGCTCGCCGAGACGGCCGCGACGGCGGCACTCGTCGTGCTGTCACTGGGCTGAGCAGGCTGCCGCCGCGCCCCCTGGGTCGTATCCGGCCGGGCGCACCGCCGTTGACCGCCGGCCGATCGGCACTTCACGGGGGCGGACTCCGGGCGGCGCGGCCGTCCCCGGTGGCGATCGCCGACGCCTGGCACCACGGAAACCGGCCACCGCGCGTAGGCTCGTGCAGGGTGTTTTCCCAGCCCAGGTGAAGACCGGATGTGCACGGCAATCTAGGGTCGGTTCCCGGGCCGGTCGACCCCATCCGTTCGGCCACCTGAAACTCAATCGGAAGCGAGATTTCACCACCGTGACTGCTCTCACTCTCAGCACCGCCGCCGCGGCCGGCCTGCGCGCCGACGCGATCGTGGTCGGTGTCGCGAAGGGCGCTGAGGGCCCGGTCGTCGCACCGGGCGCCGAGGCCGTGGACCAGGCGTACGACGGCAGGCTCGCCGCCATCCTGCAGACCCTGGGTGCCTCGGGTGCCGAGGGCGAGGTGACGAAGCTGCCCGCGCCCTCCGGCTTCAAGGCTCCCGTCGTGGTGGCGGTGGGCCTCGGTGCCGAGCCGGAGAAGGACGAGGCGTTCACCGCCGAGGCGCTGCGCCGCGCCGCCGGATCCGCGGCCCGCGCGCTCGCCGGCTCCAAGAAGGCCGCCTTCGCGCTGCCGATCACGGACGCCGCCGACGCCGGCGCCGTCGGCGAGGGCGCGCTGCTCGGCGCGTACTCCTTCGACACGTACAAGGAGAACGGCGGGAACGGCCGGAACGCCAAGAAGAACGGCAGGGCCCCGCTCGCCGAGGTCGCCCTGCTCGGCGGCAAGCCCCGCGACAAGGCGTACAAGGCGGCCGTGGAGCGCGCCGTCGCCGTCACCGAGGAGCTCAACCGCGCCCGCGACCTGATCAACACCCCGCCGAACGACCTGAACCCGGCGGCGTTCGCGGCCCTCGCGCAGACGGCGGCCAAGGAGCACGGCATCAAGGTGCAGGTGCTCGACGAGAAGGCGCTGGCCAAGGGCGGCTACGGCGGCATCCTCGGCGTCGGCGCGGGCTCCGCCTCCGCCCCGCGCCTGGTGAAGCTGTCGTACACGCACTCCAAGGCGAGCAAGCACCTGGCCTTCGTGGGCAAGGGCATCACCTACGACTCGGGCGGCATCTCCCTCAAGCCGGCCGGCCACAACGAGACCATGAAGTGCGACATGTCCGGCGCGGCGGCGGTCTTCGCCGCGGTCGTGGCCGCCGCACGCCTCGGCCTCGAGGTGAACGTCACCGGCTGGCTCGCCCTGGCCGAGAACATGCCGTCGGGCTCCGCGACCCGCCCCGGTGACGTGCTGCGCATGTACAGCGGCAAGACCGTCGAGGTGCTCAACACGGACGCCGAGGGCCGGCTGGTCCTCGCGGACGCGCTGTGGGCGGCCTCGGAGGAGAACCCGGACGCGATCGTGGACGTCGCCACCCTCACCGGCGCGATGATGCTGGCGCTCGGCAGCCGCACCTTCGGGATCATGGCGAACGACGACGCGTTCCGCACCGCGGTCCACGAGGCCGCCGAGGAGGTCGGCGAGGACTCCTGGCCGATGCCGCTGCCGGAGCACCTGCGCAAGGGCATGGACTCCCCCACCGCCGACATCGCCAACATGGGCGAGCGGATGGGCGGTGGCCTGGTCGCCGGTCTGTTCCTGAGGGAGTTCGTCGGCGAGGGCATCACCTGGGCCCACCTGGACATCGCCGGCCCGGCCTTCAACGAGCAGGCCCCGTTCGGCTACACCCCGAAGGGCGGCACGGGTTCGGCGGTGCGCACGCTGGTCCGGCTCGTGGAGCTGGCGGCCGCCGGCGACCTGGGCTGATCGCGGCACACCCGCTGAGGGCGGCCCCCGGACCGACGCGGTCAGGGGGCCGCCCTCGCCCTCGCCCGGGGGTTACGCCCTCGACGAAATCCGTACGGCCCACCGGCGCCGGGACCTTGCGACGTGACGGATCAGACGTCTCACACACCGGCCCGGCGTCTCGGTAGCCGCCGACAAGTGCAAAGATGGGGTCTCGGCAGGACAGGGCCCCACCGAAGGGCCGAAGCATCAAGCGGCCGGACACCAGCCGCCTGCCGGTCACCGACGACCGGCGCACGGCGCACATGCATGGAGGACGTGACGTGGCGAACGACGCCAGCACCGTTTTCGACCTAGTGATCCTCGGCGGTGGTAGCGGTGGTTACGCCGCGGCCCTGCGCGGGGCGCAGCTGGGCCTGGACGTCGCCCTGATCGAGAAGGACAAGGTCGGCGGCACCTGCCTGCATCGGGGTTGCATCCCCACCAAGGCCCTGCTGCACGCGGGCGAGATCGCCGACCAGGCCCGGGAGAGCGAGCAGTTCGGTGTCAAGACCACCTTCGAGGGCATCGACGTACCGGCCGTCAACAAGTACAAGGACGACGTCGTCTCGGGCCTGTACAAGGGTCTGCAGGGTCTGATCGCCTCGCGCAAGGTGACCTACATCGAGGGAGAGGGCTACCTGTCCTCCCCGACCTCGGTGGACGTCAACGGCCGGCGGATCCAGGGCCGCCACGTCCTCCTGGCGACCGGCTCCGTGCCGAAGTCGCTGCCGGGTCTGGAGATCGACGGCAACCGCATCATCTCCTCCGACCACGCCCTCTTCCTGGACCGCGTGCCGCAGTCCGCGATCATCCTGGGCGGCGGCGTCATCGGTGTCGAGTTCGCCTCCGCGTGGAAGTCCTTCGGCTCCGACGTCACGATCATCGAGGGCCTCAAGCACCTCGTCCCGGTCGAGGACGAGAACTCCTCCAAGCTGCTCGAGCGCGCCTTCCGCAAGCGCGGGATCAAGTTCAACCTGGGCACCTTCTTCCAGAAGGCCGAGTACACCCAGGACGGTGTCAAGGTCACCCTCGCCGACGGCAAGGAGTTCGAGGCCGAGGTCCTCCTCGTCGCCGTCGGCCGCGGCCCGGTCTCCCAGAACCTGGGCTACGAGGAGGCCGGGGTCGCCATGGACCGCGGCTACGTCCTCGTCGACGAGTACATGCGCACCAACGTCCCGACCATCTCCGCCGTGGGTGACCTGGTCCCGACCCTCCAGCTCGCCCACGTCGGCTTCGCCGAGGGCATCCTGGTGGCGGAGCGCCTGGCCGGCCTGAAGGTCGTCCCGATCGACTACGACGGCGTGCCGCGCGTGACCTACTGCCACCCCGAGGTCGCCTCCGTCGGTATCACCGAGGCCAAGGCCAAGGAGATCTACGGCGCGGACAAGGTCGTCGCCCTGAAGTACAACCTCGCGGGCAACGGAAAGAGCAAGATCCTCAAGACCGCGGGCGAGATCAAGCTCGTCCAGGTCAAGGACGGTGCCGTGGTCGGCGTCCACATGGTCGGCGACCGCATGGGCGAGCAGGTCGGCGAGGCCCAGCTGATCTACAACTGGGAGGCGCTGCCGGCCGAGGTGGCCCAGCTCATCCACGCCCACCCGACGCAGAACGAGGCGCTCGGCGAGGCGCACCTGGCGCTGGCCGGCAAGCCGCTGCACGCGCACGACTGACCCTCGGTCGACGAACGCGACGACACAGACTTCCGCACTTGTAAGGAGCAACCGAAACCATGGCGGTTTCCGTAACCCTTCCGGCGCTCGGCGAGAGCGTCACCGAGGGCACTGTCACCCGCTGGCTGAAGGCCGAGGGTGAGCGCGTCGAGGCCGACGAGCCGCTGCTCGAGGTCTCGACCGACAAGGTCGACACCGAGATCCCGGCGCCGGCGTCCGGTGTGCTGTCCTCCATCAAGGTCGCCGAGGACGAGACGGTGGAGGTCGGCGCCGAGCTGGCCGTCATCGACGACGGCACCGGTGCCCCGGCCGCCGCCCCGGCCCCGGCCGCCGAGGCCGCTCCCGCCCCGGCTCCCACTCCCACGGCCGCTCCGGCCGCCCAGGCCCCGGCCGCCCCCTCCACCGAGCAGGCCGCCCCGGCTCCGGCCCCGACCGCCGAGGCCACCGCAGGTGCCGGCACCGCCGAGGGCACCGAGGTGGTCCTGCCCGCGCTCGGCGAGTCCGTCACCGAGGGCACCGTCACCCGCTGGCTGAAGTCGGTCGGCGACACCGTCGAGGCCGACGAGCCGCTGCTCGAGGTCTCCACGGACAAGGTCGACACCGAGATCCCGGCGCCCACCTCCGGTGTGCTGCTGGAGATCGTGGTCGGCGAGGACGAGACCGCCGAGGTCGGCGCCAAGCTCGCCGTCATCGGCGCCCCGGGTGCCGCTCCGGCGGCCGCCCCGGCCCCGGCCGCCCCCGCTCCGGCGCCCGCCGCCGAGGCCCCGGCCGCCCCGGCCCCGGCTCCGGCCCCCGCCGCCCCGGCGGCCCCCGCCGCCCCGGCGGCCCCCGCCGCCCCGGCGGCCCCCGCCGCCCCGGCGGCCCCCGCCGCCCCGGCGGCGCCCGCCGCTGCGGCCCCGGCCGCCCCGGCTCCGGCTCCCGCGCCGGCCGTGCCCGCGCCCGCCCCGGCCCCGGCTGCTCCGGCCGCCGCCCAGCCGACCGACGAGGGTGCCTACGTGACCCCGCTGGTGCGCAAGCTCGCCGCCGAGAACGGCGTCGACCTGGCCACCGTCAAGGGCACGGGCGTCGGCGGCCGTATCCGCAAGCAGGACGTCATCGCCGCCGCCGAGGCCGCGAAGGCCGCCGCCGCTTCCCCGGCCCCGGCCGCAGCTGCCCCGGCCGCCAGGAAGGCCCCGGCGTTTGAGGTCTCCCCGCTGCGCGGCCAGACCATCAAGATGCCGCGGATCCGCAAGGTCATCGGCGACAACATGGTCAAGGCCCTGCACGAGCAGGCCCAGCTGTCCTCGGTGGTCGAGGTCGACGTGACCCGCCTGATGAAGCTGCGCGAGCGGGCCAAGGCCTCGTTCCAGGCGCGCGAGGGCGTCAAGCTCTCCCCGATGCCGTTCTTCGTCAAGGCCGCCGCCCAGGCGCTCAAGGCCCACCCGGTCATCAACGCCCGGATCAACGAGGCCGAGGGGACCATCACCTACTTCGACACCGAGCACATCGGTATCGCGGTGGACTCCGAGAAGGGCCTGATGACCCCGGTCATCAAGAACGCCGGTGATTTCAACATCGCCGGTATCGCCAAGGCCACCGCCGAGCTCGCGGGCAAGGTCCGGGCGAACAAGATCACCCCGGACGAGCTGTCCGGCGCGACCTTCACCATCTCCAACACCGGTTCGCGCGGTGCCCTGTTCGACACGATCATCGTGCCGCCGGGCCAGGTCGCGATCCTCGGCATCGGCGCCACGGTCAAGCGCCCGGCCGTCATCGAGACGGAGGAGGGTACGGTCATCGGCGTCCGCGACATGACCTACCTGACCCTCTCCTACGACCACCGCCTGGTGGACGGCGCCGACGCGGCCCGTTACCTGACGGCGGTCAAGGCGATCCTGGAGGCGGGCGAGTTCGAGGTCGAGCTCGGCCTCTGATCCCCTCAGGGATACGGCTGTACGACGCCCCCGTCCGGAGCTGTCCGGGCGGGGGCGTCGCGTTTGCCGGGTGTAAGCCTCGTCTCACCTGCGCTGAAGCGCCGGTATGCGCCCTTCCCCCGGGCGTTGGCGGCCGTATTGTCTAAACGTCAACGCCCCCGGGGTCCCGCCCGTCGCCCGACCGCCACCCCTCAACGAGGCCCTTCGGGCCGCTGCATTGGATTGCCCCTCCTTAAGGAGCCCTCATGACCGCGCCCGTCGTCCACTCGCTGCGCGAACAGATCCGCGAGCACATCGTGGAGGGGATCGTCAGCGGTCGTTGGAAGCCGGGCGAGCGGATCGTGGAGCGGCGGATCGCGACCGAGCTGGAGGTCAGCCAGACCCCGGTGCGCGAAGCGCTGCGGGAGCTGGAGTCACTGCGGCTGATCGAGTCGGCGCCGAACAAGGGCGTACGGGTGCGGAACCTGACGGCGGGCGACCTGGAGGAGAGTTACCCGGTCCGGGCCGGTCTGGAGGCCATCGCGGCGGAGCTGGCGGCACAGCGGCTGGCGGAGGACTGCTCGGCGCTGGAGCCGCACGTGGCCGCGCTCTACGAGGCGGACCGCAGGTCGGACGGTACGGCGCAGGTGCGGCACACGGTGGCCTTCCACCGCGAACTGGTCCGCGCGGCCGGCAACTCGGTGCTGCTGCACACCTGGGAGGGCCTGGGCATCGAGGTCTTCACGGCCCTGTCGATCCGCTGGCTGGGCACGGTCCAGCAGTCGTACGCGGAGGAGCACGAGGAACTCGTTCAGGCGTTCAAGCGTCGCGACCCGAGGATTGCGGACCTGGTGAAGGCTCACGTGCTCGGCTGCGCGCCGAGGGCGTGAGCGGACGGAACCCTCAGGGAACCCTCCCGAACACCGGAGCGAGCTCCCGCTCATACGTCGCCCGACCTGCGAAAACCCCGAGCCACGACGTCACCCGGTGCCACCACCCGAGGCACCGCGTGCCGACTTTCTCGTGATCAAGAGGTTTTGCCCCTCAACCCTTTGATCGATCATCGATCAGCGAGTTAGAGTCCCCGATGGGCCACGCGACGGAGCCGCAAACCGGCACCGCACCCAAGCCCACGCCCTGTCCTGCCAAAGACCAAGGGCACCCCGACCCTTACCGATGAGGGCACCCCCTTCGACTGAGGAAGGCGGCGACATGACCGACCCCTACGCCATCCAGCCGAGCGAGCTCGACCAGCTCCCGGACCGCGACCCGGAGGAGACCGCCGAATGGCAGGCCTCCCTGGACGCCGTCGCCAAGGCGGCCGGGCCGCACCGTGCCGCGTACCTGATGCGCCGCACGCTGGAGCGCGCCGAAGGGGCCGGCGTCGCGCTGCCGAAGCTCCTCGAGACCGACTACGTCAACTCCATCCCCACCGCCGCCGAGCCGTCCGTGCCCGGTGACGAGGAGATGGAGGCCCGGATCACCGCCTGGAACCGCTGGAACGCGGCGGCCATGGTGACGCGCGGCAGCAAACACGGCGTCGGCGGCCACATCGCCACCTTCGCCTCCGCCGCCTGGCTGTACGAGACCGGCTTCAACCACTTCTTCAAGGGCAAGGAGGGCGACGGCTCGGGCGACCAGCTCTACATCCAGGGCCACGCCTCCCCCGGCATCTACGCCCGCGCCTTCCTCGACGGCCGCCTGACTGAGCAGCACCTGGACAACTTCCGCCAGGAGGCCGGCGGCAACGGCCTGCCCTCCTACCCGCACCCGCGCCGCCTGCCCTGGCTGTGGGAGTTCCCGACGGTGTCGATGGGCCTCGGCCCGCTCTCCGCCATCTACCAGGCGCGCTTCAACCGCTACCTCACCAGCCGCGGCATCAAGGACGTCTCCGCCTCGCACGTGTGGGCGTTCCTCGGTGACGGCGAGATGGACGAGCCGGAGTCGACGGCGGCCCTCGCGCTCGCCGCCCGTGAGGAGCTGGACAACCTCACCTTCGTCATCAACTGCAACCTGCAGCGCCTGGACGGCCCGGTCCGCGCCAACTTCAAGATCGTGCAGGAGCTGGAGGCCCAGTTCCGCGGCGCCGGCTGGAACGTGGTCAAGACGCTGTGGGGCACGACCTGGGACGAGCTGTTCGCCCTCGACACGACGGGCGCGCTGGTACGGCGGCTGCGCGAGGTACCGGACGCGCAGGTCCAGACGTACCAGACCCGTGACGCCGCCTACATCCGCGAGGACTTCTTCGGCAAGGACCCGGCGCTCGTCGAGATGGCGAAGCTGCTGAGCGATGACAAGATCCTCGAGTGTTTCCACGTCTCCCGTGGCGGTCACGAGGCGCGCAAGGTGTACGCCGCGTACAAGGCCGCCCTGGAGCACAAGGGCGCCCCGACCGTGATCCTGGCCCAGACGGTCAAGGGCCACACCCTCGGTGAGGGCTTCGCCTCCAAGAACGCCAACCACCAGATGAAGAAGCTGACGGTGGACGAGTTCAAGGCGATGCGCGACCGCCTCGGCCTGCCGATCAAGGACAGCGACTTCGTCGACGGCGTGGTCCCCTACGGCCACCCGGGCGCCGACTCCCCCGAGGTCCGCTACCTCCAGGAGCGCCGCGCGGCCCTCGGCGGCCCGGCCCCGGCCCGCCGCGTCCACCCGGTGGCCCCGCTGCCGGCCCCGGCCGAGAAGGCGTTCGCCGCGTTCGACAAGGGTTCCGGCTCGCAGAACGTCGCCACCACCATGGCGTTCGTCCGTCTGGTCAAGGACCTGGTCCGCGACAAGGAGACGGGTAAGCGCTGGGTGCCGATCGTCCCGGACGAGGCGCGCACCTTCGGCATGGAGTCGCTCTTCCCGTCGCTCGGCATCTACTCGCCCAAGGGCCAGACGTACGAGCCGGTCGACCGCGACCAGCTGATGTACTACAAGGAGGCCAAGAACGGCCAGATCCTCAACGAGGGGATCACCGAGGCCGGTTCGATGGCCGACTTCATCGCCGCCTCCACGTCGTACGCGACGCACGGCGAGCCGATGATCCCGTTCTACATCTTCTACTCGATGTTCGGCTGGCAGCGCACCGCCGACCAGATGTGGCAGCTCGGCGACCAGCTCGGCCGCGGCTTCCTCGTCGGCGCCACGGCCGGCCGTACCACGCTGACCGGTGAGGGCCTGCAGCACGCGGACGGCCACTCCCCCGTCATCGCCGCGACCAACCCGGCGGCGCTGACGTACGACCCGGCGTTCGCGTACGAGATCGCGGTCATCGTGCGGGACGGTCTGCGCCGGATGTACGGCGAGGCGGCCCCGGGCGAGGACCAGAACGTCTTCTACTACCTCACCGTCTACAACGAGCCGCTGCCGCAGCCGGCGAAGCCGGCCGCCCCCGGCATCGACGAGGGCATCGTCAAGGGCCTGTACCGCTTCAACACGGCGGAGTCGGCGGGTCTCGCCCCTGCGGCCAACGCTCCGCGCATCCAGCTGCTGGGTTCCGGTACCGCGATCCACTGGGCGCTGAAGGCGCAGAAGCTGCTCGCCGAGGAGTGGGGCGTGGCCGCGGACGTCTGGTCGGCGACCTCCTGGACGGAGCTGCGCCGTGACGCCTTGGAGGCGGACGCGGCGTTGCTGCGGGGCGAGGAGCGGGTGCCGTACGTGCGCCAGGCGCTGCAGGGCGCCGAGGGCCCGGTGCTGGCCGTCTCCGACTACATGCGCCAGGTCCCGGACCAGATCGCGCAGTGGGTGGAGCAGGACTGGTCCTCGCTGGGCGCCGACGGCTTCGGCCTCTCCGACACCCGTGAGGCGGCCCGCCGCCACTTCGGCGTCGACGCCGAGTCGATCGTGGTCGCGGCCCTCGCCCAGCTCGCGAAGCGCGGCGAGGTCAAGGCGGCGGCCGTGAAGGAGGCCCGGGAGAAGTACGGCCTGTAAGGCCTGAGGTCCGGTGAAGGGGTACGGCGGTCTCGCCGTACCCCTTCACTGCCGTGAGAGGCGCCCCCGTGGGCGAACGAGCCACGAAATCAGTGGCCCCGGCATCATGAACCCATGCGTGCCGCCCGTCTGATCAAAATGGTGCTGCTGCTGCAGTCCCGCCCCTCCATGACCGCCGCCGAGCTGGCGAAGGAGCTGGAGGTGTCCGAGCGGACCGTCACCCGGGACGCGCAGGCGCTCTCGGAGGCGGGGATCCCGGTGTACGCGGACCGGGGGCGGGCGGGCGGCTACCGTCTGGTCGGCGGGTACCGCACCCGGCTGACCGGTCTGGCCCGCGGCGAGGCCGAGGCGCTGTTCCTCAGCGGCGTGCCGGGCGCACTGCGCGAGATGGGTCTTCAGGACGTGGCCTCGGCGGCCCGGCTGAAGGTGTCCGCGGCCCTCCTCCCCTCCCTGCGCGACGCGCCGCGCACGGCGGCACAGCGGTTCCATCTGGACGCGCCCGACTGGTTCAAGGAGCCCGGGACGCCTGCGTTGCTGCCGGCCGTGGCGGACGCGGTCTGGGACGACCGGCGGATCACCGCCGGCTACCGGCGCGGCGAGGACGTGGTCGAGCGCGCACTGGAGCCGTACGGGCTCGTGCTGAAGGCGGGCGTCTGGTACTTGTGCGCGCGGATCGGTGAGCCGCAGGGGCGTGCCGGTGCCGAGGGTGCGTGCGGGTCCCCCCTGCTCCAGCGAAGTCGAGAGCTCGGGGCGGCGCGGAGGCCCGAAGGACTGAGCGCGGTCGAACCCTCGGCGCCGGGGGAGGCGCCCCGGAGGCGAGCCGCAGGGGGCGCGGGGCACGGCTCTTTTCGGGTGTACCGCATCGACCGTTTCACGGTCGTGGACGTGGGCGCGGAACGCTTCGCCCGGGACGAGGAGTTCGACCTGCCCGCCTTCTGGGCGGAACGGGCCGAGGAGTTCGCGCGGTCGATCCTGCGGGCGGAGGTCGTGGTGCGGCTGTCGGAGGAGGGCGTGCGAAGACTGCCGTACGCCGTCGGCCGCGCCTCGGCCCGTCAGGCGCTGCGGGACGCGGGCGCCCCGGACGCGCGCGGGTGGGTGACGGCGGCCCTGCCCGTGGAGTCCGAGGAGGTCGCCCACACACAGCTCACGGCGCTCGGTCCGGAGGTCGAGGTGCTGTCGCCCGAGGGGCTGCGCGCGCGTTTCGTGAGCGACGCGCGGCGGCTGGCGGGGCTCTACGGCGCCTGACGTCCCGGCGTACTCCGCGTGCGCCCCTTGCCCCGAAGGCCGATGCTGGTCCCGTGATGGACGAGACGGAGTTCTGGGAGCTGATGGACGCGAGCCGCGAGGCCGCCGAGGGCGACCCCGAGGAGCAGGCCGACATGCTCGTCGAGCGGCTGCTGCAGCTGGACCCGGAGTCGGTCCTGGACTTCGCCCGTCACTTCGAGTCCCGGTTCAACCGCTCGTACCGATGGGACCTGTGGGGTGCCGCCTGGGTACTGCTCGACGGGGCCAGCGACGACGCGTTCGACTCCTTCCGGTGCTGGCTGATCGGCCAGGGCCGGCATGTCTTCGAGGGCGCCCTGCACGATCCCGACTCGCTCGCCGACCTGCTGGAGGACTTCGACGAGGAGATCGACGGCGAAGGAGAGGAACTCGGCTACGCGGCGGACGAGGCGTACGAACAGCTCACCGGCACCGAAACGCCCGACCTGGACATCCCGCCCACGCCCGCGGAGCCGGAGGGCACGCCGTTCGACCTGGAGCAGGACTCCGTGCTGGCCGAGCGCTACCCGAGGCTCTGGGACCGTTTCCGCTCCTAGTGCCGCGGCAGGCATGAGCCTCAGGCCACGCGCCGGCGGGTCGGGGCCGAGGGCAGGTAGGCCTGGGCCGGGCCGGCGCCCGGGAGGTGGGGGTGCGGCGCCCGGTCGTGCTTCGCCGCCTGGTGGAGCGGCGCCTTGTTGGCCTGGTCCAGGGCGGACGCCGTGGCGGCGGCCGGGCCGAGGACGACCGTGGCGGCCACGCAGAGCACCGTCCACGGGTTGCGCACGGCTCCGGCCCAGGTGCTCGGCCCTGTCGTCCTCGTCCGCGTACGGCTGTTGCTCATGGTCCCACCTCCGGTCGGCTGTTGCCGAGAACGTGGTGGAGCGGCGCCTTGTTGGCCTGGTCCAGGGCGGACGCCGTGGCGGCGGCCGGGCCGAGGACGACCGTGGCGGCCACGCAGAGCACCGTCCACGGGTTGCGCACGGCTCCGGCCCAGGTGCTCGGCCCTGTCGTCCTCGTCCGCGTACGGCTGTTGCTCATGGTCCCACCTCCGGTCGGCTGTTGCCGAGAACGGTAGGCCGCCGGGTTCTCAGGACCCTTCGGACGGCCTGTGGCGTTGCTGTGGACCGGGGCCCCGGCCGGACCGGGACAGCGGGCGTGATGGGCCGTCACTTCCTGCCCTGCAGATGGGCCGCCTTCTGTCTGATCGAGGGGAGCAGGGCGGTGAGGGCCGCGCCGGGGCAGTTGGTGCTGTAGCCGTCGTTGTGGCCGGCGAGGGCGGGCAGCAGGGCGGTGCTGCCCTCCTGGTACCGGCTCTGGCCGTTGCTGGAGACCAGCTTGACCTTGCTGCGCGGGTCGACGTCCACGAGGCCCAGCTTCCACGCGGCCAGGGCGGCGATCGCGTCGGTCATCGCCTTGGGCACGGGCACGCCCTGGGAGAAGGTGCCGATGGCGGCGATGCCCGTGGTGCGGTGGTTGAAGCCCTGGGTGTGGGCGCCGGTGACGGGACGTTCGACGCCGCCCGTGCGGCCCTCGTAGATCGTGCCGCAGCGGTCGACCAGGAAGTTGTAACCGATGTCGTCCCAGCGGCGGTAGCCGATCTGGCCCGCGTACAGCGCCCGGATGATGCGGGGCGTGTCGGCGCAGTCGTACCGGTTGGGCGAGGCGGTGTGGTGCACGAAGACGGCGA
This sequence comes from Streptomyces sp. NPDC001848, assembly GCF_042891915.1. Lineage (NCBI taxonomy): Bacteria > Bacillati > Actinomycetota > Actinomycetes > Kitasatosporales > Streptomycetaceae > Streptomyces > Streptomyces sp. NPDC001848. The sequence goes on along the minus strand of NZ_JBIATP010000002.1, from coordinate 204,749 downwards.
CGACCTTGTCGTCGTAGCGCGGCGCCGGCCGGCTCCCGGCGCCTTCCTCCGCGTTCGCCCAGGCGGACCGCGGCAGGATGCGCGGCCTGGGTGCCGTGTGCAGGACGGCGGTTCGGGCGCCGGCCGGCCACTGTGGGGGCCGTACCTGGACCGGGGTTTCGGCCCCCAGGGTCCCGATCACCAGCGCGGCACCGGCGGTGAGTCCGGGCAGACAGCCGACCAGGAGCAGGACGACACCCGAGATCCGCACCGAACGGAGCGACCGGAGCGGGCGTCTCTTTCTGCCCCTTCGTGCTCTTCGGAAGACACGCATGGACCCACTGTCCATGCCGTACGCCGCGTCCGCGATGTGTGCTGTGCCACCCGGTGGAACCATCGTCCCGGTCCAGGACGTTTTCACCAGTGCGCGCCGCGCGGGTCGCCCGGGCGACCGCACACCGGCCAGGGGTGCGGAGGTGGTCCCCGGGTGATGCAGCGAAAGGTCGTCGCGCGCGTGGCCGATTTCCGGGCCCACGTGCGCGGGGCTGATCACCGGACCCCCGCTGCGCGTACTAAGGGGTCCAAGAGAAAGGCGGCTTCGTGGACCTGCTCGACATCCTTCTGGTGCTGGTCATCCTGGCCTACGCGGCGTCCGGCTACCGGCGCGGACTGGTGGCCGGCTGTGTCTCCCTGGCCGGTTTCGTGGGCGGCGCCGTCGTCGGTGTGTGGATCCTGCCCTGGGTGATGCACCTGGTGACGCGGGGGACGACCGCGGCGACGGTGGCGGCGGTGTTCACGGTTCTGGTCCCGGCGGCGATCGGCCACGAGCTGGCGGGCCGGCTCGCGCTGAGGCTGCGGCGCGAGCTGGACCGCGGGCCGCTCAGGGTGGCCGACGGGATCGGTGGGGCGGCGGCGAACTCGCTGGCGGTGTTGATCGTGGCGTGGGTGGCCGCGAGCGTCCTCGGCGCCTCCTCCTCACCGCTGGTCACCGAGGCGATCCGGGACTCACGGCTGCTGGGCGCCGTGCAGAACGTGATGCCGGACACCACCCCCACCTGGTTCTCGCGGGCCACCTCCGCGCTCACCCAGGCGGGCTTCCCGCAGGTCTTCAACCCCTTCGAGAACGAGCCGACGGCCACGGTGGCCAAGCCCTCCGGGGACAACGTCACACCGAGCGCGACCAACGCCGCCAAGCTGAGCACGGTCAAGATCGAGGGCGCCTCGGGCCTCCAGGGCCGCGAGGGCAGCGGGTTCCTGTACGCGGCGCGGCATGTGATGACCAACGCCCACGTGGTGGCCGGCATCGACCATCCGACGGTACGGGTGGGAGGCGTCGGCCCGGCGTACGCGGCTCGGGTGGTGCTCTTCGATCCGGACCGGGACGTGGCCGTGCTGTACGTGCCGGACCTGCGGGCGCCCGTGCTGCGGTTCGACGACGGGGCCAAGCGCGGCGACGCGGCCGTGGTCGCGGGCTATCCGCAGGACGGCGACCTGACGCTGCGGGCCGCCACGGTCGCGAACAAGATCCAGGCGACGGGTCAGAACATCTACAACACGGACACCGTCACCCGCGAGATCTACTCCATCCGCTCCACCGTCCTGCCCGGCAACTCCGGCGGCCCGCTGCTCACCACCGACGGCGAGGTGTACGGCGTGGTGTTCGCCCGGTCCACCTCCGACCAGGAGACGGGGTACGTGCTGACGGCGGACGAGGTGGCGGGCGACGCCCAGCGGGCGGCGAACGCCACGGCGCCGGTGGACACGGGCGAGCTGGTCACGTCCTGACCGCTGTGCGCGTCGAGGCGCGGCGTGTACGCGTCAAAGGGAGCGGCCCATGAGCACGTCGTCGACGTACTCGCCCTCCAGCAGGAACTCCTCGGGCAGGACACCCTCCACCATGAACCCCTCGGACTCGTAGAGCGCCCGGGCGGGGGTGTTGTGGCCGAGGACGCGCAGGGTGATGCGGCGGGCGCCGCGGCGGCGGGCCTCGTCCTGGGCGGCCCGCAGCAATGCCCGGCCGACGCCGGCGCCGCGCGCCTCCTCGGCGACGGCCAGGCCCTGGATCTGCCGGACGTGGGAGTTGCACGCGAGCGAGGTCGGGAACCCCAGCCGGATGTAGCCGACGAGGGTGCCGTCGCGTTCCGCGACGAGGTGGTCCCGTGGCCCGAAGCGCTCGCTGTAGAAGGGCTCGTACGGCGGCTGGGGGCGGGGCTGGACGGCGTGCAGCGGGGACCAGGTCTCCCGGTCGAGCCGGCCGAGGGCGTCCTCGTCGTCGAGGGTGGCCAGACGTATGTACGCAGCGGGCATGAAGATCACTGTACGGCGGGGTAAGAGTGTCCTGACCGGGGTTTTGGGCGACGCGCGACAGGATGGATTTCATGGAACTTTCAAGGATCGCCGTGGCCGGTGCCTCCGGTCTCATCGGCAGTGCCCTGGTCCGGTCGCTGGCCGCGGAGGGGCACGAGGTGGTGCGCCTGGTGCGCCGCTCCGCCCGGGGCAAGGACGAGATCTGCTGGGATCCGGAGGGGCAGTACATCGACACGACCGGGCTGGCCGGGTGCGACGCGGTGGTCAACCTCGCGGGGGCCGGTGTCGGCGACCACCGCTGGACGGAGGCGTACAAGAAGACGCTGCGGGACAGCAGGGTGCTCGGGACGGCGGCGCTCGCGGAGGCCGTCGCCGCCCTGCCCGAGCCGCCGCGTGTCCTGGTGAACGCCAGTGCGATCGGCTACTACGGCGAGACCGGGGACCGGGTGGTCGACGAGGAGGCCCCGCCCGGGGACGGCTTCCTGTCCCGGATGTGCGTGGAGTGGGAGGAGGCGACGGCTCCCGCGCGGGAGGCGGGCGTGCGGACGGTGTTCCTGCGCACCGGGCTGGTGGTGGCGCGTGAAGGCGGCGCCTGGGGGCGGCTGTTCCCGCTCTTCCGGGCGGGGCTCGGGGGGCGGATGGGGGACGGGCGCCAGTACTGGTCGTTCATCTCGCTGTACGACGAGGTGGCGGCGATCCGCCATCTCCTCGGTACCGAGGGGCTGTCCGGGCCGTTCAACCTGACGGCTCCCGAACCGCTGACGAACGGTGAGATCACGGCGGCGATGGGACGGGTGCTGCACCGGCCGACGCTCTTCTCGGTGCCCGCGCCCGCACTGCGGCTGGCGCTCGGCGAGATGGCCGGGGACGTGCTCGGCAGCGCCCGGGTGGTGCCGAGGCGGCTGCTGGAGTCCGGGTTCTCGTTCACGTTCCCGGGGATCGAGGACGCGCTGCGGGCGGCGCTCCGGCCGTGACCGGGCGGACTCACCGGACGGCGTGACGGGACGGCGTGACCGGACGGCGTGGCCGGACGGCGTGACGGCGGCACGGCACCTTTCGCGTTCGACCATATGCGACCGTTGTGCGACCGTGCTCTGTTGATGCGCGACTTCACTTGACCGTGCCTGGCCCTACCCTCAAGCAGAACTCGGGCATTCCTGAAGCCGGTCGCGGGCATGACGTCTTCGCCGACCGCGCAACCTCGAGGAGGGGCACGTGTTGAAGCCCGTGAATCAGGCGGACGTCGTCATCGTGGGGGCCGGGGTGGCGGGCCTCGCGGCGGCCCACCGGCTGATCAGCGCAGGAGTGAGTACCGCCGTCCTGGAAGCCGCCCATGGGGTGGGCGGCCGGATGTCGACCGAGAAGGTCGACGGCTTCCGGCTCGACCGCGTCGGACAACTCCTGTCCACGTCGTATCCCGAACTGGGGCTGACCCCCGGGCTCGACCCCCTCGTCCTGCGCCCGTTCGCGCCGGGCGTCCTGGTGCACAGCGGAGGCCGCCACCGGCGCGCAGGCGCTCCTCCGGCGGCAAGGGGCGCACGGGGAGCGCTCAACGCGGTGCGCGCTCTCGCCAGTGCGCCCCGCTCGGTGAACGGAACGGCCGGTGTGCGGCCCGTCCGGCCGAGGGCGGCGGGATCCCCCGCCCCGCTCGGCAGTGCCGTGGACCAGGCCCGGCTCAAGGTGGTGCTGGGAAGGATCGCCGCCACCCCCGTGGAACGGCTGCTGGCCCGGCCCGAGTTGCCCGCCTGGCACGCGCTCGCGGCCCGTGGGATGCCCGCCCGCACCGTCGAGGGCTTTCTGCGTCCGCTGCTCGCCGCGCTGTTGTGCGACCCCGAGCTGACCATGTCGAGCCGCGCCGCGGACCTCGCGCTACGCTCCTTCGCGAGCGGCCGGCTGTGCCTGCCGGAGGGTGGTGCGGAGGTGCTGCCCGAGCTGCTGGCGCAGGCGCTGCCGCCGGGCACGGTGCACACGGGCGTGCGCGCCACCTCGGTCTCCACCACCTCGGTCACCACCGCGGAGCACGGTGAATTCCGCTGCCGCGCCGTGCTGTTGGCCACCGACGCGCATGCCGCCGCCGAGTTGCTGCCCGGTCTGCGCGTGCCCGACTTCCACCCCGTCACGGTCGTCCACCACACCATGGACGAGCCGCCACCGACCGGTGCGTCGCTGCTGCTGGACGCGGACCGCGACGGTCCGGTGGCGCACACGGCGGTGGTCAGCCTGGTGGACCCCTCCCGGGCGCCCGCGGGCCGACCCCTGGTCTCCTCCACGGTCCTCGGCGCGCCGCCGGAGGACGTCGACGGCGCCGTGCGGGCCCATCTGGCCCGCCTCTACGGCACCTCGACCACGCGCTGGGAGACCCTCGCCGTGCACCACACCGCGCGGGCCGTCCCGGTGATGCGGCCGCCGCACGACGTACGCCGGCCGGTGCGGCTGCTGGCCGGTCTGTATGTGTGCGGCGACCACCGGGACACGGGCACGGTGCAGGGGGCGCTGCACTCGGGCCACCGGGCCGCGTCGGCGGTCCTGGCGGACCTGGACACGGGCCCGACCGAGCTGTCCGACCCGCTGCCGACGGCCGCCTGACGGATCATCAGCGTCAGTGGAGCGCGGCTACCTTGTCCCGGTAGCCGCGCACGGGGGCGGCGTCCCGGTACGGCTCCAGACGGCGCTCGAAGTCCCGTACGTACTCCGTCGCCCGCACCGACCGCATCTCCGCGGCCTGCCCCGCGGCCTCGGCCGCGAGCTGGCAGGCCTGGTCGACCTCCCCCAGGCCGAGTCGGGCCGTGGCCAGCACGACCCGGCAGAACAGCCGGCTGCGGGCGTAACCGGGCGCCCGCAGCTGCAGCGAGCGCTCGGCGTGCTGGACGGCGGCCCGGTACTGCTGCAGGTCCCGGTGGCAGTGCCCGAACTCGTCGGCGAGCTGGGCCTCGTCGAAGAACCGCGCCCAGTACGGGGTCTCGTCACCGGGGCGGGCCGACTCCAGCGCGCGCTCGGCGCGTACCAGGGAGGACGTGCAGGCGCGGACCTCGCCGAGCACGCCGTGCCCGCGCGCCTCCACGGCGTGCAGCAGCGCCTGCACGACGGGCGGCGCGGAGGTGCCGACACCCTGCTGCGCCACGCGCGCGAGTTGCACCGCCTCGCGGCCGTGGCCGAGGTAGACGGCCTGGCGGCTCATCGTGACCAGCACGTACGCCCCGTACAGCCGGTCACCGGCCGCCTGGGCGAGCCGCAGGGACTGGACGAAGTAGCGCTGGGCGAGTCCGTGCGCGCCGATGTCGTACGACGTCCAGCCGGCGAGCCGGGTCAGGTCGGCGGCGGCCGCGAACAGGCGGCGGCCCGTCTGCTCGCCGTAGGTGCCGCGGAGCATCGGCTCGGCCTCGTGCTCCAGGTAGCGCACGAGGGCCTGGCGGGCGTGGCCGCCGCCGTAGGCGTTGTCGAGGGCGCGGAACAGCTCGCCGACCGAGCGCAGGGCGGCGATGTCCCCGCCGGTGACCTTCTGGCCGGGGCCGCGCTCGGACTGGCCGCGCTGCCGGGACGCCGGTCCTCCCTGTTCGGGCGAGGCCGAGAACCTGGGGGAGGCGGGGCGGCCCTGGGCGGGGACGCGGGGGGCGCTCTCGCCCCGGGCGACCTTGTCGTCGGGGCGCCCGATCAGCCAGTCCCGGCTGGGGACGACGAGCCCGGCCGGCGTGAACGCGATCTTCCGGAGCTCGGCGTGGCTGCCGGAGTCCTTGCGCCACAGACCGCTGACGATGTCGACGGCCTCCTCCGGGGTGGCGGCGAACTCCAGGCCCGCGTACACCGGGGCGCAGGCGTCGAGCCCGAGGTCCTGGGCGGTGAGCCGGCGCCCGAGCCTTCGGGTGAACACCTCGGCGATCAGCGCAGGGGTGGTGCCGCGCGGCTGCTGCCCCCGCAGCCAGCGCGTCACGGACGTCTTGTCGTATCTCAGATCAAGCCCGTGTTCGAGGCCCAGCTGGTCGACGCGACGGGCGAGACCTGCGTTGGAGAACCCCGCTTCTGCGATGAGCGCGGCGAGCTGTCGGTTGGGGGTGCGCTGCGCGGGTCGTTCCGTCATCTGCGGTGCGGTCTCCTGCCTGCCCTGAAATCGTCTGTGAGCAGCCCTTATGGCCTGGTGGACGGCGTGAATGTAGCGGAGAGTGAGCATCCGATCGCACCCTTCGCCGTCCATTCATCCGATCGTGTGAGGATTGCTCGGTCGGGCTGACGACGGCCCGGGCGAACCCTTTCCCCCGGGCCGGACGTACAGTGGCGTGGGCGCGTTTCGCGCCTTACGAGGCTTCTAGGGAGGCGCTTGCCGTGAGTGAGTTGCGGTTCGTCCGTATGGGGTTCGGGGCCGATGCCGTCGACTACCAGGAGGCGTGGTACGAGCAGCGCCGGGTGCACGCCGCCCGCTTCGCGGACGAGGTCCCGGACACCTGTCTGCTCCTGGAGCACCCTCCGGTCTACACGGCGGGCCGACGCACGGCGCCCGAGGAGCGGCCCCTGGACGGCACGCCGGTCATCGACGTGGACCGCGGTGGCAAGATCACCTGGCATGGCCCCGGCCAGCTCGTGGGCTACCCGATCCAGAAGCTCCCGCGCCCGGTGGACGTGGTGGCGCACGTACGGCGCCTGGAGGAGGCCCTGATCCGCACGTGCGCGGAGTTCGGCCTGGAGACGACGCGGGTCGAGGGCCGGAGCGGGGTGTGGGTCCTCGGTGACCCGGTCGACCAGCGCCCGTCCCTGGGCGGCCTCTCCCTGGACTTCGACCCGCGCCTGACGGACGAGGAGTTCGATCCGCGGCTGAACGGCCCGGAGTACGCGCCGTCCAACGCCGGCCAGCGCCGGGAGGACCGCAAGGTCGCGGCGATCGGCATCCGCGTCGCCAAGGGGGTCACGATGCACGGTTTCGCGCTGAACGTGAACCCGGACAACGCGTGGTTCGACAAGATCATCCCGTGTGGGATCCGGGACGCGGGCGTCACGTCCCTGGCGAACGAGCTGGGCCGGGACGTGACGATCGAGGAGGTGCTGCCGGTGGTGGAACGGCACCTGCGGGACGTGCTGGAGAACGCGGTGCTCAGGCCGCGGGAGGTCGAGCGGGCGTCGGCGTGAGCCACGCCGGGGTTCGTTCCGCCCCCGCCGCCCCTACCCGTCCCGTCCCTGGGGGCTGCGCCCCCAGACCCCCGCTGTCGGCCTGAACGGCCTCGTCCTCAATCGCCGGACGGGCTGATCGATGCCGACCGGCGCCGGAGAATCAGCCCCTCCGGCGAACCCGGTGCATCCCGCAGGGGAATGCGCCCGAACGCCCCCAGGTTGGCCTCGGCGCGGGGGCCCACATACACGGGCGTACCCTGGTGTACGCCGAAGAATCGAAGCTACAGGGAGCCGACGTGTCCGCAGTCGCACCCGACGGACGCAAGTTGCTGCGCCTGGAGGTCCGCAACAGCCAGACCCCCATCGAGCGCAAGCCCGAGTGGATCAAGACCCGGGCGAAAATGGGCCCCGAATACACGAAGATGCAGAACCTCGTCAAAAGCGAGGGCCTGCACACGGTCTGCCAGGAAGCCGGCTGCCCGAACATCTACGAGTGCTGGGAGGACCGCGAGGCCACCTTCCTCATCGGCGGTGACCAGTGCACCCGCCGCTGCGACTTCTGCCAGATCGACACCGGCAGGCCCGAGGCGCTCGACCGCGACGAGCCTCGCCGCGTCGGCGAGTCCGTGGTCACCATGGACCTGAACTACGCCACCATCACCGGCGTCGCCCGCGACGACCTGGAGGACGGCGGCGCCTGGCTGTACGCCGAGACCGTACGGCAGATCCACCGGCAGACGGCGGAGCGCGAGGGCGGCCGGACCAAGGTCGAGCTCCTCGCCCCCGACTTCAACGCGATCCCCGAGCAGCTCGAGGAGGTCTTCTCCGCGCGCCCCGAGGTGTTCGCCCACAACATCGAGACCGTCCCGCGGATCTTCAAGCGGATCCGCCCCGGCTTCCGCTACGAACGCTCCCTGAAGGTGATCACCGCGGCCCGTGACCACGGCCTGGTGACGAAGTCCAACCTGATCCTCGGCATGGGCGAGACCCGTGAGGAGGTCAGCGAGGCCCTGCGCCACCTGCACGACGCCGGCTGCGAACTGGTCACCATCACCCAGTACCTGCGCCCGAGCGTCCGCCACCACCCCGTGGAGCGCTGGGTGAAGCCGCAGGAGTTCGTGGAGCTGAAGGAGGAGGCCGAGGCGATCGGCTTCTCCGGTGTCATGTCCGGCCCGCTCGTGCGCTCCTCCTACCGCGCCGGCCGGCTCTACCAGATGGCCGTCGAGAAGCGTGGGGCGTACGTCGCCGCCCAGGCCGTCTGAACCGGCCGTCACACCGCTTCTGACACTCCGTGCCACTTCCCGGGTGTGAATCCGCACACAAGCGGCTACCGGCCGGTAATGGCCGATTGACGCGGCCCCGACCGTCCCCGCAGCTAGCGGGCACCGTCGGGGCCGCGTCCGGCTTTCCGTGCCGCGTAGCAAGGCTTCATTGGCGTTTGACCGGTCGGTCACGTCCTGGTAACACCGAACAGTGAGCCTGGCTTCACGCCCCGTAGCACCCCGGCCACGAGCCGCCGACCCGAGGGGGACCTCCACCATGCAGGCCGCACCCGTACGTGCCAACGCGATTCCATCGTTCACCGATGCACTCCGTGCCATCGAGTCGCTGCTCATGAGCGGCGGCCAGCGGACCGCCCGTCGCAACGCCTGGACCTCCGTCCTGGAGGACCGCCGCCGCGCCAAGGACCGGGTCGAGGCCGAGCGTGTCCTCGAGGACGCGGCGTCCCGCTCGTAGCAGTTGCGCGCCTCTCCCCCGGCGCACCGGAGCGTCCCCACCGCTCCCCCACCCCCCACCGCTCCACCCCCGGCACTGCCGTCGTAGCCGCTTCCCGGGCCACGTAGACTTCGTGGCATGGCGAGGAAGGAAACTGCAGCGGACGCTGCGAACGCGGGGCGACTGAAGCAGATCGCCCTGACCTACAAGATGACCCGCAAGGCCGATCCGAAGATCGGTCTTGTACTCGCGGCAGTCGGAATCATCACTCTCGGTGTCTTCCTCGCGATCGGCTTCTTGATCGGTCACCCCATCTATCTCGGCATTCTGGGCCTCCTGCTCGCCTTCCTCGCGATGGCGATCGTCTTCGGACGCCGGGCCGAGCGGGCCGCCTTCGGTCAGATGGAGGGCCAGCCGGGCGCCGCGGCGGCGGTTCTGGACAACATCGGCCGCGGCTGGACCACCACTCCGGCGGTCGCGATGAACCGCAACCAGGACGTGGTGCACCGCGCGGTCGGCAAGGCCGGCATCGTCCTGGTCGCCGAGGGCAACCCGAACCGGGTCAAGAGCCTGCTCGCCGCCGAGAAGAAGAAGATGGCCCGTATCGTCGCGGACGTGCCGGTGCACGACATCGTCGTGGGCACGGGTGAGGGCCAGGTCGAGCTGAAGAAGCTGCGCACGACGATGCTGAAGCTCCCGCGGGTGCTCACCGGCCCCCAGGTGACCGCCACGAACGACCGACTGCGGGCCCTCGGTGATCTGATGAGCAACATGCCGCTGCCGAAGGGGCCCCTGCCGAAGGGCATGCGGATGCCGCGAGGCGGCCCGAAGGGCCGATAAGCCGAGGCGAAACGTCGATCGGCCGTCCCGGAACGTGACGTTTCGGGACGGCCGATCGACGTTTCGCCTCAGATCCTGACCTCGACCGTCCCCGCCATCCGGTCGTGCAGCCCCCTGCCGTCCCGGTCCCAGATCAGGGGCGGAATGGCCAGGCAGAGCAGGACCGTGCGGAGTACCGCCCGCAGCGGGGACACCCGGCCCGTGGCGAGGGCCACCACCCGCAGGCCGAAGAGGCGCTTGCCGGGGGTGAAGCCGACCGTGCCGACCGTGAGGACACCGAGCACGAAGAAGACGAGCAGCGCCCAGTTGCTCGTCGCCGGGGCGTAGCCGTGGGTGATCAAACCGTATGCGATCAAGACGCACAGGCCCCAGTCGACGGCGAGGGCGCCGAAGCGTCGGCCGGGGCGGGCGATGGAGCCCGGACCGTGCTCCGGCAGACCGAGGTGCTCCCCTCGGTATCCGAAGTCCGCACCGGCTTCTTCCATGGCCGCGCGGGGACCGGAGAGCCACGATCCGATTGCTTGCCTGTTGTCCACCCGTCCACGGTATCGCTCCCGATTTCGCGACCCGGGAGGCGGGGTCACGGAGGCGCGCGCTGGTTAACCTGACAGAAACAAATGGGTCATGCCTGAGAAACCGCCCGTCCCTAAGGTCGGCTTTCAGCGTGTGCCACCGCACTGGCCGCACGAACGAACTACCACCCCGGCACGGACGGTCGGGAGTAGGAGGAGCTGGATGTTCCAGAACGCCGACGAGGCCAAGAAGTTCATCGCGGACGAGGACGTCAAGTTCATCGACGTCCGCTTCTGCGACCTGCCGGGCGTGATGCAGCACTTCACGGTGCCGGTCGAGGCGTTCGACCCGGACGACGAGCTCGCCTTCGACGGATCCTCGATCCGTGGCTTCCAGGCCATTCACGAGTCCGACATGGCGCTGCGCGCCGACCTGTCGACCGCACGCGTCGACCCGTTCCGCCGGGACAAGACGCTCAACATCAACTTCTTCATCCACGACCCGATCACGGGCGAGCAGTACTCCCGTGACCCGCGGAACGTGGCGAAGAAGGCCGAGGCCTACCTCGCCTCCACCGGGATCGCCGACACGGCGTACTTCGGTCCCGAGGCCGAGTTCTACGTCTTCGACAGTGTCCGCTTCGCCACCAGCGCGAACGAGTCGTTCTACCACATCGACTCCGAGGCCGGTGCCTGGAACACCGGCGCGCTGGAGGACAACCGCGGTTACAAGGTCCGTTACAAGGGCGGCTACTTCCCGGTCCCGCCGGTCGACCACTTCGCCGACCTGCGCGCCGAGATCTCCCTGGAGCTGGAGAAGGCCGGTCTGAAGGTCGAGCGGCAGCACCACGAGGTGGGCACCGCCGGCCAGGCCGAGATCAACTACAAGTTCAACACGCTGCTCGCCGCCGCGGACGACCTGCAGCTGTTCAAGTACATCGTGAAGAACGTGGCCTGGCGCAACGGCAAGACCGCGACCTTCATGCCGAAGCCGATCTTCGGTGACAACGGCTCGGGCATGCACGTGCACCAGTCCCTGTGGAGCAACGGCGACCCGCTGTTCTACGACGAGGCCGGTTACGCGGGCCTGTCGGACACCGCCCGCTACTACATCGGCGGCATCCTCAAGCACGCCCCGTCGCTGCTGGCCTTCACCAACCCGACGGTGAACTCGTACCACCGCCTGGTGCCGGGCTTCGAGGCCCCGGTGAACCTGGTGTACTCGCAGCGCAACCGCTCCGCCGCGATGCGTATCCCGATCACCGGTTCGAACCCGAAGGCCAAGCGCGTCGAGTTCCGTGCCCCGGACTCCTCCGGCAACCCGTACCTGGCCTTCTCGGCACTGCTGCTGGCCGGTCTGGACGGCATCAAGAACAAGATCGAGCCGGCCGAGCCGATCGACAAGGACCTGTACGAGCTGGCTCCCGAGGAGCACGCCAACGTCCCGCAGGTCCCGACCTCGCTGTCGGCGGTCCTCGACTCGCTCGAGGCCGACCACGAGTTCCTCCTCCAGGGCGACGTGTTCACGTCCGACCTGATCGAGACGTGGATCGACTTCAAGCGCACGAACGAGATCGCCCCGCTCCAGCTGCGTCCGCACCCGCACGAGTTCGAGCTGTACTTCGACGTGTGAGCCGGCCGCTGCCGCAGCACTGACACGGAGCCCCGTCCCCGCCCTCGGGTGGAGACGGGGCTCCGCCCGTACGACCGGTGTTCTTTGCCGGAGCCCACAGAGATCCACAGGGACTCTTTGCCTGCCGTGGGGCCGTTCGGAACCGGTTCATGGGTCGGGTTGGGCGCACAATGGGGAGGGGACGAGTGCCTTACTACGGGGTACTGCGGGGTGATGCACGATGCGGAGCCGGTTCCAGAGTGATCGGCGGCTGACCGTCCGGATGACGGTCACGCTGTTTCTGCTCGGATTGCTGTACGTGGCGTTCGTCGCCGCGTTGATCGCGTTGCTGAAGTCCTGGGTGCTGGTCGTCGTGATCGCGGCGGTGGCGCTCGGTGCGCAGTACTGGTTCTCGGACCGGATCGCGCTGTACGCCATGCACGGGCGGATCGTGGAGCGCGAGGAGTATCCGCAGCTCCACGGCGTGGTCGACCGGCTGTGCGCGGTGGCCGACATGCCGAAGCCGCTCGTCGCGGTCTCCGATCTGGACATGCCGAACGCGTTCGCGACCGGGCGCAATGCCGACCACGCCGTGCTGTGCGTGACCACCGGTCTGCTCCGGCGGCTGGAACCCGACGAGCTGGAGGGTGTACTCGCACACGAGCTGTCACACGTGGCGCACAAGGACGTCGCGGTGATCACGGTGGCGTCGTTCCTCGGGGTGATCGCCGGGCTGGTGGTGCGGTTCGCGTTCTACTCGGAGCTGTTCGGCGGGCGGGGGCGCAAGGACCAGAACACCATCGCCATCCTCGGCGCCGTCATGGGGATCTCGGCACTCGTCTACGCGATCAGCTTCCTGCTGATCAGGGCCCTGTCCCGGTACCGGGAGCTGGCCGCCGACCGCGCCGCCGCACACCTGACCGGGCGTCCATCGGCGCTGGCGTCCGCGCTCACCAAGGTCACCGGGGACATCGCCCGTATCCCGACGAAGGACCTACGCACCGCCCAGGCGTTCAACGCCTTCTACTTCACCCCCGCCTTCGGTGCCGAGCCGGGCATCTCCCGCCTGTTCTCCACCCACCCTTCCCTGGAGCAGCGGCTGGAGCAGCTTGCCCGTATCTCCGCGGAGCTGGGCGAGGCGGCCGCGCCCGGAAAGGCGGGCTGAGCGCCGATGGGGTTCCTGGACATCCTGCTCGGCCGTACCAAGCCGGTGGCGCCCGATCTCGACCAGCTGTTCGCCCTGCCGTCCGCGGCGATCACCCTGGAGGCCGCCGCCGGGTTCACCCCCACAGGGACGGGCGCGGTCTGCTTCGCCACGGTCGAGGGCGGTGCCTTCGCCCAGGCCAACCGCGAGGTGCAGGCACTCCTCGACGCCGACACCGACCGCACCGGCCCGCCCGTCGAGCTGCAACGGGACGCCTACGGCTACTCGTGGCTGGTGTCGCGCCGCACCCCCGACCAGCTGTCCGCCCTGGTCAACGATCTGCACGCGGTGAACAGCGCGATGGAGGTCAACGGTTTCGGCCCGCAGCTGCTGTGCTCGGTGGCCGGCTTCCAGGACGAGCGCGGGCGGCGGCTCGGCCTGGTCTACCTGTACAAGCGGGGCACCTTCTATCCGTTCGCGCCGCTCGCCGGGCAGGGCGAGCGGCGCGACAACGCGCTGGAGCTGCAGATCAAGGCGGCCCTCGCCAACGATCTGCGAATCGAGCAGGACCTCAGCCGGTGGTTCCCCATCTGGGGCGCTCCCGGCCTGTGACGTCCGCCTGCTCCTGACAGCTCTTGCTCTTACTTGCTGCGTTCCTGACGACGGGCCTCGAAGGGGCGCTCGCGGCGGTAGCGGCGCTCCCACTTGGCGTGCTGGTCACGGCGCGCGCGGTACTCCTGGTAGGTGGCCGCCGAGGCCGGGGCGCCCGGCGTGCCGGTGGCGGACGAGCCGCGACCGTACCGCGCGTACAGGAAGACCACGGCTATGGCGGCGAGCCACCAGATGTGGTTGCCGAATCCGAAGAGGACGAGGACGACGGTTCCGGCAAGGATGATGGTGCCCATGACGCCCTCCTTCGCTTGGGTGAGTGGTTGTGCCACTAGGTTTCGATGGGTGGCCGGGGATCTGTGACTCCATCGGATGTGTGTCCAGCGTAGGGAGGCGGTCACGTATGGTGCATCTGCTTTTCGATCCGAGGGAGACGGCATGGGCGGGGCAGGGCGGCACATCGGGACGACGGAGCGACGGGCCCGCCTGACGGTGCGGCACCGGCTGGGTGCCGGGTCGCGGGCGGCGACACCCGAGGACGTGGCCGGGTCGCTGGTCGCGCTGCACGGCACGGATCCGGCCACGGTGTACCTCGCCGTCGGGGCGCGCCTCGCGGACGCGGACAAGACCGTGGCGGAGGTCGAGCGGGCACTGTACGAGGACCGGACGCTGGTGCGGATGCACGGCATGCGGCACACCGTGTTCGTGTTCCCGACCGAACTCGCGGCCGTGGTGCACGCGTCGACCGGCCTGGTGAACGCGGCGAAGGCACGCGCCGCGCTGGTCAAGGAGGTGGTGACCGGAAGCGGCGGCCGGCTGACGGCTCAGTGGCTGGAGGAGGTCGAGGCGTCGGTGCTCGCCGCGCTGGCCCGGCGCGGTCAGGCGACCGTCGGCGAACTCACGCGGGACGAACCGCGGTTGAAGGAGCAGTTCGTCTACGGTGCGGGCAGGAGCTATGAGGCCCCGCAGACCGTGTCGTCGCGGATGATGCGTGTCCTGGGTGTCGACGGCCTGGTCGTCCGTGGGCGCCCGCTGGGTGGGTGGACGTCGTCGCAGTTCCGTTGGGCCATCGCCCCGCCCCATCCCGAACTCCCGCCCGCGCAGGCACAACAGGAGCTGCTCCGGCGCTGGCTGACGGCGTGCGGGCCGGCCACGGAGGCGGACCTGAAGTGGTGGACCGGCTGGAGGGTCACGGAGGTGCGCCGAGCGCTGACGGCGATGGAGGCGGTGCCGGTGACGCTGGACGGTGGGGTGACGGGGTATGTGACGCCCGGCGACGAGGAGCCGCTGTCGGCCGTCGAACCGTGGGCGGCCCTGCTCCCGGGCCTCGACCCCACGGCGATGGGCTGGCAGGACCGTGACTGGTACCTGGCCCCCGAGCTGCGCCCGGCCCTGTTCGACCGCAGCGGCAACGTGGGCCCGACGGTGTGGTGGAACGGCCGGGTGGTCGGGGGGTGGGCCCAGCGACCGGACGGCGAGGTGGTGTGGCGCCTGCTGGACGCGGAGGGGCTGGGCCGGGAGGCACACGAGGCGATCGCGAGGGAGGCGGAACGCCTGGGCTCGTGGCTGGGCACGACCCGGGTCACGCCCCGTTTCCGCACACCGCTGGAGAAGGAGCTGTCCGCAGAGGGCGCGTCCGGGCGGTCAGGCGGAGCCGCTCGCGCACCTGGTCACTGATCGCCCTGGGGCGGGCTACCCAGGCCGCCAGATCCGGCGGAAGCTCCCCTCCGACCGCTGACTACGACCGCTGCGGCGGCGCGCAGCTCGAAGCCTTCCGGGCCGTCGCGCGCCCCACGGCCCCGACCGAAACGTATCGAACGGCTGAGTGGCTGCCGGCCGGCGCCGGGCACCCCGGAGCCGGCGGGCGCCCGGCGCCATGGCTCAACGGCTGTACCGCATCAGCGCGCGCACCATGTGGCACGTCGTGTCCGACGGCGGTCGCACCCCGATCCGCTCCGCCGTGCTCCGTATCGTCTCGTTGCGCGCCTGGTTCGGTACGTACACCCCGGAGTCGAGCAGGGCGATCGCGAGACGCATCGCCTTGAGGCGCCGGTTGTGCGTGACGTACCACTCGCGCGGCCGCCCCGGCGGGAGCGGTCGCTTGGCCACCGGGGCGTACGGCAGGTCCAGCGGGACCGGCCGCCGTGCCGTGGACTGAGTCGGCTTCGGCTTGGTTGCGGCAGCGGGCACAGGCATCCTCCTGTCGCGGTCAGGGAGCCGCCGGACGCCCCGGCACCTCCCTCGAACACTGCTTCTATTTTACTGCCGCCCACTGACAAAAGCCCCTGGCCACGGGGCATTTGAGCCAGGCTATGACACCGGTGAGAAGCGGTGTTTCGGCTACCGTGTGGGACATGGAGATCTGGATCAACCCGGCCTGTTCGAAGTGCCGCAGCGCCCTCACCCTGCTGGACGCCGAGGGCGCCGACTACACCGTGCGCCGCTACCTGGAGGACGTGCCGACCGAGGAGGAGATCCGCGACGTCCTCGACCGGCTGAAGCTCGACCCCTGGGACATCACGCGCACCCAGGAGGCCGACGCCAAGGAACTCGGCATGAAGGACTGGCCGAGGGACGCCGCGTCCCGCGACCGGTGGGTGCGTGCGCTCGCCGAGCATCCCCGGCTCATCCAGCGGCCGATCATCACCGCCGACGACGGTACGGCCGTGGTCGGACGCACGGAGGAGGCCGTACGGGACGCCCTGTCCCGCTGACGCCGACTCCCCTGTGACCTACGTTACTTCGCTGACTCCTGTAAACCGCTGAGTAACTCCGTTCGGTATCTCGTACATAGCGGCGTACCCATCG
The DNA here is from genome assembly GCF_042891915.1 of Streptomyces sp. NPDC001848. Taxonomy (NCBI): domain Bacteria; kingdom Bacillati; phylum Actinomycetota; class Actinomycetes; order Kitasatosporales; family Streptomycetaceae; genus Streptomyces; species Streptomyces sp. NPDC001848. The sequence goes on along the minus strand of NZ_JBIATP010000002.1, from coordinate 188,125 downwards.
CGTCCGGTCGCCGGTGACGGCGGCCGGGGACAGGAGGCGCGCATGTCGCGTAGGAGAACTCTCAGTCCCAAGAAGAAGATCGCGCTGGCGGTCACCGCCGTCGCCGTGGCCGGCAGTGGGGCCTTCGCCCTCGCCGCCACCTCGAACGCGGCGAACGTGCAGAACGCGTCGACCTCGACGGTCTGTCAGGGCCTGGCCACCGCGCTCGGCAACAACGAGTCGTTCATCGCCGCGCAGAAGGCCAAGCCGGACGCCCAGTCGGCGGCGCGGATCGCCAACCGCGAGGCGGTCGTCGCCGAGATCAAGCGGAAGCAGGAGGCGTCCGGCTGCCAGGTCGGGGAGTCGATCCAGGCGGGCGGATCGGGATCGGCGCAGTCGGGCGGCGCCGCGCAGGCCGGGGGGTCGGCTCAGGACCCCCAGGCCTCGCAGGCCGCCACCTCCGCGCCGGCCACGACCACGCCCGCCACGACCGCGCCCGCGGACAACACGGGAGGCGCCGGCACCGCTGCTTCGGGCCAGCAGGTCTGCAAGGGCTCCACGGTGACGCTCTCCGGTGAGGGCGGCGCCCCGGCTGCGTCCAGCAACCAGTTCCCGGCGGGGACGACCCTGAAGGTCACCAACCTGGACAACAACAAGTCCACGACGGTGAAGGTCACCTCCGTCTCCGGCAGCTGCGTGCTCCTCAACAACGCCGCCTTCGAACAGGTCCGCCAACCGGGCAAGTTCCTGATCCGCCGGGCCCTGATCGAGAAGGTGGGGTGAGGCCGGCGCCCCGGTAACTCCAGGAGGCGGCACAACACCCGGCACGGTCCTGCTGTTCGCGGCCACGAGCAGCAGGACCGGCACGCGGGGCGAGCGCGGCGCGGCAGCGCTCGGACGCGGGCGGTGACCGGCGTGCAGCCGTCGCCTCCCGGAGCCGCGGCCGCTCCGCGTGGAGCGGCACCCTGAGGTCGGCCATCGCACGGGGGGCGGTGGCCGACCTCACGCATGCCCGGCCGCGGCTCTCGGTAACACGGGGTTCACATCGGAGCAATGGCCGGGAAATCGCCTGTTGACAAGCTGCCGGGCATCACCCGGCGCCCCACTGCCGCAGCGCCGCGCACCCGCACAACCTCTGCGACTGCGCTGTTCGACCACGCAGTCGAGACCATCCCGAAGGATGTGGCCCATGGCCTTCAAGGCTGAGTACATCTGGATCGACGGCACGCAGCCGACCGCCAAGCTTCGTTCCAAGACGAAGATCCTGGCCGACGACGCCAAGGGCAAGGAGCTTCCGATCTGGGGCTTCGACGGGTCCTCCACCAACCAGGCCGAGGGTCACTCCTCGGACTGCGTGCTCAAGCCGGTCTTCACCTGTCCCGACCCGATCCGCGGCGGCGACGACGTCCTGGTGCTGTGCGAGGTCCTCGACACGGACATGACCCCGCACCCGTCCAACACCCGTGCCGCGCTGGTCGAGGTGGCCGAGAGGTTCGCCGCCCAGGAGCCGATCTTCGGTATCGAGCAGGAGTACACCTTCTTCGACGGTTCGCGTCCGCTCGGCTTCCCGGAGGGCGGCTTCCCGGCCCCGCAGGGCGGCTACTACTGCGGTGTCGGCGCCGACGAGATCTTCGGCCGCGAGGTCGTCGAGGCGCACCTGGACAACTGCCTGAAGGCGGGCCTCGGCATTTCCGGCATCAACGCCGAGGTCATGCCCGGCCAGTGGGAGTTCCAGGTCGGCCCGCTCTCCCCGCTCGACGTCGCCGACCAGCTGTGGGTGGCCCGCTGGCTGCTGTACCGCACCGCCGAGGACTTCGGCATCTCCGCGACCCTGGACCCGAAGCCGGTCAAGGGCGACTGGAACGGCGCCGGTGCGCACACCAACTTCTCCACGAAGGCGATGCGCGAGGGCTACGACGCGATCATCACCGCCTGCGAGGCGCTCGGTGAGGGCTCCAAGCCGCTCGACCACGTCAAGAACTACGGCGTCGGCGTCGAGGACCGCCTCACCGGTCTGCACGAGACCGCCCCGTGGAACGAGTACTCGTACGGCGTCTCCAACCGCGGCGCTTCCGTCCGTATCCCGTGGCAGGTCGAGAAGGACGGCAAGGGCTACATCGAGGACCGCCGTCCGAACGCCAACGTCGACCCGTACCTGGTGACCCGCCTCATCGTCGACACCTGCTGCACGGCGCTGGAGAAGGCCGGCCAGGTCTGATCCACGCACCGCACGGCTCCGCAGGGGCGTCCACCGCGAGGTGGGCGCCCTTTTCGCATCGCCCACGTGTCCAAGCAGTGAGAGAAGGGTCCTGTCCGGGCGCGGTGTCTGCTTCAATGGGAACCATGGCCAGCTTCCAGAAGTTCAGCGCGACGGGTCGCCGTGACCTCGAGCCCTTCTGGCCTTCCCGTCAGCACCACGACTTCGACCGGGTGTGTTGTCGCGCGAACACCGCGCGGGCCCTGTAGAGCCGTACACCCGGCAAGCCGTACACCGGCTACAGCCGTCCTTCCGGCCTTCGGCCAGCGCGCACGACGTACGTCCCCCCGACGAACTCCTCGCGCGAAAGAGCTGACCTCTCATGGCGACCACTCGTTCTCTCACCACCGCCGCCCTCACCACCACCACCGCCACCCCGCCGAACGGCTCCGCACGGCACCGGCTGCGTGCCGTCGACCGGGACGAGGCCGTCGACGTGGCCGACTTCCTGCCACCGGGCACCACCTGGCTGCCGGCGCCCCCGCACGCGCTGCCGAGCCTGCCGGGCCATCCGCCGATGATCGGCTACCTGGTGCTCGTCCCGGCCGACCAGCAGCCGCCCTTCGCGCCGGTCGCGGTGCCCGACCACCCGGACGCTCAAGCCCGCCCGGACACGGAACAGCCCGTGGGCACGGACCCGCTCGTACGTGTCGACACCGGTCGGCGCACCGCCGAGGTGGACGGGCGCCCGCTCGACCTGACCTATCTGGAGTTCGAGCTGCTCGCCCACCTGGTGGCGCACCCGCACCGGGTGCACACCCGGGACCAACTGGTGACCACGGTGTGGGGGTACGGCCACGTGGGCGACGGACGCACCGTCGACGTCCACATCGCCCGGTTGCGGCGCAAGCTGGGTGCCGAGCACCGCAGGACCATCCAGACGGTGCGGCGCGTGGGCTACAAGTACGTGCCGCCCACCGGCCGGTGACCGCGGATCTGCCGTCAGCAGATCCGGGTTCCGTCCCGCGGGCCGCCCGGGCAGAGTCGTCCGTATGAGACTTCTGGTGCTGGGCGGTACGGAGTTCGCCGGTCGAGCCGTCGTGGAGGCGGCGCTCGGGAGGGGCTGGGAGCTGACCGTCCTCAACCGGGGACGGCACCAACCCCCGCCCGCCGTACGGGCGTTGCGAGGCGACCGCACGGCGCCCGGCGGGCTCGCCGAGCTCGCCCAGGGTGAGTGGGACGCCGTCGTGGACACCTGGTCGGCGGCGCCGCGCGCGGTGCACGAGGCGGCGCGCCTGCTCGCCGGGCGCGCCGGACGGTATGTGTACGTGTCGAGTTGCTCCGTGTACGCGTGGGCCCCGCCCTTCGGGTACGCCGAGGACGCGCCGCTCGTGGCGGGCGCCGCGCCGGACGCCGAGGCGACCGATTACATGCGGGACAAGCGGGGCGGCGAGCTGGCCGCGCTGGACGCCTTCGGCGCGGACCGCTCGGTGCTGGTGCGGTCCGGGCTGATCCTCGGCCCGTGCGAGAACATCGGCCGGCTGCCGTGGTGGCTGACCCGGATCGCCCGCGGCGGGCCGGTCCTGGCCCCCGGACCGCGTGAACTGCCGCTGCAGTACGTCGATGTGCGGGACCTCGCGGAATGGATCCTCGGCGCGGTGGAGCGGGAGCTGAGCGGGCCGTACAACCTGGCCGGCCCCCGGGGGCACGCCACGATGGGCGGGCTGCTGGAGGAGTGCGCGCGGGTCACGGGCAGCGGCGCGCGGCTGCGGTGGACCGCGCCCGAGGTGGTCCTGGACGCCGGGATCGAGCCGTGGACGCAGCTGCCGGTGTGGGTGCCCCCGGGCAGCGACGGTGAGGCCGCCCTGTACGGCATGGACGTGTCCCGAGCGGTGCGGGACGGGCTGCGGTGCCGGCCGGTCGAGGAGACCGTGCGCGACACCTGGGCGTGGCTGGAGTCCGGCGGTGTGGTGCCGCCGCGGCCCGGCCGGCCGCCGGTGGGCCTGGACCCGGCGGTGGAGGCGAAGGTGCTCGGCGTCGCCGCAGGTGTACCTGGCACCACCCCCTGACCGGGGGGTTCGGGCCCGTGACCGCCGCCCGGCCCTCGGCCAGACTGACGCCATGAAGACAGACATGCGGCGCGGGGGCGCCCGCGAGTACGCACGAGAGGTGGTCCTGGCCGCCGTGCGGGGGCTGGTGCTGTCCCTGGCGGTGCTTCCGTTCGGCGTGGCGTTCCTCGTGCTGACGCTCCTGTCCCTCGCGTTCGTCCCGCTCGGGATCGGGCTCGTCACCACCCCGTGGGTGCTGACCGGCGTGCGCGCCCTGGCGGACACCCGGCGCAGGCTCGCGGGCGAGTGGTGCGGGATACGGATCCGCACCGCGTACCGGCCGCTCCCCGCGGACGCCAATCCGTGGTCGCGCACCTTCGGGATGCTGCGCGACCCGCAGACCTGGCGGGACGTGCTCTGGCTGCCGGTGGACATCACGGCGGGCTTCGCCACCGCGCTGCTGCCGACCGTGGTGCTGCTGTACCCGGTGCAGGGGCTCATGCTGCCGGCCGGGCTGTGGCGGGCGTACGTGCCGCACGGGGGCGGCACGTACCGGTACGCCTTCGTCCCAGTCTCCGGCCAGGCGACCGCCTTCGGCGCGGCCGCGCTCGGCGCCGTACTCCTCGCCCTCACCTGGCGGTACCCCCCGAGCCTGCTCGGCGCGCACTTCCGGCTCACACGGGCCGTCCTGGGCAGCCCGCACGGTGAACTCACCGAGCGCGTCCGCGTGCTGACCGAGACCCGACGCGACGCCGTGGACACCTCCGCCGCCGAACTGCGTCGCATCGAACGCGACCTGCACGACGGGGCGCAGGCCCGGCTGGTCGCGATGGGCATGGACCTCGGCAGCATCGAGATGCTGCTCGACAAGGACCCGCAGCAGGCCAGGAAGCTGCTCGCCCAGGCCCGCCGGAACTCCGCCGAGGCCTTGGAGGAACTGCGCGACCTGGTGCGCGGCATCCACCCGCCGGTCCTCGCCGAACGCGGACTCGGCGACGCCGTACGGGCGCTGGCGCTGCGGCTGCCGCTGCCCGCAGAGGTGACCGTGGAGCTGCCCGGCCGCGCGGACGCGCCGATCGAGTCGGCCGCCTATTTCGCGGTCAGCGAGGTGCTCACGAACGCCGTCAAGCACTCCGGCGCGGACCGGATCTGGATCGACGTGCACCACGCCGAGGACACGCTGCGGATCACGGTCACCGACAACGGCAAGGGCGGCGCGGCGGTCGGGGCCGGTTCGGGGCTCGCCGGGGTCGAACGCCGGCTCGGTACATTCGACGGCGTCCTGGCCGTCAGCAGCCCCGCGGGCGGTCCCACCCTGGTGACCCTGGAGATCCCGTGCGCGTTGTCCTAGCCGAGGACCTCTTCCTGCTGCGCGACGGGCTGGTCCGGCTGCTGGAGGCCTTCGACTTCGAGATCGCCGCGGCCGTCGAGTCCGGCCCCGAGCTCACCCGGGCGCTGGCCGAACTGACGCCCGACGTCGCCGTGGTGGACGTGCGACTGCCGCCCACGCACACCGACGAGGGCCTGCAGTGCGCGCTGGAGGCCCGGCGGGAGCGGCCCGGCCTCCCGGTGCTGGTCCTCTCCCAGCACGTGGAGCAGTTGTACGCGCGCGAGCTGCTCGCCGACGGCAACGGCGGGGTGGGCTATCTGCTCAAGGACCGGGTGTTCGACGCCGAGCAGTTCGTCGACGCAGTACGACGGGTCGCGGCGGGCGGTACGGCGATGGACCCGCAGGTGATCCAGCAGCTGTTGACGCGGCGCGCGGCGGACGACCGGCCGCTCGGGCGGCTGACGCCCCGTGAGCGTGAGGTGCTGGAGCTGATGGCGCAGGGTCGTTCGAACGCGGCGATCGCCGACCGGCTCGTCGTCACCGAGCGGGCGATCGCCAAACACACCTCCAACATCTTCGCAAAACTCGGCCTGGAGGTTTCCGACGACGACAATCGGCGGGTTCTGGCCGTGCTCGCCTATTTGGATCACGGCCGCTGATCACCGCTGAATCACCGCTGAATCAGCTCCGAATCAGCTCCGAATCAGCTGAACCAAATTCAAAGCGATGAGACCTACCCGCCTCAACTCCCGCTGAAACAGGGGCTTCTGCACCTCTTGCACCCGAATTGCCCTCAGGAACTTCCAAGTTTTCCTCCGGTCTCTGAACACCCCACCCGCCTCCTGCGTATGGGAAGACGCCGCTTCACCCCTGTCGGGCGCCTCCGCCCCGAAAGGAAGTCAGAGGAGTTCCATGGGACGCAACACAAGAAAACGCCGTACGCCGCTGGCCACCAAGGCCATAGCCGCCTCGGCTGCCCTAGCGCTCGGTGGGGGCGGGTTGCTCTGGGCCAACTACTTCGCCTCGGCCCACGAGACGAACAACCAGGCCTGGGGAGGGAACCAGACCAAGGCCGCCAGCGCCCAGGTGGCGACGATCTCCTGCCCGGACGTCGGCCAGAAGCTGACGAACGTGCCCGCCGCGGCACGCAACGGCGTGGCCGCGGAGCTGGCGAACCTCGACAAGCAGATCACCGAGGCCTACTCCCGGCTCGCCTCCACGCGCCAGGCCCAGGCCAACGACGCGAGCTTCGTGCAGAACGCGATCGTCGGCCCCCTCAAGGAGAAGCGGGCCGCGACGATCGACCGGATCAGGATCGACATCCAGCGAGTCGGCGGCACCTTCAACCAGTCGCTGTCGCAGCTCGCCGCCTGCACCACGCTGAGCGCCAACCAGACCAACGCGGGCCAGACCGGCGGCCAGCAGCAGGGCGGCCAGCAGAACGGCGGTCAGCAGAACGGCGGTCAGCAGAACAACGGCGGCCAGCAGCAGAACGGCGGCCAGCAGCAGGGCAACAACGGTCAGCAGGGCGGCATCGGCGGCCAGGCCGGCAACGGTCCGGTGGCGGCCGACTTCGTGGACATCACGAAGGTCGCACCGAACGTCCAGGCCAAGCCGAACAAGACCCCCAACGCCTCGACGGGTCAGTTCGTCACGCGCTGCGGTGTCAACGCGAACAAGAACCACAACACCGACAACGTGATCGTGGCGCCCGGCGTAACCAACGGCGCGCACCACCTGCACGACTACGTCGGCAACCAGAAGGTCAACGCCTTCTCGAGCAACCAGACCTTCCTGCAGGGCGGCACCAGCTGCCAGAACAAGAACGACCTGTCGGCGTACTACTGGCCGGTGGTCCGCATCCAGGACGGCACCCAGGACTTCGACCAGAACGCGGACGGCGGCGGCAAGGAAGGCAACGTCGGCAAGATCCTCACGCCCATCCAGGCGGAGATCAAGTACGTCGGCAACCCGACCAGCAAGGTCGTCGCGATGCCGCAGTTCCTGCGCATCATCACCGGTGACGCCAAGACCACCACCAACGGCCTGGCGAACGCCAACGCGCACTGGAGCTGCACCGGCTTCGAGAACAAGGTCCAGCTGACGACGCAGTACCCGATCTGCCCGCAGGGCAGCAACGTGGTCCGCACGTTCGCCTTCCAGAGCTGCTGGGACGGCCAGAACATCGACAGCGCCAACCACCGCACGCACGTGGCCTTCGCCGACCCGGCGAGCGGCGCCTGCGGGAACGGCTTCAAGGCGATCCCGCAGCTGACGATGCGCCTCGTGTACAAGATCAACCCGCCGGTCATCCAGAACGGCCAGGTGAAGAACGCCTACGCGGTGGACGGCTTCCCGGACCAGCTCCACAAGGCGGCCACCGACCACGACGACTTCATCAGCGTCACCACCGGCGGCCTGGCGAACAAGATCGCCAACTGCATCAACTCCGGACAGAGGTGCCAGTGACACGCCTGAGCCGGTGACCCACTGAAGCAGAAGGCCGGTGGCGGATCCCCCGCCACCGGCCTTCGGTGTGTGCGCCGGGCGGCGCTCCCGGCTGCTCAGCCGCTGTGGCCGGCGTGGGCGTGGTGGTCGGCGCCCACCTCCACATCGCCGCCGAGCTTGCCGCGCAGCGCCTTGACCACCCCGTCGTCGCCGACGGCGACCCACTTGCGGCCCACCAGGTAGTAACCGCCGTAGTCCTTGGCATCGTTGATCCACTCACGCTGACCGCGGTCGGTGGCGAAGGTGGCGAGCACGAACTTGCCGTCGGAGTTGGTGCAGATGGCCTGACGGATCTCGTCGGCGTCCGTCTGGATGTTCGGCTTGCAGTTCACGTCCGCCGCCAGGTCCTCGAGGCTGCCGGTCGCGGGCGCCGGAACCTTGTCCTGGGCGGCCCCGGACGTCCCGCCCGAACCGCCGCAGCCGGTCAGCACCAGCAGGGCGACGACGGCACCGGCCGCCAGCTTCTCGCGCGTCCACCTCATGTGTTCCTCCGGTCCCTTCCGGCCCATGCCGCTGAAGACCCTCGCGAGGGCCCTGCTCTTCCGTACGGCTGCGACGGGCCCAGCGCTCAATCGCTGCACATCTGTGCGACAGTGTGCCGCGGGTATCAGAAACGAGGGGAACCAATGAGCACACCGGACTGGGAGGAGCGCCTGGCGGCCGCCTGGGCGCGCTTCGACGACTACGCCGAGGAGGGCGCTGCGGACTTCCGGGCGGTGATCGACGCCCTCGTCGCCGAACTGCCCGGCGACAGCCCGCTCGGGCCGTTCGAGCAGGCGTGCGCCTGGGACTCGACGGGGCACTCGGACCGGGCGGTGCCGCTGTACCGGGAGGCGCTGGAGCGCGGCCTCGACGGTTACCGCGGCCGCCGGGCGAAGATCCAGCTGGCCAGTTCGCTCAGGAACGTGGGGAAGCCGGAGCAGGGCGTCGAACTGCTGACCCCGGAACTCGACGCGCCTTCGGACGAGTTGGACGACGCGGTACGCGCCACTCTCGCCCTGTGCCTGTCGAGCCTCGGCCGCGACCGTGCGGGCCTGGCACTGGTCCTCGGCGCGCTCGCCCCTCATCTGCCGCGCTACCAGCGGTCGATGGCGAACTACGCGCGGCTGCTGGTCGAACCCGAGGGCTGAGCCCACCCGGGTACCGGTCGCCCCTCTCCCGCTCGACGGCACCGGGGTGACCAACCTCCAGCTTGCTCGTTTTGCCGGACGTGCAGCCACAGGATGTCGCCCCGCGCCCAACTCCGCCCTCCGGACCGGTCGTCGACGTCGAGCAGGCCGAGGCCGCGCTCGTCGAGCACTACCCCCGGCTCGTCCGGCTCGCCTATCTGGTGCTGCCGCCGGGCCTCGGCCGCACCCGGCGGGTGCTGACCGCGCACGCCCTCGCCCAGCGGGCACTGCCCCACGGGCGTGCCTCGGCGTCGGTGATCCCGGCCCAGGCGACCGGCCGCGACGGCGATCCCGGGTACTCCTTCGTCCGCCTCCGGGTACTGCGTACGGCACTGGAGGCCGGACTGCCGCTGAAGCGCGCCGCCTGGCCGAAGCGCTCCCAGCTGCCGCCACTGCTGCCGCAGGTGTGGGGGCTCAGGCTCTTCCCGCGCTCGGGGGGCGCCGAGGAACTCGCCCTGGACCAGCGGCTGTCGGCGCTCTCCGGTCCGGCCCGCGCCGCCTACGTCCTGCGCGGGCTGGAGAAGCTCCCCGAGGACGAGGTGCGCAAGGTGCTCGCCGCGGCGGGCGTCACGGACCCGGCGGCCGCGGTCCGGCAGGCCGCGAAGGTGCCCGCGCAGGACGCGCTGCTGGACTCCCCGGAGTTCGACCCGTGTTCCCTTCAGGCCCGGCCCACCGACCTGATGCGGCGTCGCCGGCACGGGAAGGCGGCGCTCGCCGCGGTGGCGGCCGTCGCGGTGTGCGGGGCGCTGCTGGCGCTGCCCGGCGGCTTCGGCCCGGACGACACGACCGCCCCCTCGGGCGCGCGGAACCCGGCCGCGCAGGCCGCCCTGGACCCGGCCCGGGTGACGACGGTGCCGCCCGCCGCCTGGAAGACCTCGGCGCGCACCGACTTCTCCGTATGGCCCGCGCGCGGCGCCCTCACCGGCGACCGGGCACTGCTGCGGCGGGCGCTCGCCGCCTGGGCGCGGCCCGGTGACTCGGTCCGGGTCTCGGCGACCCCGGGCACTCCCTCGGGTGGCCCGCCCGGACCACCGCGACTGCTGTACGCGGGGCGGGTCGACGCCGCGCGCGTGGTGGTCTTCTACGACGGTCTGCGCATCGTGCGCTACGCCGAGCCGAAGGACGGCTCCGCCGGGGCCGCGCTCGACTTCGCCCGGGTCGACGGGGCGAGCGGAGCCGAGGCGGACGCGGTGGTGCTCGACCGTGCCGACACCAACGTCCGCTATCTGACGGCCCCTTGGGTGACCAGTGCCGTCGAGCGGGACCTGCGCAAGCCGACGGCGGCGACGCCGAACCTCGGCCTGACCGACGGGGTGACCGCGCCGCTGGCGAGTCCGGCGCAGCAGTCCGGAGCGTGCCCGTCGTGGAACGTGCTGCAGCTGACCGACGCCTCGGGCACGCGCCTGCTGACCGACCTCGGGGAGCTGGTGCCGGCGCACCTGACCGTGGGACGGCCGGGCGCGCCTCAGGAGGCGTCCGGGGCGACGGCGCTGCGCGCGTGGGCGCCCTTCGCCTGCTCGCTGGCGGTGGTGCGATCGCAGGGGGTGAAGTCCGTGAACGCCTGGGAGTTCGCACGGCAGGCGCTGCCGGACGCCTCCGGGGACGCGGGCTGGGTGTGCACGCGGGCGGACACGTGGCGGGGTGACGGGGCTCAGGTGCAGGCGCAGTTCCACACGCCGGGCGGGGTCTACGGGGCGGTCGCGGCGCAGGCCGAGGACGTGCCGGCGTGCGGTGCCAAGGATCCCCATGTGCTGGCGGGCGTGCTGTGGAAGTCGGCGAAGGGCGACTGGTATCTGCTGGCCGCAGGCGCCGAGGACACCAAGTCGATCCGGGCGACGGGCGGGGTGAACGGATCGGCGGACGGAACGCTGCTCACCGTGCGTGCGAAGCAGGGCGCCGAGGCGCGGTTGAAGGGGACGCTGAAGGACGGAAGGACGATCAGCGGGTTGCGGTGACACGGCACCGGATCCCTGCGCGATGCCCGATCGGTGAGAGACCTGTGATTGAGATGTGAACAACCGCTGCCGTTCGGGGCTCTGTGCGGCTGGATTCGATCGGTAAGGTGTTCGCATGACAACCGGGGTACGCCGCAGACTGGGAGTTGAGGAGCGGCGGCAGCAGTTGATCGGCGTCGCGCTCGAACTGTTCAGCCAGCGCTCCCCCGACGAGGTCTCCATCGACGAGATAGCGTCGGCCGCGGGTATCTCGCGGCCGCTGGTCTACCACTACTTTCCCGGCAAAATGAGCCTGTACGAGGCCGCGTTGAAGCGCGCCTCGGAGGATCTCGCGGCCCGGTTCGTGGAACCGCAGGAGGGTCCGCTGGGCGCCCGGCTGCTGCGGGTGATGCGCCGGTTCTTCGACTTCGTGGACGACCACGGCCCCGGTTTCTCCGCGCTGATGCGCGGCGGCCCGGCCGTCCCGGCCGACGGAGTCCGCTCAAGGGACGCGGTCTCCCGTACGAACGCGCTCGTCGACGCGGTGCGGCAGGCCGCCTATGTCCAGATCCTCGCGCACCTCAAGGTGCAGAACCCGCCGGCCCGCCTCGAACTGGTGATCCGCTCCTGGATCTCGCTCGTCGAGTCCACGGCACTGATCTGGCTCGACGGCCGCAGGATCCCGCGCCGCGAGTTGGAGGCCCAGCTCGTGCGGGACTTGGCGGCGCTGACGGCGGTGAGCGCCGCCTACGACGACGAGATGGGCGCGCTGCTGCGCCGTATGCTCGGCGACGAGCCGGCCGACGGGCCGTTCGGCGACCTGGTCGCCCGGCTGGTCAGCCTGGCGTCCTGAGGAACCCCTCAGCTGTCGAACTTCCGGTACGAGGCGTCCAGGTCCCGCACCTCGGCGGACGCGTGCAGCGCCAGGCCTTCGGCGGGCTTGATGTGCTGCCGCAGCAGTTCCAGCGTCGCCTCGGCGAGCCTCGCCTTGGTCTCCTCGGTGCGCCCGGCGAGCAGCCCGAGGGTGACGTGGACGATGGCGTGCCCCTCGCTGTCGGCGCCGACCGTGGTGTCCTCGGTACGGCGGAACTGCGTCTTGCACGCCTCGATCCGCGCGGCCGCGATGTCGACCGTACGGTCGTGGAGTGCCAGCGCGAACGCACGCCGGTCGAAGGCGTCCTCGAGCGGTGCGGAGTAGTCGACGGTGATCTGCGGCATGGGCACTCCTGTTCTACGGCGGACGCCCTCACCTTAGACGCTGCCGGTCAGCCGCAGCGCCAGCAGCGCGATGTCGTCCTGCCGGTCCCGGCCGAAGCAGCCGAGCAGCGTGTCGCACAGGGACGCGACGCCGGGCGGGGCGTCGGCGGCGGCCCGGCGCAGGTGTTCCATCGACAGGGTCAGGTCGGTGCCGCGGTCCTCGATGAGCCCGTCGGTGACCATCAACAGCCGGTCGGTGGGCCGCAGCACCGTCTCGGTGGGCGGCGGCCGGTCGAGGCCCAGACCGAGCAACGGCCCCTTGGCGACGGCGTAGACGGCGGTGCGGTCGTCGTGCACGATCAGTGGCGGAATGTGCCCGGCGTTGGCGATGCGCGCGCGCCCGCTGTCGGGGTCGACCAGGACCAGGCAGACGGTCGCGGTGACGTCCGGATGGTAGTGCTGGAGCAGCCGGTCCAGCCGCCGGGCCAGGCTCGTCGGGTCCGGGTCCTCCAGGCAGTAGGCGCGCAGCGCGTGCCGGATCTCCACCATGACGGTGGCCGCGTCCAGCGAGTGCCCGGCGACGTCGCCCACCGCGGTGAGCACACCGTCCGCGGTGGTCAGCGCGGCGTAGAAGTCGCCCCCGATCTCGGTCTGCCGGGAGGCGGGCACATAGCGGACGACCGTCTCCACGCCCCGTGTCGGGGGCGCCTGCTGGGGCATGAAGCTGTGCTGCAGGGTGAGCGCCACATGGCGTTCCACCTGGTACATGAGCAGGGCATCCGCAGCGAGCGCGGTGGCCTGGGCGAGCCGGGTGACCAGCGGGTCGGCCTCGGGGCCGCGCGCGGGCACGGCGAGGCACACGGCCGGCTTTCCCTCCCGGGTTCGCGCCACCACCACGCGGGCGTCCCCGACATGACCGGGCCCGAGCAGCCCGGCCGGCCACAGCGGATACGGCACCACCGTGCCGCGCGCCCCGGTGTGTCCGGCGGCCAGCCCACGGATCAGCCGGGCCACGGTGTCGTGCGCCTCGGCGTCCGGAACAGCGGCGGGCGCCCGGGAGCCGGACAGGCCCCGGAACAGCTCACCGTCCTCGCCGAGCACAAAGACGATCGAGGGGAATCCCGTGAGCCGGGCGGTGCCCTCGGCGGCGGCCCTGACGAGTCCCGTCATGCACCCCGCCGCCTGCACCGAGACGATCGTCTCCGACAGGAGCGTCAGCCGCCGCGCCAGCGCCTCGGCGCCGGTGCGCATCCGCGCCCCGCGCACGGCGGCCCGTACGACGGCCTGGATCTCCTCGGGTGCGGCCGGCACCGACAGATAGGCCTCGCCGCCGGAGTCCAGCCCCCGGCAGCGGACACCGGGTCCGGCCGTGGCGGCCGAGAAGTGCACGACCGGCAGGGCGGCGGTGGGCGGTGACGACTTGAGCCTGCGGCACAGTTCGAAGCCGCTCATGTCGGGCAGGCCCACCTCGACGAGGGCGACGTCGGGCAGGGTCCCGTCGCGTACCCGTGCGTGGAGTACGGTCAGCGCCTCCCCGCCGCTGGCGACGGGCACGACATGGTGTCCGGCCCGGCGCAGCACGGCGCCCAGCGCGTGCCGACTGGCCGGGGCGTCGTCGACCACCAGCACGGTGGAGCCCGTCTGTTCGCCGTTGCCGTCCATGAGAGCCGCTCCTCGGCACTCGGGAAAGAGGATGGGGCGGACCGGGAGGTTCCGGTCCGCCCCACCACGCTAGTGCCCTAGTGCGTACCCCGGGTGAAGACCGCGACGGTACGACCCGGAACGGCGAACGTGCCGGATTTCTCCGCGTAGGAGGCCGTCTTGACGGTAGGGTCCGCGCCCGCGGCCTGCACCGGGTGCAGCGCGTAGTGCTGTCCGGCCAGGGCGGCGACCGTCTGCTCCTGCGTCGTCGGCGTGGCGTTGAGGACGACGACCAGGTCGCCCAGCTCCATCGTGATCACGCCGGGTGTCTCGTCCTTCCCGGAGAGCGGGAAGGAGAGGTGCGACTGCACCTGGTCGGCGGTGGCGAGGGAGAAGACGGGCTCGGTGGTCCGGATCCGCAGCAGGTCGCGGTAGGCGGCCGAGGCGCCCTCGATCTGCTCGCACCCCACCTTCACGGAGGCGAGCAGGGGCCGCGCGTAGGGCCACTTGGACTGGTTGTCGGCGGCCATCGGCAGTCCGCGCCCGAACCCGTTGCCGTCCCGGCAGTCCCAGTGGACGGCGTTGAACCAGTCGCCGCTGTCGTAGGAGTTGCGGTCCAGGGACTTGGAGCGCAGCAGGTCGGAGCCGGCCTGGGAGAGGGACGGGCCCTGCGAGAGGGTGGCCGTGGCCATGGCGAGCACCTGCATCCGGGCCCGGTCGGCGGCGGAGGTGCCCTTCGGCAGCTTGTAGGCGAGGGCGTCGAACAGGGACTCGTTGTCGTGCGCGTCGGCGTAGGCGACGGCGTCGCCGGGCGCGTCCGCGTACCCGGCGGGTGAGCCGCCGTAGTCGATCTCGGCGCCGGTGACCTCCTTGCCGCCGGAGTCGGTGAAGCGGTACTTGGCGAGGTTGCCGGTCAGGCCGACCTTGATGAGGTCCTGGTCGTGCAGGAGCCGCGCCCTCTGCTCTGCCGTGGTGCCGTTCGCCGGCGAGGAGTTGGGGTCGGTGTACAGCCCGGACGCGAAGCCCTGGACGCCGGGGTCGGCGTCGAAGGGGCTGCCACCGCGTACGGCGTCACGGGCGCGGTCGGAGAAGGTGGCGATGCCCGTGCCGGCCATGTTCTGCTGGGTGGCCTGCACGAAGCGGGCGTCGTTCGCGACCTCGCCGAAGTTCCAGCCCTCCCCGTAGAGGATGATCTTCTTGCCGTCGACGCCGTCCTTGGCGGGCGTGAGTGCGTCGAGGGCCTTGCGGACGGCGAGGATGTTGGCCTTGGGGTGGTGGCCCATGAGGTCGAAGCGGAAGCCGTCGACCTTGTACTCCTTGGCCCAGGTGACGATGGAGTCCACGACCAGCTTGCCCATCATCGCGTTCTCGGGCGCGGTGTTGGCGCAGCAGGTGGAGTTGGCCACGGAACCGTCGGCGAGGAGCCGTTGGTAGTAGCCGGGCACGATCTGGTCGAGCACGGAGGTGTCGGCCTCACCGGCGGCCGAGGTGTGGTTGTAGACGACGTCCATGACGACCCTGAGGCCGTCGTGGTTGAGCGCCTCGACCATCTTGCGGAACTGGACGGTACGGGCGGTGCCGTCCGGGTCGGTGGCGTACGAGCCCTCCGGGACCGTGAAGTGGTACGGGTCGTAGCCCCAGTTGTAGGCGTCCTTCGCGGCGGTCGCGGCGACGCACGCCTGCTGACGGTCGGAGTCAGGGGCGTAGGAGGCCAGGTCGCAGTTGGGGGCGGCCTGCTCGGACTTCCGCTCGGGGACGGTCGCGAAGTCGAAGGCGGGCAGCAGGTGGACGTAGGAGGTGCCGGCCTCGGCCAGCGCCCGCAGGTGCTTCACGCCGTCGCTGCCGCTGTCGGTGAAGGCCAGGTAGGTGCCCCGGTCCTTGGCCGGGACGGTGTGGTCCGCAACGGAGAAGTCGCGGATGTGCAGCTCCTGGATCTGCGCGTCCCGGAGCGGCACGGCCTTCGGCTTCTTCAGGGCCGACCAGCCGCTCGGGGCCAGGGACCTGTCATTCAGGTCGACGACCAGGCTGCGCTTGGAGTCGGCGGTGAGGGCCAGGGAGTACGGGTCGGTGACCTTGTTGGTGACGACCTTCCGGACGCTGGGCGCCCACACCCTCACCACGTACCGGTAAGGCTTGTTCTTCCAGGACGCCGGGCCGGTGACGGACCAGACGCCGGTGGTGTCGTTCCGCTTCATGGCGACCGTCCGGCCGTCCAGCTCCAGCGCGACACTCTGCGCGGTCGGCGCCCAGACGCCGAGTGTGGGCCGGCCGTGGTGGAACACCGGTCCCAGCTCCGCCTTCGTCGCGGCACCGTAGACGTCGTCGAGTACGCCGGCGATCTGGACGCCCGTAGCCGCCGGCACGGCTCCGTTCGCGGCCCGCTGGGAGGCCACGATCTGGCCGCCGAGCGCCTCACGCACCCGATCGCGGTCGCGCGGGTCGACGGACCAGGCCGTGTAGTTCCTCAGATGGGGGAACTTCGCCTTCTGGGCGTCGGTGAGCGTGGTCTTCTCAAGGCGCAGCCAGCGCTCGTCGTCGCTCGTCAGCGTGCCGTCCTTGACGGTGATCGAGCCGTCGTGGGAGTAGACGAGCTGGGTGGAGACGGCACCGTCGGCGCCGTTCCAGACGACCGTGTTCCGGTCGATCCAGACCGCCTTGGAGGTGGTCAGGTCGAGGGCCGCCGCGCTGCCCGCGGGCTGCGGCAGCAGGTATTTCTCCTGGCCGCCGACCAGCCACACCTCGTAGCCGTTCGCCTTCAGGTCGAGCGACTGGTCGGCGGGCAGGTCCTTCTCGTCGCCCTTGTGGAGGATGTAGCTGAGGCTGGTGGCACCGGCGGCGAGCGGCACCTCGAAGACCGCGCCGTACGCGTCGGTCCGGGCCGGCTTCAGCGGGCTGGACCAGTCGGTGGGGGTTGCCGCGCCCGTCCAGACGTGGAGGCCCCAGCCGTCGTAGTTCCCGTCGGCGCGGTGGTAGTGGAGGACGGCCTTGGTGGTGTCCTGCGCCGGGTAGGCGGGCCGCTGGGTCTGTACGGCCTCCTTGCCCTGCTCGACCCACACCTCGCCGGTCTTGGTGACGTCGATGGTGCGGTCGGCGGAGACGTCCTTGTTCCCGTCCTTGTCGATGACGAGGAAGCCGACACCGGAGGCGCCGGGCTTGAGCTTGACGTAGGCGAAGGCGCCGTACGCGTCACGGCCGACGAAGGGATGGCTGTTCGGCCAGGTCGTCGCCTCGCCGTCGGCGATGTCACCCCAGGCGTACAGGCCCCAGTTGGCGTAGTCGCCGTCGGGGCGCTTGTAGTGGACGATCACGTAGTCGCGGGAGGAGGCGGTGGGGATCTGCGGGGCGGGCGGGGTGCCGGTGGTGCTGCCGGCCATGGCGCTCGCGGTACGGCCCGCCGAGTCGACGACGACCGCCTTGTAGCGCAGGGCGGTCCCGGCCGGGACATCCTTGCCGATGGTCTGGGTGACCTTGTACGGGGCGTGGTCGGCGGAGCCCAGGACCTTCCAGGGGCCGTCGCCGACCTGGGCCGCGAAGACGACGCGGTTGAGCTGCCCGCCGGTGACGTCGGCGGAGACGTCCACCGTGCCGGTGGCGCCCGCGTCCGGGGCCTTGAGGGTGAGGGCCGGCTCGGTCGCGGGGGCGCCGAGCGGCCGGGCGGCCTTGAAGACGACCGCCGACCGAGCCGGGACGGTGATGGTGACGTTCTTGTCGGCGTCGCTGGTGAGGGAGGCGTCGGTGCCGTAGATGCCGTGGAAGGTCATGCCCGCCGAGCCGGTGGCGAAGCCGGCCGTCCTGCTGTCGTCCGCGTTGTTGAAGGCGACGACGTACTCGGTGCCGTCCGTGCCCGTGCGGGAGAAGGCGTAGATGCCGGGGCCGTCGGCCGCGTAGCGCTGGGTCTGGACGCCGTCGGTGAGCGCGGGGTTGTTCCTGCGCAGCTTGGAGAGAGCGGCGATCTCCTTGTAGAGCGGCGCACTTGTGTCGTACGAGTCGCTGGCGTGCGTGCGGTCGGTGCCGATCTCGTCGTCGGCCAGGTAGTCCGGGACCTTGGAGGCGAACATCGTCTGACGGGCGTCCTTGTCGCCGCCGGAGCCGGTGAACCCCTGCTCGTCGCCGTAGTAGACGACCGGGTTGCCGCGGCTGAGGAACATGACCTCGTTGGCGAACCCGTCCTTCTTCAGCAGCTCGGCGTCGGACGCCTTCGGGTTGTCCTGCTTCAGGAAGTACCCGATGCGGCCCATGTCGTGGTTGCCGAGGAAGGTGACCTGCTCATAGGCGTTGGCCTTGTCGGTCGTGTACCTGTAGTCGTCCGCGAAGACGCTCGCGAGCTTCTGCGCGCTGCCACCCTGGGAGGCGTAGGTGCGGGCCGCGTCCTGGAAGGGGAAGTCGAGCGTGGCGTCCAGGCGGCCCTGGGTGACGTACGGCGAGGTGACGGAGGTGTCGGCGGAGTAGACCTCGCCGAACATGAAGAAGTTCCTGCGCCCCTGCGCGGCGGCGTACCGGTCGAGCGCGGTCGCCCACTGCGTCCAGAACTCCATGTTCACGTGCTTCACGGTGTCGATCCGGAAGCCGTCGACGCCGAAGTCCCGGACCCAGCGCTCGTAGATCCTCTCCATGCCCTTGACGACCTCGGGACGCTCGGTCCACAGGTCGTCCAGGCCGGCGAAGTCGCCGTAGGTGGCGGACTCACCGGCGAACGTCGAGTCGCCCCGGTTGTGGTACATCGTCGGGTCGTTGAGCCAGGCCGGGACCTTGGTGTTGCTCGTGACCCGCGGGGTGTACGGGAAGGAGCCGGTGTCGACGGCCGGGAACCCCTTGCCGCCGGCGGCGTAGTCGGCGTCGTCGAAGGGCCTGCCGTCCTTGGTCAGATAGGGGAAGGCGCCCTTGGAGAGGTAGTCGGACGCCTTCTCCTTGTAGTTCACGACGTCGGCGGTGTGGTTGGTGATGACGTCGAAGAAGACCTTCATGCCCTTGGCGTGCGCCTTGGAGATGAGGGTCCTCAGGTCCTTGTTGGTGCCGAAGTGCGGGTCGACCTGGGTGAAGTCGGTGATCCAGTAGCCGTGGTAGCCGGCCGAGGCGTTCGCACCGGTGCCCTGAACGGGCTGGTTCTTGAAGATCGGGGCCATCCAGATGGCGGTGGTGCCGAGCCCCTTGATGTAGTCGAGCCGGTCGGTCAGGCCCTTGAGGTCGCCGCCCTGGTAGAAGCCCTTGTCGGTGGGGTCGTAGCCGGTGGCCAGACGTGAACCGGTGAGCCCACCGCGGTCGTTGGCGGGGTCCCCGTTGGCGAAACGGTCCGGCATGACGAAGTAGAACTGCTCGCGGGTGTCACCGTGCCGGGCGGGCTGCGCGGCCAGCCGTGCGTCGGAGGGGGGCGCGGGCGGGGCGGCGATGGGGGTCCCCCCTGCTCGAGCGTAGCCGAAAGCTTGGGGGAGCGCGGCGAGGGGCGGGAGGAGAGCGGCGGCGAGCCCGGCGACGACGCCGGCCGCGAACCTTCTCCGGTACGGGGTGCGGCGCGTCCCGGGCGCCGGCCATCTCGGTATCACGGGCGTGAACTCCTTGCGAATACGGCTCAGGTGGGTCCGACCCCTGCGCCGCGGGACGGCTTCGTCGCCGGGCGCCCGCGTGACCGTATCGCCGACGAAAGGTTTACAGCAAGAGGGTTGAAAGTCATAGCAAGAACTTTCATCGTCAACCTTGACGTGCCCTTCTCAACTAGCCCACGCTCCCACCTGATTGAAAGAAGAACCCCCACTTTTCGGAGCCGCAGATGAACAGACACCGATCCCCAGGTGTCTTCCTCCGTAGCGCGAGCGCCGTGGCCGCCGGCGCCCTGGCGCTCGCGGGTGCGACGGCGCTGGCCGCCGCGCCCGCGCGAGCGGACGCCACCGCCAAGGACGATGTGATCGCCAACCTGTGGGAGTGGAACTGGAACTCGATCGCGTCCGAGTGCACCAACGTGCTCGGCCCGGCCGGGTACGGGGCGGTGCAGGTCGCGCCCCCCGAGGAGTCCCTCAAGCAGTCCAGCTACTACTGGTGGGACGTCTACCAGCCCTACTCGTACAGCCTGAACAGCCGCTTCGGCACGCAGACACAGTTCGCGAACATGATCACGACCTGTCACAAGGCGGGCGTGAAGGTCTACACGGACGCGGTGATCAACCACACGGCCGCCCAGACCGGCACCGGCTACGACGGCACCACGATCACCAGCAAGTACAGCACCCCCGACTGGAGCCGATCCGACTACCACGACTCGTCCGACTGCCCCACCTCGGACCTGACCATCCAGGACTACTCGAACCTCACCCAGGTCCAGAACTGCGAGCTCCTCGGCCTGCCCGACCTGAGGACCGGCTCGGACACGGTGCGCGCGGGCCTGGCGAACTACCTCAACAAGCAGCTCGCGCTGGGCGTGGACGGCTTCCGCATCGACGCGGCCAAGCACATCCCCGAGGCCGACATCGCGGCGATCGAGTCGAAGCTGACGAACACGACGTCGGGCTCGTCCCCCTACGTCTTCCAGGAGGTCTACCCGGGCACGACCCCGCAGCCGAGCGACTACTACGCCTCCGGTGACGTCCTGGACTTCACGTACGCGAGCAAGCTGAAGTCGGCGTTCCTGGGCAACGTCTCCGACCTGGCCTCCCTTTCCTCCTCCGGGATCCTCCCGGCGGCGCACTCGGTGTCGTTCGTCACGAACCACGACACCGAGCGCAACGGCCTGCACCTCAGCTACAAGGACGGCGACACCTACAAGCTCGCCAACCTCTTCCAGCTCGCCTACAAGGGGGCGACGCCGACGGTGTACGCCGGCTGGGAGTGGACGCAGAGCGACCAGGCCCCGCCGAACTCCTCCGGTTTCGTGACCGACACCGACTGCTCGAACGGCGCGTGGTACTGCCTGGACCGCGACACGGCAGTGGTCGGCATGGTGGCCTGGCACAACGCGACGGACACGGCGGCCATGTCCAACTGGCAGACGATGTCCTCGAACGTGATCGGCTTCGGCCGCAGCGGCAAGGGCTTCTTCGCGCTCAACAACGGCTCGAGCAGCGCCACGTACGCCTTCGCAACGGGCATGGCGGACGGCACCTACGCGAACGTGACCGACGGCGGGGCCACGAAGATCACTGTGTCCGGCGGCAACGCGAGCATCACCATCGGGGCGAAGAGCGCGGTCGCGTTCTACAACGCGAGTTACACGTGCACGGTCGGCTGCACCGATACGGGCGGCGGCTCGACCCCGACGGTGAGCGCGACGTTCAACGAGTACGCGTCCACGACGAGCGGCACGAACGTCTACGTCGTCGGCTCGATCGCGGCGCTGGGCTCCTGGGACACGTCGAAGGCGATCAAGTTGTCGTCATCCGGGTACCCGGTGTGGTCGGGTGAGGTGAGCGTGCCGACCAACACGTCGTTCCAGTTCAAGTACCTCAAGAAGGACTCTTCCGGGAACGTGACCTGGGAGTCGAACGCCAACCGCTCGGCCGCCACGACCACATCGGCGGTTGCGCTCGACAACTCCTGGAACCTGGCGGACGCGAACGCGACCGACATCACCTTCAACGAGTACGCGACGACCGACTGGGGCACCAACGTCTACGTCGTGGG
This sequence comes from Streptomyces sp. NPDC001848, assembly GCF_042891915.1. Taxonomy (NCBI): domain Bacteria; kingdom Bacillati; phylum Actinomycetota; class Actinomycetes; order Kitasatosporales; family Streptomycetaceae; genus Streptomyces; species Streptomyces sp. NPDC001848. The sequence continues at coordinate 166,514 of NZ_JBIATP010000002.1, read as the reverse complement.
CTCCATCCCGTCCCTCGGTTCCTGGAACACGGCCGACGCGATCCCGCTGTCGTCGGCGTCGTACCCGACGTGGAGCAAGCTGGCGATCGTCCCCAAGAGCACGGCATTCGATTACAAGTACCTGAAGAAGGACGGCTCGGGAAACGTGACCTGGGAGTCCGGCGCGAACCGCTCGTACACCACGGGCACGTCGTCGGGCTACACCACCAGCGACACCTGGAAGTGACCCGTCCGCCGCGCAGCTCCCGCTCAGCCGAGGACGAGCGGGAGCTGCGCGGCGGTGCCGACCAGCAGCGCGTCCACATCGGAAAACGACGCCGGAAACGGGGTTCCGCCGATGTTCTCCAGCAGTGCGCGTGCCGCCGCCGGCGTCTTGGCGGGCGGCTCGGTGGCCGACGGCAGGTGCGCGATCAGATCGAGGTGGTGCAAGCTCCATTCAAGGACGTAAGCGGAAAGGTGATCGCCGACGGTCAGCACCTCGTCGCGTGTGCTGACACGGGCGGCCGGATCAGCGAGTTCGGCGGCCCGGCCCGCGGCGGAGCCGACGTCGTCGAAGTGGAACTTGAGCCACCGCGGCTCGCCCTATGCGGCGGCCAGCCGAGGGATCAGCGCCTCGGGCGGCTGCTCTCCGGTCGGGAGTTCGGCGAGCTTCCCATAGGTGACCGCGTCCACCGTCGGTTCGCTTTCCGCAGGCGTCACCAGGGTGACCAGGACGTCCTGAGCGCCGATGACCAGGTGATACACCAGGTCCCCCACGAGCCGGCCCGCGCAACCGGACGGCCGCTCGAACTCCTCGTCCGGAATGTCCGCCACCGCCGTGCGCAGCGCCGCCCAAGACCACACGAAGAGATCCACTGCGACACGGTACGGCCGGCCCGGAACGGCGGAGAAGCGGGTTGAACCGGCGAGCCGCGTCCCCGTCGGCGAACTGCTCGTGCTCCACCCCCGCGAGATACCATGCCCTGCACCGAGGAGGCCGCCATGCCGAAGCCCGCCGGATACGATGAAGAACTCGACTACCTGGTGCGCTAGGCACGTATGGCTCCTCTCTACTTCGTTCCGCCGACATCTGCTGGTTCACGGCTGGCTGAGGCATCATCGAGCCCATGACCGAGCCCTCCTACCTCGCGGCCGTCCGGGAGTCGTACGACACCGTCGCGGCCGACTACGTCGCACGCGTCAAGAACCCCGCCGACCTCGACCCCTTGTCGCGCGCCATACTGGCCGCGTTCGCCGAAGTCGTGCGGGACGCTGAGCTGGGTCCGGTCGCGGACCTGGGCTGTGGGCCCGGCAAGGTGACGGCGCACCTGTCCGGACTGGGGGTGCCGGCCTTCGGTGTCGACGTGTCACCGAAGATGGTGGAACTGGCTCGGCAGACCTATCCGGACCTGCGGTTCACGGTCGGTTCGATGACCGCGCTGGAGATGGGCGACGGCGAACTCGGGGGCGTCCTCGCCTATTACTCCACTCACCACACGCCGCCGGAACTCCTGCCGGTCGTGTACGCCGAGTTCCACCGCACCCTGGCGCCCGGCGGACATCTGCTGCTCGTCGGCTATGTCGGAAATGACGAGCACTTGCGTCCGACACAGGCCTACGGCGGTCACCCCGTGTCCTACGAGTCCCATCTGCTGCCGCCGGACCGGATCGCGGAACTGCTGGAGAAGGCGGGGTTCATCGTCACCGCGCGACTGGTGCAGGAGCCCGCGGAGGGGATGAAGAGGCCCTTCGCAAGCTTCCTGGCCCGCAGACCGTAGGGCGGCCGGGCCCGCCGTCCCGGCGACGGCGGGCCCGGCGACGTGCATGGCGGGCCGTCAGGCCGTGGTCCACCACACCGTCGTGTCCGACGGCAGCTTCGCCTCCGCTTCCGCGACCGTCACCTCCGCGCTGGCCACCAGGACGCGCCCGTACGCCGGGATCGTCACCGCCTCGCCCGTCGTGTTCGCCACGCAGACGAAGTCGCCTCGGCGGAAGGCGAGGACGCCCTCGGGGGCCTTCAGCCACTCCACCGCTTCCCCCGCGCCCAGGTCCGGGTGGGCGCGGCGGGCCGCGAGGGCGGTCCGGTACAGCTCCAGGGTGGAGCCGGGGGCGCCCTGCTGGGCCTCCACGCTCAACTCACCCCAGTTCTCCGGCTGCGGCAGCCAGCTGCCACCGCTGCCGAAGCCGTACGACGCACCCGTACGCGTCCACGGGATCGGGACCCGGCAGCCGTCGCGGAAGCCGTCCTGGCCGGCGCCCCGGAAGTAGGCGGGGTCCTGGCGGACCTCGTCGGGGAGGTCCACGACGTCCGGGAGACCCAGTTCCTCACCCTGGTAGACGTACGCCGATCCCGGCAGCGCCAGCATCAGCAGGGTCGCCGCCCTCGCCCGCTTGAGGCCCAGTTCGCGGTCGCCGGCGTCGCGGATCTGGGTGCCGAGGGCCGTGTCGTGGGCGAAGCGGGTGGCGTGCCGGGTCACGTCGTGGTTGGACAGGACCCAGGTGGCGGGGGCGCCGACCGGGCGCATGGCGTCGAGGGTGCGGTCGATGACGGCGCGCAGTTCGGCCGCGTCCCAGTGGGTGCTCAGGTACTGGAAGTTGAAGGCCTGGTGCAGTTCGTCCGGGCGGACGTAGTTCGCGGTGCGCTCGATCGTCGGGGTCCAGGCCTCGGCGACGAAGATCCGGTCGCCTGAGTACTCGTCGAGGATCCTGCGCCACTCGCGGTAGATCTCGTGCACACCGTCCTGGTCGAAGAACGGCATGACATCGTTGCCCAGCAGCTTGAGCTGGTCGCGGGCGCCCAGGTCGGGCAGGCCGTCGGCCTTCACCAGGCCGTGGGCCACGTCGATACGGAAGCCGTCGACGCCCATGTCCAGCCAGAAGCGGAGGATCGAGCGGAACTCGTCCCCGACGGCCGGATGGTTCCAGTTGAAGTCGGGCTGTTCGGGGGCGAACAGGTGCAGGTACCACTCGCCGTCCGGGACCCTGGTCCAGGCCGGGCCGCCGAAGATGGACTCCCAGTCGTTGGGCGGGAGTTCGCCGTTCTCCCCCTTGCCGGGGCGGAAGTGGTAGCGGTCCCGCAGCGGCGATCCGGGGCCTTCGGCGACCGCCCGCTTGAACCACTCGTGCTGGTCCGAGGAGTGGTTGGGGACCAGGTCGACGATGATGCGCAGGCCCAGCTCGTGGGCGTCGCGGATCAGGGCGTCGGCGTCCAGCAGGCTGCCGAACATGGGGTCGACGGCACGGTAGTCCGCGACGTCGTAGCCGGCGTCGGCCTGCGGCGAGGCGTAGAAGGGGCTGAGCCACACGGCGTCCACGCCGAGGTCGCGCAGATACGGAAGTCGGGAACGTACGCCCTCCAGGTCGCCCATGCCGTCGCCGTTGCTGTCGGCGAAGCTGCGCGGATAGACCTGGTAGATCACCGCGTCCCGCCACCAGTCGCGGTGGGAGGCGACAGTGGCGAGGGCGGTGTTCGGGGCCGGGTCGGCGGAGTGCTGGCTCATGGCGTCCTTGATAACGAGGTTCGGGTCATGGGCGTGGGTACGGCGGGCGGTGACGAGGCGGCCGCGGTGACAGCGGGGTCGGATGGGCGCACCGCGGCCGCCACCCGCGCGGACAGGCGCGCGGGAGCCTTGGGACACCGGGCGATCAGCCTTTCGTGCCGCCCGCGGTGAGGCCGGTCACCAGGTTCTTCTGTACCAGGTAGAAGAACGCGGAAACGGGTATCGCGATCAGCACGGCGGTGGCGGCCATCAGGTTGCGCTGGGCATCGTGCTCGCTGACGAAGCTCTGCAGGCCGACGGCGAAGGTGTAGTTGCTGTCGCTCAGCATGAACGTCGAGGCGAAGGCGACCTCGCCGAACGCGGTGAGGAAGGCGTAGAAGGCGGCGACCGCGAGACCGGGCTTGGCGAGCGGCAGGATCAGCCTGACGAAGGTGCCGAACGGGGTGAGTCCGTCGACCCGGCCCGCCTCGTCGATCTCGAAGGGGATCGTGTCGAAGTACCCCTTCAGCAGCCAGGCGCAGTACGGAACGATCGTCGTGCTGTTGATCAGGACCAGGCCGAGGTAGGTGTCGATGAGTCCCAGGTCCGACATGATCTGGTACATCGGCACGATCAGGACGGCGATCGGGAACATCTGGGTGAGCAGCAGCAGCCACATGAACTTCCTGTAACCGGGGAAGCGCATGCGGGAGACCGCGTATCCGGTGGTGGCGGCGATCAGCACGCCGATGACCGTGGTGCCGCCCACGACGATGAGCGTGCTCTTCAGCCAGTCGAAGAAGCTGGTGTGCTTCAGGACGAACGCGTAGTTGTCCAGCGTCATCGTGTGCCAGATGTGCCCGGGGTGCAGATAGTCGTCCTTGTCCGGCCCGAGGGACAGGTAGATCAGCCAGCCGACCGGGAAGAAGGCGATGAAGCTCGCGACGATCAGCAGGGCGTGCGAGGCGAGGGTCGCGGCGGGGCCGCGCTCGCCGCGCCGGCGCGCCCTGCGCCGCGACGCGCCCGCGACGGACTGCTCGGTCACCGCGGCGGAGGTCTCAATTGTGGTCGTACTCATTTCGGACTCCTGCCTCAGATCGCGAGCTGCTGCTCGTTGCGGTTCAGCCAGCGGCGGTAGAACGAGGTGAAGACGATCAGGATGGCCAGCAGCAGGATGCCGTAGGTGGCGGACTGCGCGAAGTCACGCGGCTGCTGACCGAAGCCCAGGTAGTACGCCCAGGTGACGAGGATCTGGGCGTCCGGGGCGGTGTTGCCGAACAGCAGGAAGATGATGGCGAACTGGTTGAAGGTCCAGATGACGCCGAGCAGGACCACGGTGGAGCTGACGGACCTCAGGCCCGGCACGGTGACGTACCGGAACCGCTGCCAGGCATTCGCGCCGTCCATCTCGGCGGCCTCGTAGAGCGAGGTGTCGATGGCCTGCAGCCCGCCGAGCAGCGACAGCATCATGAACGGCACACCGCACCAGGTGTTGACCATGATCGCGGCGAACCGCTGCCAGAAGGTGTCCTCCAGCCACTGTGGCTGGGGCAGGTGGAGGGCGTGCAGGGCGGCGTTGAGGATGCCGCTGTCGGCGAGCATGAAGCGCCAGCCGAAGACGGTGACGAAGGTGGGCACGGCCCAGGGCAGCACGAGGATCAGCCGGTAGAGGGTGCGCCCGCGGAACTTCTGGTTGAGCAGCAGGGCGAGGCCCAGACCGATGGTGTAGTGCAGGGTGACGCAGACGACCGTCCACACGATCGTCCAGATGAAGTGCGACCAGAAGCGGTCGTAGGACAGCGGACCGAACAGGACGTCCTTGTAGTTGTCGAGCCCGATGAACTTGTAGGTGGCGTCGATGTGGTTGACGCCGATCGTGCGGGCGCTGTTGAGGCTGTTGGCGTCCGTCAGCGTGAGGTAGAAGCCGTACACCAGCGGATAGATCACGAGCGCGCCGAGCACGACGGTGACCGGGGCGATCATCGCGTAGGCGTACCAGTGCTTCTGGTAGGCGTGTTTGATGCGCCGGCCCAGGCCGGGCCGGGGCGCGCGGTCACCGCGGCGCTGGCCGGTCGCGCGGTCGATGGCGACTGTCATGGTGCGACACCTTCGGGGAGATCAGAGGAGATCAAGGGGCGGGCCTGGGCACAGGCCGGTGGCCGCCGGATCCTTCCCCCCAGGTCCTTGTCCGGAGGATCCGACGGCCACTCGGGCTCACTTGCTGAAGTCGGGGACCAGCTTCGCGATCGCGAGTTCCGCGTTGCTCAGTCCCTTGTCCAGCGACTCGGTGCCGCCGGCGACCTTGGGCAGCTCGGTGTCGAGCGGACCCCACAGGGAGCTGTACTCGGGCAGCGCCGGGCGCGGCTGGGCGGCGGACAGAACCGACTGGTAGCCGGCGATGCCGGGGTCGGCCTTGACCTGGGCGGTGTAGGCGTCGTCACGCGTGGGCAGCGTGGAGTTCTTCAGGGCGATGGTCTCCTGGGACTTCGCCGAGGTCATGAAGTTGACGAACTTCAGGGCGGCTTCCTGGTGCGCCTTGTCGGAGCCGGCGTAGACGGAGAGGTTGTGGCCGCCGGTCGGGGCGCCCGCCCTGCCGGTGGAGCCGGCCGGGACGGTGGCGATGCCGAGGTTGGACTTGTCGCTGAAGGCGCTGCCCTTGTAGAAGTTCGTGATCTCCCAGGGGCCCTGGATGATCGCGGCGACCCTGCCGTTGACGAACGCGTCCTGGATGTGGGCGTAGGCGTCGGCGGTGGTGTCGGCCTTGTGCAGGCCCTTGCCGGAGAACAGGCTCAGCCAGGTGCCGTACGCCTTCTTCGCGGCGGCCGAGTTCACGGTGATCTTCTTGGCGGCGGCGTCGACGGTGTCGGTGCCCTCGCCGTAGAGGAAGGTCTGCGCGTAGTAGGCCTGGGTGGAGCCCCAGTAGCCGTCGGCGCCGGTCTTGTCCTTGACCTTGGCGGCGTCGGACTTCAGCTCGTCCCAGGTCTTCGGGGCTTCGGTGATGCCGGCCTTCTTGAACAGGGCCTTGTTGTAGACGAGGGCGAGGGTGTCGGTGACCAGCGGCACGCCGTAGGTCTTGCCGTCGTACTGGGCCTGCTTGATCAGATTGGGCTGGAACTTGCTCTGGTCGGCGAGGGCCGCGGTGCCGTCCAGCGGCAGGAAGTAGCCCTTCTTGGCGAAGGCGGGGGTCCAGCCGACCTCGGAGCGCAGCACGTCGGGGGCGCCCTTGGAGCCTGCGGCGGTGTCGAACTTGTTCTGCGCCTGGTCGAAGGGGACGTTGACGTAGTTGACCTTGATGGTCGGGTTGGCCTTCTCGAAGTCCGCGATCAGGGCCTTGTACGTCGGCGCCTCATTGGTGGCGTTGGAGGTGTCCCACCAGGTGATGGTGACCGGGCCGCCGGACTTGCCGCTGCCGTTGTCACTTCCGCCGCAGGCCGTCGCCGCGAGGGCGAGGGACGCCACCAGCGCGGTGGCCGCTATGCCACGCCGCATGAGTTCTCCTTGAGGGTGTAAGCCCGAGTGCTACAGGTGGCGGTCCCGTCTGCCGCCCCTGCCGACTGCCGACTGCTTCGTTGCGGCCGCCGGGCGACGGTGAACGTAACAGCGATGCAAGCCTTGCGAAAGACCTTGCAGCAAAAAAGTGCAAGAACGCATGATGGTTACGCCGCCGTGACCTCGTCGTGAGGGGCCGTAAACCTGGATTCTCGGCTGCTGGGCGGGACTGCGGCCACTTGTGCAAGACTCTGCAAGGCCTTGCCACACCACACCGGCGCGGGAATGATCCCGTTGCGGACCGGAGGCCGAACACGACATGAGGGAGCGCGATGACGCAGCAACCCGCAACGGGCCGTTCCACCGCGCGGGCCCGGCGTCCGTTTAATGCACAAACGGAGGTTCGACCGGTACAGTCCGGTGTCGTGACCACACGGCTTGCCGACATCGCGGCGCAGGCGGGGGTCAGCGAGGCGACTGTCAGCCGTGTCCTGAACGGAAAGCCGGGCGTCGCGGCGACCACCCGCCAGTCCGTGCTGGCCGCCCTCGACGTGCTCGGCTACGAGCGCCCGGTCCGGCTGCGGCAGCGCAGCGAGGGGCTGGTGGGTCTGATCACCCCCGAGCTGGAGAACCCCATATTCCCGGCCCTCGCCCAGGTCATCGGCCAGGCCCTGACCCGGCAGGGCTACACCCCGGTGTTGGCGACGCAGACGCCGGGCGGCTCCACCGAGGACGAGCTGACGGAGATGCTCGTGGACCGCGGGGTCGCCGGGATCATCTACGTCTCAGGGCTGCACGCGGACACCACCGCCGACATGCAGCGCTACGAACGGCTGCGCGCCCAGGGCGTGCCGTACGTGCTGGTGGACGGGTTCTCGCCGAAGGTGCAGGCGCCGTTCATCTCCCCCGACGACCGCGCGGCGATGGCGCTCGCGGTGACGCACCTGGTGTCCCTCGGGCACGCCAGGATCGGACTCGCCCTCGGACCCAAGCGGTTCGTGCCGGTGCAGCGCAAGATCGAGGGCTTCGTGCGGACCATGCAGGAGCAGCTCGGGCTGAGTGTCGAGGACATCGAGTCCCGGCTGATCCAGCACTCCCTCTACACCCTGGAGGGCGGTCAGGCGGCGGCGTCCGCGCTGATCGACCGGGACTGCACGGCGGTGGTGTGCGCGAGCGACATGATGGCGCTCGGGGCGATACGGGCGGCGCGGCAGCGGGGGCTGGAAGTGCCCACGGACATCTCGGTGGTGGGTTTCGACGACTCGCCGCTCATCGCCTTCACGGACCCGCCGCTGACGACGATCCGCAAGCCGGTCCCCGCGATGGGGCAGGCGGCGGTGCGCACCCTGCTCGAGGAGATCGGTGGGACACCCGCCCCCCACAGTGAGTTCGTGTTCATGCCGGAGCTGGTGGTGCGCGGGTCCACTGCTTCGGCTCCTGGGGACCGGAGTCGTCCCTAGGCAGTAGTTCCGGCGCTTCGTACCAGTACGCCGGTTGGAGAACGGGTGGCCGGGACCCTTCCAGGGGATGATCGGCGGGGAACGCTTTTCTGGCAAACTCTGTACCTATGGGTGACAGGACCGTGACAGCGGTGGTGGGAGGCCAGGAGCAGGCAGCTCCCCGGCCCGTCACGGACACGGCCGAGGACCGCGCGACCCTGGTCCTGCTGCGCCGGATCCGCACCCCCCGCCGCCCCCGCTTCTGGTTCGAAATCCTGCTCATCGCGCTGAGTTACTGGACCTACTCGCTGATCCGCAACGCGGTGCCGGAGCAGAAGGCCGCGGCGCTGAGCAGCGCCGACTGGGTGTGGCGGCTGGAGAACCACCTGGGGATCGCCGTCGAGGACTCGGTCAACCACGCCGTGAACTCGGTGACATGGCTGATCATCGGGATGAACTACTATTACGCCACACTGCACTTCGTAGTGACACTGGGCGTGCTGGTGTGGCTGTACCGCAGCCATCCGGGCCGGTACGCGGCCACCCGGCTCGCCCTGTTCGCCACGACCGGCGTGGCGCTGCTCGGCTACTACTTCTTCCCGCTGGCGCCGCCGCGCCTGATGAACGGCGGGCACTTCGTCGACACGGTGGTGGTGCACCACACGTGGGGCTCGATGGCGTCGGGCGACCTGAAGGACATGTCGAACCAGTACGCGGCGATGCCGTCGATGCACATCGGCTGGTCACTGTGGTGCGGTCTGACGATCTTCGCGCTGTCGACGGTGCCATGGGCGCGGGTCCTGGGCCTGCTGTACCCGGCGACGACGCTGGTGGTGATCGTCGCCACGGCCAACCACTTCTGGCTGGACGCGGTGGGCGGCACGCTGTGCCTGGCGTTCGGCTTCGCGGTGGTGCGCGTCTGGTACGGCGCGCTGCCGTACGCACTGCCGCGACGGGTGGCGACGGCGGGCGAGCCGGCGCTGGTGCCGGTGCGGGCCTGACCCACCGCGGTCGGGCGTGGCCCACCGCGGTCGGGCGTGGCCCACCGCGGTCCGGGCGGGCTGACCGCCGCCGACGCGTCACGCCCCGTAGAACAGCCTCTCCACCACGCCCCGTGCCCTGCGCGTGGTACGCCGGTAGTCGTCCAGCATGTCCCCGACATGGCCCGGGCCGTACCCGAGGTAGCGGCCCACGGCGGCCAGCTCGCGGGTCTCGGAGGGGAACGTGTCGCCGGCGCGGCCCCGGACCAGCATCACCGCGTTGCGCACCCTGGTGGCCAGGACCCACGCCTCGTCCAGGATCGCTGCGTCCTCCTCGGAGATCAGATCGGCGGCGCACGCGGCGGCGAGGGCGGCGCGGGTGCGGGTGGTGCGCAGGCCCGGTACCGACCGGCCGTGCTGGAGCTGCAGCAGCTGGACCGTCCACTCCACGTCCGACAGCCCGCCGCGGCCCAGCTTGGTGTGCAGGGTCTTGTCGGCGCCCCGCGGCAGCCGTTCGGACTCCATACGGGCCTTCAGGCGCCGGATCTCGCGTACGGCGTCGTCGCCGAGCCCCTGCGCGGGATAGCGCAGCGGGTCGATCAGCTCGATGAAACGGCGTCCCAGGTCCTCGTCCCCGGCGACGCGCTCGGCCCGCAGCAGCGCGTGCGCCTCCCACATCAGCGACCAGCGCCGGTAGTAGGCCTCGTACGACGTGAGGGTGCGCACCAGCGGTCCCGACTTGCCCTCGGGCCTGAGGTCGGCGTCGATCAGGAGCGGCGGGTCGGTGCTGGGGATCTGCAGCAGCCGCCGCATCTCCGAGACCACCTTGTTCGCGGCCTCGGCGGCCTCCCGTTCGTCCACGCCCTCCTGCGGCTCATGCACGAAGATCACGTCCGCGTCGGAGCCGTAGCCCAGCTCGTGCCCGCCGAAGCGGCCCATGCCGATGACCGCGAACCGGGTGGGCAGGGTGTCGCCCCAGCCGTCCCGCACGACAGCCCGCAGGGTGCCCGCGAGCGTCGCCGCCGTCAGGTCCGAGACCGCGCCGCCGACCAGGTCCACCAGGGCACCCTGGTCCGGCCGGGCCGGGGTCTCCTCGGTGCCGTAGGAGCCGACGATGTCCGTGGCGGCGGTGCGGAACAGCTCGCGGCGCCGCACCCCGCGCGCCACCGTGACCGCCTGTTCGGCGTTCTCGGCGCGGCCGACGGCGGCGAGGATCTCCTGTTCGAGGTGGGCGCGGGAGCGGGGTTCGAGTCCGCCGCCGTCCCCGTCGCCGAGCAGGGCCACCGCCTCGGGGGCGCGCATCAGCAGGTCGGGGGCGAGCCGACCGGCGGACAGCACACGGGCGAGGTTCTCGGCGGCGGCGCCCTCGTCCCGCAGCAGCCGCAGGTACCAGGGCGTCTTGCCGAGCGCGTCGGACACCTTGCGGAAGTTGAGCAGGCCCGCGTCCGGGTCGGCGGAGTCGGCGAACCAGCCGAGCAGCACGGGCAGCAGGGTGCGCTGGATGGCGGCCTTCCGGGTGACGCCGGATGCCAGCGCCTCCAGGTGGCGCAGGGCGGCGGCCGGGTCCGCGTAGCCGAGCGCGACGAGCCGCTCCCGGGCCGCGTCGGGGCTCAGCCTGGCCTCGCCGGGGGCGAGTTGGGCGACGGCGTCGAGCAGCGGGCGGTAGAAGAGCTTCTCGTGCAGGCGGCGTACGACGCTGGTGTGCCGCTTCCACTCGCGGTTCAGCTCGCCGACGGGGTCGGTGCGCAGTCCCAGGGAGCGGCCCAGGCGCCGCTGGTCGGCCTCGTCCTCGGGGACGAGGTGGGTGCGGCGCAGCCGGTAGAGCTGGATGCGGTGCTCCATGGAGCGCAGGAAGCGGTAGGCGTCGTCGAGCTGGGCGGCATCCGCGCGGCCGACGTAGCCGCCGGCGGCGAGCGCCTTGAGCGCGTCCAGGGTGGTGCCGCTGCGCAGCGAGGAGTCGGACCGCCCGTGCACCAACTGCAGCAGCTGGACGGCGAATTCGACGTCCCTGAGGCCGCCGGGACCGAGCTTCAGCTCGCGCTCGACCTCGCCCGCGGGGATGTTCTCGACGACCCGGCGGCGCATCTTCTGCACGTCGGCGACGAAGTTCTCCCGCTCGGCCGCCTGCCACACGAGCGGTGCCAGAGTGGCGATGTACTCCTCGCCGAGGTCGAGGTCGCCGGCCACCGGGCGCGCCTTGAGCAGGGCCTGGAACTCCCACGTCTTGGCCCAGCGCTGGTAGTAGGCGAGGTGGCTGGCCAGGGTACGCACCAGCGGACCGTTTCTGCCCTCGGGGCGCAGATTGGCGTCGACGGGCCAGATGCTGCCCTCGACGGTCGTCTCGGAGCAGATCCGCATCATGTGCGAGGCGAGCCGGGTCGCGGCCTGGAGGGCCTTGCGCTCGTCGGCGCCGCTCACGGCCTCGCCGACGAAGATGACGTCGACGTCGGAGACGTAGTTCAGCTCGTGGCCGCCGCACTTGCCCATGCCGATCACCGCGAGCCGGCACAGCGCGGCGTCGTCGGGGGCGGCGGCGCGGGCGATGCCGAGGGCGGCGCGCAGGGTGGCGGTGGCGAGGTCGGCGAGTTCGGCGGCGGCCTGGGCGACGTCGGTGGTACCGCACACGTCGCGCGCGGCGATCGACAGCAGGCAGCGGCGGTAGGCGACGCGCAGCGAGACGGGGTCGCCGGCCTCGGCGAGCTGCCGCTCGAACTCCTCGACGCCGGGGTGCAGGTCGTGCGGCTCGTAGTTCACCAGGGCGTGCCATTCGCCGGGGTGGCGGGCGAGGTGGTCGGCGAGCGCGGCGGAGGCGCCGAGGACACCGAGCAGCCGGTCGCGCAGCGGCTTGGCGGAGATCAGCGTGTCGAGGAGCTCACGGCGGGCGGTGGGGGTGGGCTGCGCCTCCAGCAGCCGGACCAGGCCGCCCAGCGCCAGATCGGGGTCGGCGGTGGCGCCCAGGGCGTCGAGCAGGACGGGGTCCGACCGTATCGGCGCCAGCTCGACGCTCTCCAGTAGCCGCTCGGCTGCGGAGGGGTCGGTGAAACCGTGTCGCAGCAGCCGCGTGAAGGTGCTGCTTCTGCGCCCCTGGGGCACGGTCATCCCTCGGCCTCCCGAGCATCGAGATCAAGCTCCTGCGGCTTTGAGCGTAACCGGAGACGGGGAGGGGAGCGCCGGGGTGGTGCCCGCCGGTGCCCGCGGGGAGCGGGTGCGGGGTCGCGCGGGCGCTCGGGTGGCGGGCGAGGACCCGGGCGGGCGCTTGGGCGGCCGGGGGGCGAGGCCCGCGCGGATGCGCAGGCCCTCGGGGGCGAGGACCCGGGCGGGCGCGGGCCGTCGGGTGGCGGTGCCGGGGGTGTCAGTCCCCCGGCCGGAGCCCCGGCGCCGGCGCCGGCGTGAAGGCATGCCGCAGCTGGTGCGGCACCGCCTCCCCCAGCAGCCGCCGCATCGTCTCCGCCGCGCGGACCGCCGCGTCGGCGCAGCAGTTGTTGAACAGGACGTGCACCTGTTCCGTCCGCTCGGCCAGCTCCCGTACCCGCGGCACCCACTCCTCCAGTTCCCGCTCGGTGTACGCGTGGCGGTAGGCGTCCTCCTTGGACCCGGTGCCCCAGTGCGGGCTGCGCCCGTGGAAGCGGACGACGGCCGGCCGCCGTGCCGTGACCGGCGTGACGGGCGGCACCGAGGTCGCCAGCCCCTGCGCGGTGTCCACGGCGACCGCGGTGGCGTCCAGGTCCGCGAGCAGCGCCGCGGTGGCCGTCTCCCTTCCGCCCCGCCACCACTCCGGGTGCCGGAACTCGACGGCGAACGGCCAGTCACGGGCCCGTTCGCGGCACGCGCGCACGAAGGCCTGGGAGCGCGCGCCGGGAGCGAGCGACGGCGGGAACTGGAACAGCACCGTCCCGAGCCGTCCGGCCCGCCGCAGCGGTTCCAGCGCCTCGGCGAAGCGCGCCCATAACTCGTCGAGCAGGCCCCCGTCACCCGGTTCGGGGGCACGTCGGCGGCCCAGGGCCGGCCGCAGGTCGGCGGGCAGCGCCTCCGGCCGCGTCGGATGCCCGGTCAGCAGCGAGAAGGCCTTGACGTCGAAGACGAAACCGTCCGGTGTGCGCTCCGCCCACAGGCGGCCGGTGCGTTCACCGGGCAGCGCGTAGTACGAGGAGTCCGCCTCCACCACGGGAAACCGCTCGGCGTAGAACCGCAGCCGCCCCTCCGCGTCGCGCCGCCCGCGCGGGTACCAGCCGCTCGCCACCAGCGCCCGGTCCGTCCACGAACACGTCCCCACCAGGATGTCGCCCATGGTCCCCGGGTTGCCCGGGGACGCCCAGCCATGTCCGGACCATGCCACACCGCACGGCCATGTCCGGCACACCGCCGACCACACCGCCCTCCGGCATCGCAACGGGCCCACTCCGCGCCGTACCGCGCGGCGGGTACGAATCAGTAGTCCAGGCCCGCGAACCAGTCGCCGCGACCACCCGGGGTCAGGTCGAGGAGGTGCCAGACGGGGTTGAGCAGGTCGATGCCGCGCTGGTCGATGTCGTCGGCCATGCGCGGGTGGGCCGAGTAGAAGTGGCGGACCGTGCCGTCGCCGTCCCGGGTGAAGACGGAGACGGTGGAGTCCTGCGCGCCGTCCTCGTCCTCGCTGCCGAGGTCGTACTTGAAGGTGCTGTCGCCGCAGCTGAGCAGGCGCAACCGGGACCAGCCGCGGTTGCGGGCGTGCTGCCGCAGGGTGGGCGGGTCGGCCGCGGCGGCGACGGCGAAGTCGGCGTTCCGGGCGATGTGGTGCGCGACGCCGTTGAAGCCGTCGATCCACAGCGTGCACATCGGGCAGGGGTCGGTCTGCAGCTTGCCGTACATGAAGTGGTAGACGATCAGCGGCCGGTCCGGGCCGGTGAACAGGCCGCTCAGGGTGACCTCGCGAACCGGGGTGTCGCCCTCGTCCAGGTCGGCCGGGCCTTCGAGGAAGGCGTAGTCGTCGACGGCGGGGCCCTCGGGCAGCGCCCGGCGCTGGGCGGCGATCTTCTCGCGGTGGCGCATGAGTTCGATCTCGGCGAGCCGGAGTTCTTCGCGGGCGGCGAGGTAGTCGGCGGACTCGCCGGGCAGCCGGGTGTGTCGCACCATCCCGTCCTCCTGGGTGGGGAGCCCCGAGGTCCTTCGAGTCCAGGGCGACACGCCCTGTGAGACGCGCCGGGACCGACGGTCCACGACCGTCGGCCCCAGCGCCTCTGCTCCGGGCTACAGCACCGGCAGGTTCTTCCGCAGCTCGAACGCGGTGACCTCGCTGCGGTACTCCTCCCACTCCTGCTTCTTGTTGCGCAGGAAGAAGTCGAACACGTGCTCACCCAGCGTCTCGGCGATCAGGTCGCTGCGCTGCATCAGCGCGAGCGCCTCGCCGAGGTTCTGCGGCAGCGGTTCGATGCCCATCGCGCGGCGCTCGGAGTCCGTCAGGGCCCATACGTCGTCCTCGGCGCCGGGAGGCAGCTCGTAGCCCTCCTCGATGCCCTTCAGGCCCGCGGCCAGCAGGACCGCGTAGGCCAGGTACGGGTTCGCGCCGGAGTCCAGCGAGCGGACCTCGACGCGGGCCGAACCCGTCTTGCCCGGCTTGTACATGGGGACCCGGACCAGGGCCGAGCGGTTGTTGTGGCCCCAGCAGATGTACGACGGCGCCTCGCCGCCGGCGCCCGCGGTGCGCTCGCTGCCGCCCCAGATGCGCTTGTAGGAGTTCACCCACTGGTTGGTGATCGCCGAGGTCTCCCCGGCGTGCCGCAGCAGACCCGCGATGAAGGAGCGGCCCACCTTGGACAGCTGGTACTCCGCGCCGGACTCGTAGAACGCGTTGCGGTCGCCCTCGAAGAGCGAGAGGTGCGTGTGCATGCCGGAGCCGGGGTGCTCGGAGAACGGCTTCGGCATGAACGTGGCCTGCACGCCCTGCTCCAGCGCCACCTGCTTCATGACCAGGCGGAACGTCATGATGTTGTCGGCGGTGGACAGCGCGTCGGCGTACCTGAGGTCGATCTCCTGCTGGCCCGGGGCGCCCTCGTGGTGGGAGAACTCGACCGAGATGCCCATCGACTCCAGCATGGTGATCGCCTGGCGGCGGAAGTCCATGCCGATGTTCTGCGGGGTGTGGTCGAAGTAGCCGGAGTTGTCGGCCGGCGTCGGGCGGCTGCCGTCCAGCGGCCGGTCCTTCAGCAGGAAGAACTCGATCTCGGGGTGGGTGTAGAAGGTGAAGCCCAGGTCGGAGGCGCGGGCCAGGGCACGCTTGAGCACGTACCTCGGGTCCGCGAAGGACGGCGAGCCGTCCGGCATGAGGATGTCGCAGAACATACGGGCCGTGCCGGGGGCCTCCGCGCGCCAGGGCAGGATCTGGAAGGTCGACGGGTCCGGCTTGGCGATCATGTCGGACTCGTAGACACGGGCGAAGCCCTCGATGGCGGAGCCGTCGAAGCCGATGCCTTCGTCGAACGC
The DNA here is from genome assembly GCF_042891915.1 of Streptomyces sp. NPDC001848. NCBI lineage: Bacteria > Bacillati > Actinomycetota > Actinomycetes > Kitasatosporales > Streptomycetaceae > Streptomyces > Streptomyces sp. NPDC001848. The sequence continues at coordinate 150,689 of NZ_JBIATP010000002.1, read as the reverse complement.
CTGCTCAAGTTCGGCAGGGGCCACGGCCACGGACTTGAGGAAGCCCAGCACGTCCGTGAACCACAGGCGTACGAACCGGATGTCGCGCTCCTCCAAGGTCCGGAGCACGAACTCCTGCTGCTTGTCCATCTTCCGCTTCCCCATCCTTGCTGGTCAGGCCGCCTGTCTCCGGTGTGCGCCGGAGGCGGTCGGGCACCTGAGCATCCCACCACAACAGCATTTCATGCGCGTTGCGGACCTTGATCGGCCGCCCGACCCCGGGCTGAACGCCTCGCATACGGCAGGTGTCCTGCTCTGACGCCCATCTTGCCTGTTCGCCGCCCCATACGTAATGGCCGATCTCGTCCCTCTCCCGGCCCGGTTAATTTGCATCTCATATGCAAGTTTTATTACGGTGCCGACGACCGATGCCCACCCTTCCTTCACAAAGGTCCCGCACAGTCCTTCACAAAGGAGTCACGATGCTGTCCGAGCAGTCCGTCGCCACCGTGCGCGCCACCCTCCCCGCCGTCGGTGCCGCACTGGGCGAGATCACCGAGCGCTTCTACGACGGACTGTTCGCCGCCCATCCGGAACTGCTGCGCGACCTGTTCAATCGCGGCAACCAGGCGGCCGGCACCCAGCGGCAGGCACTGGCGGGTTCGATCGCCGCCTTCGCCACGCAGCTGCTGGAGCACCCGGACGAGCGCCCCGACGTGATGCTGGGCCGCATCGCCCACAAGCACGCCTCGCTGGGCGTCACGCCCGAGCAGTACGAGGTCGTCCACCAGCACCTCTTCGCCGCCATCGCCGAGGTCCTCGGTGACGCGGTCACCCCCGAGGTCGCCGCCGCCTGGGACGAGGTCTACTGGCTGATGGCGAACGCGCTGATCGCGATCGAGAAGCGGCTGTACGCGGCGAGCGGCCAGAGCGGGTGGCGTGCGTGGCGCGTCGTGGGGCGCGTCGAGGAGACGGCGGACGTCGCCACCTTCCAGCTCCGCCCGGCCGACGACGGGCCGGCCCCCGACTTCCTCCCGGGCCAGTACGTCTCCGTCCGCGTCGAGCTCCCGGACGGGGCCCGGCAGATCCGCCAGTACAGCCTCTCCGCCGCGCCCGGCTCCGAGGTGCGGCAGATCAGCGTCAAGCGGGTCCACGGCGACGACACGCCGGACGGCGAGGTCTCAGGCCACCTCCACGCGCGCGTGCGTGAGGGCGACACCCTGGAGCTCTCCGCCCCCTACGGCGACCTCGTCCTGGACGCCACGGACGCCCCTCTGCTGCTCGCCTCCGCCGGCATCGGCGTGACCCCGATGATCGCCATGCTGGAGCAGCTCGACCGCACCGGCCACAGCGCCCCGGTCACCGTGGTGCATGCCGACCGCTCCCCCGCCACGCACGCCCTGCGCGCCGACCACGAGGGCTTCGCGGCCAAGCTGCCGGACGCCGCCGTGCACCTCTGGTACGAGCAGGACGCCCCCGAGGGCGCGCACCCGGGCCTCGTGGACCTGAGCGCCGTACCGGTCGCGTCGGGCACGCGCGCGTACCTGTGCGGTCCGCTGCCCTTCATGCGCGCGGTGCGTACCCAACTGATCGAGAAGGGCGTGGCGCCCGCCGACATCCACTACGAGGTGTTCGGCCCGGACCTCTGGCTCGCTCAGGGCTGACGCGGAGAGGGGATCCCCAGCAGGAGGGGTCCCGTCGGCGCCGCGACCATGTCCTCGATCGTCACCGGGTCCAGCGAGGCGAAGAACGCCTCCTGGGCCCGGCGCAGCGCGCCCCGCAGCCGGCAGCCGGTGTGCAGGGGACAGGGCGTGGCGCCCTCGCAGTCGACGACGTCGCCGTCCCCTTCGAAGCGGCGCACGACCGCGCCGACCGACGCGGTGCGCCCGGCCTCGGTGAGCGTGAGCCCGCCGCCCCGGCCCCGGCGGGCCTTGAGGAGCCCCATGTGCGTCAGTTCGGCCACGACCTTCGCGGCGTGCGTGTACGGCACGTCCATGGCCGCCGCGACCTCGCGGGTCGCGGGGCTGGAGTCGCCTGCGACGGCGAGCCGCATCAGGACCCGCAGCGCCAGGTCGGTGGAGCGCAACAGCCGCATGCCGCCAGCGTAGATAATGCGCATCCGAGCTTCAAATTACGCTTCACATCACCGGCGCGAAGGCCGCCCCTTCAGCCGTTCGGGTGGTCCGGCCTAGGTGTATGGACTCCCGCCCCACTACGATCAGCCGTCCCGAAGGTCCCTTTCCCCGAAGGACGCACCATGGGCTCCGCCCCCACCCCCGGTTCCGCCGAGCGCAAGGCCCGCGTGGAGCAGTTGCGCCGTGCGGAACGCGCCCGTGAGCGCCGCAACCGCATCCTGACCCTCGCGGCGAGTGTGGTCGTCGTGGCCGGTCTCGTCGTCGGCGGCGTGGTCCTCATCGACACCCAGTCCGGGAGCAGGGCCTCCGCGGCGAGCGGCCCGAAGGGGTCGGCGGGCGGCCCGGCGGCGTCGGCGAGCGGCTCCAAGGCGTCGGGGAGGAGTTCCAAGGACGTCGGCCACTTCGTCACCGGCAAGGACGGTGTGCGGATCTGGACGGGCACGCTGACCCGCAACCACGTCACCACGAGCGTGTCCTACCCGATGCGCCCGCCCGTGGGCGGCGACCACAACCCGGTGTGGCTGGACTGCAACGGCGACGTCTACACCGAGCCCGTCAGGGACGAGAACGCCGTGCACTCGCTGGAGCACGGCGCGGTGTGGGTGACGTACAGCGGCAAGGCGTCGAAGGCCGACGTCTCGGCGCTCGCGGCGAAGGTGAAGAGGACCCCGTACACGCTGATGAGCCCGTACGAGAATCAGGCGAGCCCGATCGTGCTCACGGCCTGGGGCCACCAGCTCTCCGTGCAGAGCGCCGACGACCCGGGCGTCGACAAGTTCCTCTCCACGTACGTCCAGGGCGAGCAGACGCCCGAGCCGGGTGCCCCGTGCACCGGCGGGACGATGAAGTGAGCCGGCACATCGGCTGGATCGCCGGGGCCGCGGCGGCGGCGCTCGTCGCGACGGGCGCGATCACGTACGCGGTCGCCGAGGACGGCGGGTCCAGGAGCATCAAGGTACCCGCCGCGGACTCCGCGGACGCCGGTTTCGCGCGGGACATGGCGGTCCACCACCAGCAGGCCGTCGAGATGTCGTACATCGTGCGCGACCGCACCACGGACGAGGAGGTGCGCCGGCTCGCGTACGACATCGCGCAGACGCAGGCCAACCAGCGCGGCATGCTGCTGGGCTGGCTCGACCTGTGGGGGCTGCCGAAGGTGTCCTCCGATCCGCCGATGACGTGGATGGGCATGGGAGGCATGGCCTCCGGCAAGGACGGCGCACTGATGCCGGGCATGGCGACCAACACCGAGATGAGGAAACTGGGCGAACTGCGCGGCAAGCAGGCCGAGGTCCTCTACCTGCAACTGATGACCGACCATCACAAGGGCGGCATCCACATGGCCGAGGGCTGCGTCGCCAAGTGCACGGTCGGCGTGGAGAAGAGACTCGCGCAGGGCATGGTCGACGCACAGCGGTCGGAGATCGACCTGATGACGACGATGCTCAAGGAACGCGGCGCCAAGCCGCGCACCTGACGCCCCCGGCCTGCGGACAACCGCCGGCCTGCATACATGTCGACAAAGCGGCATCGAACCGGAGGGTGCCGCAAGGGTATCCCGGCAATCGCAACCTTTCCGCAACACACAAGGAACGCCCGATCCCGCTCAAATCCCCCGTAGTCGCGGCCACTTGGCGTTTCCTTGGTCTCTTCATTCCCCTGGCATGAACCGTTCATCGAGAGAGTGGCCCCCATCGTGTGATCCATTCACCGCGTCGTCATCGCGCGGTGTTCTACGCGGATCACATCGACCGACCACTACATGCGACGAACCGCATCGCAGGGGGTTCTATGAGATCCAACCGCGCCAAGGCGCGCGCCGGGGTGAGCCTGGCAGCGACACTGCCCTTGCTCGCCGGCGCACTGGCGCTCGGCATACCCGCGGCGCACGCCGCGGACAACCCCGGCCGGGACGCGCTCGCGGGCACCAAGCCCGCGTGGGCGACGGCCAAGGCGGACAAGGGCGCTGCCGCCGACAGCGCCCAGGTCAACGCCCGGGTCTACTTCGCCGGCCGTGACGCGCGCGGCCTGGCCGCCTTCGCGAAGGCCGTCTCCGACCCGCACTCGCCGGTGTACGGCAAGTACCTGAGCGCGAAGCAGGCGCAGGCGCGCTTCGGCGCGACCAAGGAGCAGGTGGCCGCGGTGACGTCGTGGCTGAAGGCGTCCGGCCTGAAGGTCACCGCCGTCACGCAGCACTACGTCGCCGTGAGCGGTGACGTGGCCGCCGCCGAGAAGGCGTTCGGCACCCAGCTGCACAACTACGCCAAGGGCTCGAAGACCTACCGTGCCCCGGTGAAGCCGGCCTCCGTGCCCACGAGCCTGCAGGGTGCCGTCCTGACCGTCACCGGCCTGGACAACGCCCCGCACAAGGCGAACCACGACGACCAGCTGCCGCCGCCGGAGACCGTCTTCCGCAACTCCGGGCCGTTCTCCTCGTACTTCGGCTCGAACACCGCGACGACGCTGCCGGACGCGTACGGCCACAAGATCCCGTACGCCATCAAGGGTTACACGGGCGAGCAGCTGCGGGCCGCGTACGGCGCGGGCACCCGCACGGGCAAGGGGGTGCGGGTCGCCATCACCGACGCGTACGCCTCCCCGACCATCGCCTTCGACGCGGCCACCTACGCGAAGAAGCACGGCGACGCCGCCTGGACCACCAGCCAGCTGCGCCAGGTGCTGCCGAACCAGTACACCAAGATCAACGAGTGCAAGGCCGCCGGCTGGTACGGCGAGGAGACGCTCGACGTCGAGGCCGTGCACGCGGTCGCCCCCGCCGCGAACGTCACGTACGTCGGCGCCGCCTCCTGCTACGACGACGACCTGCTCGACTCGCTCAGCAAGGTCGTCGACAACCACCTGGCCGACATCGTCTCCAACTCCTGGGGCGACATCGAGGCCAACCAGACCCCGGACCTCGCGGCCGCCTACGACCAGGTGTTCCAGTTCGGCGCGGCGGAGGGCATCGGCTTCTACTTCTCCTCCGGTGACAACGGCGACGAGGTCGCCAACACCGGTACGAAGCAGGTCGACACCCCGGCCAACTCGGCCTGGGTGACCGCGGTCGGCGGTACCTCGCTGGCGGTCGGCAAGAACGACACGTACCAGTGGGAGACCGGCTGGGGCACCGAGAAGGCCCTGCTGTCGAGCGACGGCAAGAGCTGGGTGAACTTCCCCGGCGCGTTCACCTCGGGCGCGGGCGGCGGCACCAGCAAGACCGTGGCGGAGCCCTACTACCAGAAGGGCGTCGTCCCGGACGCGCTGGCGAAGGCCAACAGCGCCGACGGCAACCGCGTCGTCCCGGACATCGCGGCGATCGCCGACCCCAACACCGGTTTCCTGGTGGGCCAGACGCAGACCCTGCCGGACGGCAAGACGCAGGCGTACGACGAGTACCGCATCGGCGGCACCTCGCTCGCGGCGCCCGTGATCGCGGCCGTGCAGGCCCTCGCTCAGGAGGCCCGCGGCGGGCAGCCGATCGGCTTCGCCAACCCGGAGATCTACGCCAGGTACGGCTCGAAGGTGTACCACGACGTCACGGACAACCCGACGGGCTCCGGACTCGCCGTGGCGCGCGTCGACTTCGTCGACGGCTACGACGCCACGGGTGGGCTGGCCACCTCGGTGCGCAGCCTCGGCAAGGACAGCTCGCTGTCCGCGGTGAAGGGCTACGACGACGTGACCGGTGTGGGTTCGCCCGCTCCCGGCTACGTCGAGTCGTACAAGCACCACTGAGGCACCGCCGGCAACGGCACCTTGAGGGGCGCGGGGTGGGTCCACCCCGCGCCCCTTCGCCATGCGTGGGCCGGCACACACCCCCGCACCACCCCATCGCGTCGCTCTGACGATTACACTGGGCTCGTGCCTCCCTTGAACTTCTGGTCGATCTATCAGCACGGCTTCGCACGCGTCGCCGCGTGCACGGGTCACACCGTCATCGCGGACCCGCACGCCAACGCCGAAGCGGTCCTGCGCCACGCGCGCCGGTGCGCCGGGGAGGGGGTCGCCGTCGCCGTCTTCCCGGAGATGGTGCTGTGCGGCTACTCGATCGAGGACCTGCTGCTGCAGGACGCGCTGCTCGACCAGGTCGAGGAGGCACTGAAGGAGGTGGTGACCGGCTCTGCGGACTTGCTGCCGGTGCTGGTCGTCGGTGCGCCGCTGCGCCACCGCAACCGGGTCTACAACTGCGCGGTGATCGTGCACCGCGGCCGCGTCCTCGGTGTCGTGCCCAAGTCGTACCCGCCGAACTACCGGGAGTTCTACGAGCGCCGGCAGATCGGCGACGGCGCCGACGAGCGCGGCGGGTCGATCCGCGTCGGCGGCGAGGTCGTGCCGTTCGGCGTGGACCTGCTGTTCGCGGCCGAGGACGTCCCGGGTCTCGTCCTGCACGCGGAGATCTGCGAGGACATGTGGGTGCCGGTGCCGCCCAGCGCGGAGGCAGCCCTCGCCGGTGCGACCGTCCTGGTCAACCTCTCGGGCAGCCCGATCACGGTCGGGCGGGCCGAGGACCGCAAGCTGCTGTGCCGCTCGGCGTCCTCCCGCTGCCTCGCGGCCTACGTCTACGCGGCGGCAGGCCTCGGCGAGTCGACCACCGACTTGTCCTGGGACGGCCAGACCATGATCTACGAGAACGGCGTGCTGCTGGCCGAGACCGAGCGGTTCCCGCTCGGCGACAGTTACGCGGTGGCCGACGTGGACCTCGACCTGCTGCGGCAGGAGCGGCAGCGGATGGGCACGTTCGACGACAACCGCCGTACGCACAGCGCGCGGACCGGCGACTTCCGGACGGTCGCGTTCGAGCTCGATCCGCCGCTGACCGACCTGGGGCTGCGCCGTCGCCTGGAGCGCTTCCCGTTCGTGCCGGCCGACCCCGACCGCCTCGCCCTGGACTGCTACGAGGCGTACAACATCCAGGTCGAGGGCCTCCAGCAGCGCCTCGCGGCGATCGGCGGCCCGAAGGTGGTCATCGGGGTGTCCGGCGGCCTGGACTCCACGCACGCGCTGATCGTCGCCGCCCGCGCCATGGACCGCGCGGGCCGCCCGCGCAGCGACATCCTGGCCTGGACGCTGCCGGGCTTCGCCACCAGCGACCACACCAAGGACAACGCCCACAAGCTGATGAACTCGCTCGGCGTCACCGCGGCCGAGCTGGACATCACCCCCACCGCGCGGCTGATGCTGAAGGAGATGGGCCACCCGTTCGCCTCCGGCGAGCCGGTGTACGACGTCACCTTCGAGAACGTGCAGGCCGGGCTGCGCACCGACTACCTGTTCCGGCTGGCCAACCAGCGCGGCGGCATCGTGCTGGGCACCGGTGACCTCTCCGAGCTGGCGCTCGGCTGGTCCACGTACGGCGTGGGCGACCAGATGAGCCACTACAACGTCAACGCGGGCGTGCCGAAGACGCTGATCCAGCATCTGATCCGCTGGGTGATCAGCAGCGGGGAGTTCGACGAGGAGACGGGCAAGACCCTCGCCGCGATCCTCGACACCGAGATCAGCCCGGAGCTCGTACCGGGCGAGGAGATGCAGTCCACCGAGTCGAAGATCGGCCCGTACGCGCTGCACGACTTCACGCTCTTCCACGTGCTGCGCTACGGCTTCCGGCCGTCGAAGATCGCCTTCCTGGCCTGGCACGCCTGGCACGACCCGGAGGCGGGCGCCTGGCCGCCGAACTTCCCCCAGGCCAAGCGGGTGGCCTACGACCTGGCGGAGATCCGGCACTGGCTGGAGGTCTTCTGTCGCCGCTTCTTCGGCTTCGCGCAGTTCAAGCGGTCGGCCATGCCCAACGGGCCGAAGGTCTCGGCCGGCGGTTCGCTCTCCCCGCGCGGCGACTGGCGCGCACCGTCCGACAGCAACGCACGGACCTGGCTGCGGGACCTCGCCCGCTTCGACACCCCGGAGACGTGACGGCCCCTGGGCCCCGGTTCACCTCTTGAGCGAGGCGATGAAGGGGGCCCAGGCAGCGGCGGTGAGGACGAGGACGGGGCCGTCGGGCACCTTGGAGTCACGGACGGGGACGAGGTCGGGGATGTTGTCGGCTACCTCGACACAGTTGCCGCCGTCACCATTGCTGTAGCTCGACTTGCGCCAGAGGGCGGCGCCGGGGAAGTCGCTGGCGACTTCTACGCATTCCCCGCCGTCACCGTTGCTGTGGCTGCTCTTGAACCAGAGCGCTTCACTCAAGTCGATCCGGTTGCTTGCCATTTCGGTAATCCTCTGCGGCGGCCTTGATCATGGCGAGGGACGTGTCTGGTGACAGCGCGACGGCCCTGAGCCGATCGTATGCCTTGCGGTACTGCTTCACGAGGGCCGGATCATCGATGGTGTCCCCGCTGTAGGACGCCTCGGTGTAGATCAGAGGCGGAGCGTCCGGGAACGTCATGACCATGATGGAGGCGGCCATCAAGGGGTACGCGCCGCACGTCCGCGGAACGATCTGCGGAGTGATCCGCCGCCGCTCGGCCAACTCCACGATCCGGTCGAGCTGTTCAGCCGTCTCCGGCGGCGAGAGGATCGGGTCCGCGATCAACGACTCGTGCAGGATCGCCCAGTACTCCGGGGTGGAGTGATCGTCCTCGAAGAGACGGGCGCGGGCGAGTCGGGCCGTCACCTTCTCCTCGACCCACTCGTCGGAGGCCGCCGGGTGGGCCGACCGGACCAGCGTCCGAGCGTAAGGGGCGGTCTGGAGCAGCCCGGGGAAGATGATGGGGGACCACAGCTCGATGGACTCCGCGTACTTCTCCGCCTCCAGGGCCTTCTCGAAGTACGCGGCATGCGGCCCTCGCCGCGCCTTCCGCACATCCTCGCAATGCCGCTCGAAGAACCCGTCGGTCTTCAGGACCCGATCCGCATGCCGGGCCAGATCCAACGGCATACGCCGCTCCCCGCGCTCGATGTCGCTGAGGTAGGTCTTGCCGTAGAAGCTGCCTTCGAGGAACGCTTCCAGCGACAGGCCCGCCGCCTCCCTCTTCCACCGCAACTCCTTGCCGTAGAAGGTCGGGACGCTCATCGAGCCGTCGATGTCCCTACGCCGTGCCACGTGCTCACCGCCATAACTCACCGCGCCGTTTCCGCTGTTCGCGTCGCGGACGCGAAACGCCTTCCACGCTAGCGAGCCGGGCGACACTCTGTGAGGCGTTCGTCACACACCGCACAGAAGGCTGTCATCTCCCCATGCCCGACCCCTCCCCCACGGCCCACGACGTCACCCTCTGCGTCGAGGACCTCCGCGCCGCCCTCGCCCTGCACGACATCACGCTCCCCTCCCTGCGCGTCGACCTGCCGAGCTTCGCGGGCACGTACGCACCGCCCGCGGGCCTCGTCGCGCTCGGGAACTGCAACACGGCCACGGCCCACGCGCTCGCCACCGCCCTCCGGAAGGCGGCGGCCGAGCGATGACCTTCGAAGTCGACCTGCTCGCCACCCCCAAGGCCGTACCCGAAGTGCGCCACCACCTTCGCGCGCTCGACTTCGAAGTCCGCCTGTGCGTCACCGAGTTACTGACCAACGTCATCGACCACCTCGGCGAGGGCACGCCAGTGACCGTCCGCGTGACCAGCACGCCCTGCGGCCACACCCGCGTCGAGGTCACCGATCCGGACCCACGCGCACTGCCGACCCTGCTGACCGCCACCGGAACAGCCGAGTCCGGCCGCGGTCTGGCCCTGGTCGGCCGGCTCTCCCGGCGCTGGGGCGTGGATCAGGGAGCGGACCGCAAGACGGTCTGGTGCGAGCTGGCCGAACCGGAGCGGCAGCCTGTCACCGGGAACGTCGGATGACTGCGCCTGCGGGGTCCACCTCGCCGCATCCGAGCTCTTACGCGTCAATACGAACCGGCGTGGGCAAGAGCGCAGGTAGCCGACCTCGCCTCCGGTGCTGCCACCCCGCGATGCGGGGTTGATCAAGGGATGCGGGGCATTCGTTCTGCCTGTTCACCCATCCCACGCCGGGCGGCGCAGCCGCACTGAGCCGCTGAACAGACGACCCACACGCCACCGGCTGCGAAGTCAGGACAGGTTCGGGCCGGCGAGGGCGAGGACCACCCGCCCCCGCCGGCCACCGCCTCAGCGGTGCAGTGTCTCCGCCTCCTGCGGGACATGGGAGGCGACCACGCGCTCCCGCCCTCCGGCAGGGACCCGCCGCCGGTCCACCGCGTAGGCCACACCGGCCACCGCGAGGCCGAGTACCGCCAGCGCCGCGCCCGCCACGGCGGGGGACGTGGTGCCGAAGCCGGCCGCCAGCGCGAGACCGCCGATCCACGCCCCGCCCGCGTTGGCCATGTTGAACGCCGCCTGGTTCGCCGAGGAGGCCAGCGACGGCGCCGCCGACGCCTTCTCCATCACCATCAGCTGCAGCGGCGAGCCGGTGACGAAGGCCGCCACGCCCAGCAGGGTGACCGCCAGGGCGGCGCTCCACTCGGCGCCCATCAGCACCGGGAACAGGGCCAGGACCACCGCCAGCGACGTCAGGCCGCCGAACAGCGCTCCCCGCAGCGAGTGGTCCGCCAGCCGGCCGCCCACCAGGTTGCCGATCGTCGCGCCCACGCCGAACAGCGCCAGCAGGAGCGTCACGCTCGAATCGGCGTAGCCGGCCGCGTCCGTCAGCATCGGCGTCACATAGCTGTACGCCGAGAACAGCGCGCCGAAGCCCGCCACCGTCGTCCCCAGCGCCAGCCACACCGGCAGCGAGCGCAGGGCGGCCAGTTCGCCGCGCAGACCGCCGGCCGGGGCGTGGGTGTGGTCGTGCGGGATCAGCAGGAAGAGGGAGGCGATCGCGGCCAGACCGATCGAGCTCACGCCCAGGAACGTCGCGCGCCACCCCAGGTGCTGCCCCATCAGGGTCGCGACCGGCACACCGGCGATGTTCGCGACGGTCAGTCCCAGGAACATCAGCGACACCGAGCGGGCCTTGCGCTCGGGCGCCACCAGGCTCGTGGCGACGACCGCGCCGACACCGAAGAACGCCCCGTGCGGCAGCCCGCTCAGGAAGCGGGCGGCCAGCAGCCAGTCGTGGTCCGGCGCCAGCGCCGACAGCGCGTTGCCCAGCACGAACAGGGCCATCAGGCCGATCAGGACCGTTCGCCGGGACATGCGCGCCGTGACCGCGGCGAGCAGCGGCGCGCCGATCACCACGCCCAGGGCGTACGCCGAGACCAGGTGCCCGGCGGTGGGGATGGATATGTGCAGGTCGTCCGCGACATTGGGCAGGAGGCCCATCATCACGAACTCGGTTGTTCCGATGCCGAAGGCGCCCACGGCAAGGGCGAGCAGGGCCAGGGGCATGAAGTGCCTGTGCCTTTCCAAAACGGGTTCCGTACGTCGTCTGCGTTTCGTATGTTCACGTACGGAACAAAGTCTGGCAGGCCCAGTATTCCGGGGGGTTAAGACGTGGTGACGTTCACACGTGCCGCCACCGGCAGATGGTCGCTCCCCGTCCGCGGCAGCGTCCACGAACTCACCGGCTCGATGCCCCTGACCATGATCTGGTCGATTCGCGCCATCGGGAACGACGCCGGCCAGCTGAACCCGAAGCCGCTGCCGGCCGCGCCCTGCGTCGAACGCATCTGGGAGGTGACGGCGTTGAGCGCGCGGTCGTTCATGGTGCCGTTCAGGTCACCGAGCAGGATCACCTTGCTCAGCTTCTCCTCGGCGATGGCCTCCCCGAGCGCGTCCGCGCTGGTGTCCCGCTGCCGCGCCGTGAACCCGGCCGCCAGCTTCACCCGTACGGAGGGCATGTGGGCGACGTAGACGGCGACCTGCCCCTCCGGCGTGTTCACGGTGGCCCGCATCGCCCGGGTCCAGCCCAGCTTGATGTCCACGGGCTCGACCCGGCTCAGCGGGTACTTGCTCCACAGCCCGACCGTGCCCTGCACCGAGTGGTACCGGTACGTCGACGCCAGCGCCTGCTCGTACACCGGGACGGCGGACGCCTTCAGCTCCTCCAGCGCCAGCACGTCCGCGCCGGAGGCGGCCACGTCCCGGGCGGTGCCGGACGGGTCGGGGTTGTCGGCGTTCACGTTGTGCGTGGCCACGGTCAGGTCACCGCCGCTCGCGCTCTTGTCGCCGAGCAGCCCGCCGAAGAGGTTCAGCCAGACCGTCACGGGCACCAGCACCGCGATCAGCGCCGTCGCCGACTTCCGCAGCAGCGCCAGGAGCAGCAGCAGCGGCACGCCCACGATCCCGAGCCAGGGCAGGAACGTCTCCGTCAGGGAGCCGGTGTTTCCCACCCTGTTGGGGATCTGCGCGTGCAGCAGCATCACCAGCGCGAGAAGCACCGCGAGAACGGCCAGGACGATGCCGCGGCGCCAGATGCCGCGGTTGCCGCGCAACCCCTCGTACAGGCGTCGGAGCCGGGATCCTCCGCGGCCCGGCCCCGTGCCGCCGCCGCCCGTCTCCGTCATGTACGCCTGCGCCATACCGTCGCCTCACACCTCGCCGTGCACACCGTCGCCCCCCGCGGTAACGACCCTAGGGGATGATCGGCTCCTCCCTGCCGCCCCGTGGCGGCCGTACGCGCACGAGGACGAGCGAGGCGGCGTCCGAAGTTCCGAACGGGGGCGCCGAAGGGCCCTTCTGTGACGAAACGCGCACACACGCACGGGAAACCGGCACACGGGCGTTACGATCTGACGGGCTGTAGGCCTTCCAGGGCCGTGTCGACGATCCGCTCGCTCAGGCCTTCCTCAAGGGGTGCCTCGGGGCGCAGCAGGGAGCGTACGAGCATCGGGCCGACCAGCATGTCGTTCATCAGCTCGATGTCCACGTCGGTGCGCAGCTCGCCGTTCTGCTGTCCGCGGCGCAGGACGTCGAGGCCGAGTCGGCGCCGGGGTGCTATGACGTTCGCGTGGTAGGCGGCCCAGATCTTGGGGCTGGACTTCATCTGCGCCTGCACGTTGTGCAGGATCGCCGAGGAGCGGCTGGCGAGGGCGCGCTGTCGCAGCCACTCCAGCAGCACGACCAGGTCGTCGCGCATCGAGGTGCCCGGCAGCTCGGGCTGCTCGGGGTCGGCGGCGCGCAGGACGTCGACGAAGAGGTCCTCCTTGTTGCTCCACCGCCGGTAGATGGTGGCCTTGCCGACGCCCGCGGTGCGGGCGATGCGCTCTATGGACAGGTCCGCGAGGGACATGCCGTCCTCCATGAGCTTCATCACGCCTTCGATGATGGCCCGTTCGACGGCCTCGCTGCGCGGGCGTCCGCGCACCGGCCACTCCTGCTGTTGGGTCCGGGGCCTGCTGTCGGCGAGGCTCACGTTCGACTCCGTCCTTGCTGGCGCTGGGTGTTGTTCCCGCTGTATGTCGCAACGGGCACCCGGCTCCCCGAGTGCCCGTCCTGACGTACCGTCAGTGGTCGGCCGCGACCAGCTCCGGTTCCTCCGTGCCGGCCTTCGGCCCGGGCGCCTTCCCGGGCAGGAACAGGACGACCACGACGGCGCCGAGCACCGCCACGACCGCACCCCACAGCGCGGTGACGTGCATGGCGTGCAGGAACGCGTCGTTGGCCGGCGAGACGAGCGCCTTGCCCTTCGGGCCGAGCTTGGCGGCGATGCCGAGGGTCGCCTCGATGGACTCGCCCGCGGTGTGGCGCACACCCGCCGGCAGGAACGTCAGCTTGTCCTGGATGCCGTCGCGGTACGACGTCGACAGGACCGAGCCGAGGACCGCGATGCCGAGCGCGCCGCCGACCTGGCGGAAGGTGTTGCTGAGCGCGGACGCGGAGCCGGCCTTCTCGCGGGGCAGCGCCTGCATGATGACGACGCTGGTCGGGGTCATGATGTGCGCCATACCGGTGCCCATCAGGAAGAAGACCACCTCGAGGATCCACAGCGGCGTGTCCGCCTTCAGCGCGGCGAACGCGGCGAGCGTCGCGGCGATGACCAGCATGCCGGCGGTGGTCGTGGCCCGGTTGCCGAACCGGTCGACCAGCAGCCGGGCGCGCGGCGCGAAGATCAACTGGGCGGCGGCCAGCGGCAGCAGCAGCAGACCGGCCTGCAGCGGCGAGTAGCCGCGCACGCTCTGGATGTAGAAGACGGAGAAGAACGTCACACCCATCAGCGCGAAGAAGACCAGGCAGATCGCGGCGATGGCGGAGGAGAAGACCTTGTTCTTGAAGTAGGTGACGTCGATGGACGGGTGGTCGCTGCGCTTCTCGAACACGACGAAGAACGCGAGGACGGCGAGACCGGCACTTATGGTCGCGATGACCTTGGTGTCGGTGAAGTCGGCGAGCTGGCCGCCCTTGATGATGCCGTAGACGAGCAGGACCAGGCCGACGACGGACAGCACGACGCCGATGGGATCGATCCGACCCGGGTTGGGGTCGCGGGATTCAGGGACCAGCCAGATCATCAGGGCGAGCGCCAGGATCACGATCGGCACGTTGACCAGGAAGACGGAGCCCCACCAGAAGTGGTCGAGCAGCACCCCGCCGGTGATCGGCCCTATGGCGATGGCGAGCCCGACGCCACCGGCCCAGATGCCGATGGCCTTGGGCTGCTCGTCGCGCTCGAAGACGTTCATGAGGACGGCGAGCGTGGCCGGCATCACGAAGGCGGCGCCGAGGGCCATCAGGGCGCGGAACGCAATCAGCTGATCGGGTGAACCCGACTCGGCGGCGAGCGCCGACCCCGCGCCGAACACGACGAGACCGCCCAGCAGCGTCTTCTTCCGGCCCAGGCGGTCGCCCAGCAGCCCAGCGGTGAACAGCAGACCGGCGAAGACGAGCGTGTAGGCGTTGATGGCCCACTCCAGCTCGCTCTGGGTGGCGCCGAGGCCGGTCGGCGCCGGGGTGGAGATCGTCTTGATGGCGACGTTCAGGATGGAGTTGTCGAGCACCACGATCAGCAGGCTGAGCATCAGCGCGCCGAGGATGGCCCACCGGCGCCGGTACACGGCCTCGGGCACCCGCCGTTCGACAGGAGCAGCAGGGGTAGTCATGCGAGCGAGCCTAGGCGACT
Source organism: Streptomyces sp. NPDC001848 (assembly GCF_042891915.1). Taxonomy (NCBI): domain Bacteria; kingdom Bacillati; phylum Actinomycetota; class Actinomycetes; order Kitasatosporales; family Streptomycetaceae; genus Streptomyces; species Streptomyces sp. NPDC001848. Next base: position 135,621 of record NZ_JBIATP010000002.1, on the reverse strand, counting down.
TCCGATACGGAACGGTCTCGTATCGGAAGTCTTTACGGACTCCTTAAAGAAGAGACCTGGGTCACGTGTCAAACAGCCCAAGGCCGGGGACGTGGCCCACGCCCCTGAGGTTGGGCGGCCGGCCTGTCCCCGCCCCGGAGTCGAGGCCCGCCCCTGCCCTAGCCGCGCGTGGCACGAGGTGCCACCATGGGGATGGTCCGGGGACGCCGTCAGGGCGCCTCGAGATGACAGAAGGAGCCGTTGCGATGACGCAGCTTCCGGCTGCCCAGGGGCAGCACGCTCAGGGCACGCTCAGGTCCTCCGACAGCAGCAAGGCGCTGTACGGAGGGAAGAGCACCCGCCGTATCACCGTGCGCGACATCACCGCCGCCAAGGAGCGCGGCGAGAAGTGGCCCATGCTCACCGCCTACGACGCGATGACCGCGTCCGTGTTCGACGAGGCCGGTATCCCGGTCATGCTCGTCGGCGACTCGGCGGGCAACTGCCACCTGGGCTACGAGACGACCGTGCCCGTCACCCTCGACGAGATGACCATGCTCTCCGCCGCCGTCGTACGGGGCACCAGGCGCGCCCTGATCGTCGGCGACCTGCCCTTCGGCTCGTACCAGGAGGGCCCGGTGCAGGCGCTGCGCTCGGCCACCCGGCTGGTGAAGGAGGCCGGCGTCGGCGCGGTGAAGCTGGAGGGCGGCGAGCGCTCGCACCGCCAGATCGAGCTGCTGGTGGAGTCCGGCATCCCGGTCATGGCGCACATCGGCCTGACCCCGCAGTCCGTGAACGCCATGGGGTACCGCGTCCAGGGCCGCGGCGAGGAGGCGGCCGCGCAGCTGCTGCGGGACGCCAAGGCCGTGCAGGACGCGGGTGCGTTCGCGGTGGTCCTGGAGCTGGTCCCGGCCGAGCTGGCGGCCGAGGTGACCCGGGTGCTGCACATCCCGACCGTCGGCATCGGCGCCGGTCCGGACACCGACGCGCAGGTGCTCGTGTGGACCGACATGCTCGGGCTGACCGGGGGGCGGGTGCCGAAGTTCGTAAAGCAGTACGCGGACCTGCGCCAGGTCATGGGCGACGCGGCGAGGGCATTCGCCGAGGACGTGGTGGGCGGGGCGTTCCCGCTCGAGGAGCACTCGGTCCACTGACCGTCTGCGGGGTGCGGCAGTCGGATCACCCGGTACCGTCTGTGGCCGGCCGCACGCGGCGGAGCCGCCCGGTGATCCCGTCCCGCACCCCTTACGGGGCGCCCCGCTCGGGGCGCGCAGCAGCCCGCCGATCATCCCCCGTCGGCGGGCTGCACCCCTTTTGCGCCTGAACCGGCGCCGCGCTCGCGGACCTGGTTGATCGCCGTCGTGGTTCCTCCATTGATGGTTGCTGTGGTCGTCGGGGATTTGTCGGCGGTGTCGGTGGTCTGTCGGCGGCTGTATGTGCACTGTCGGTGGCTGTAGGCGGTCTGTCGGTGGTTTGTCGGTGGGGGCTGTCACCTTCGTGGCATGACGCGAATCGACGACAACCCGAACGACGCCGCACCGGACGCGGCCGTCACCGTGCGGGGGCTGGTCAAGCACTACGGCGAGACCAAGGCGCTGGACGGCGTCGACCTCGACGTGCGCGAGGGCACCGTCCTCGGCGTGCTCGGGCCGAACGGCGCCGGCAAGACCACCCTCGTGCGCTGCCTGTCCACCCTCATCACACCGGACGCCGGCCACGCGGTGGTCGCCGGCTACGACGTCGTACGGCAGCCGCGGCAGACGCGCCGCGTGATAGGCCTCACCGGCCAGTACGCCTCCGTGGACGAGAAGCTGTCCGGTTTCGAGAACCTCTACATGATCGGCCGGCTCCTCGACCTGTCCCGCAAGGAGGCCCGCGCCCGGGCCGACGGGCTGCTGGAGCGGTTCTCGCTCACCGAGGCCGCGCGGCGCCCGGCGTCCACGTACTCCGGCGGTATGCGCCGGCGCCTGGACCTCGCCGCCTCGATGATCGGGCACCCGGCGGTGCTCTACCTGGACGAGCCGACCACCGGCCTCGACCCGCGCACCCGGAACGAGGTGTGGACCGAGGTCAAGCGGATGGTCGCCGAGGGCGCGACCGTGCTGCTCACCACCCAGTACATGGAGGAGGCCGAGCAGCTGGCCTCCGAGCTGACCGTCATCGACCGCGGCAAGGTCGTGGCGGGCGGCGGCATCGACGAGCTGAAGGCCAAGGTCGGCGGCCGTACCCTGCGCGTCCGCCCGGCCGATCCGGTGGAGCTGCGCCCGACGGCCGCGGCGCTCGACGAGTTCGGGCTCACCGGCCCGGGCAACGCGACCGTGGACACCGGGACCGGCACCGTCCTCGTGCCCATCCTCAGCGACGAGCAGCTGACCGCGGTGGTCGGCGCGCTCACCGCCCGCGGCATCACGCTCGCCGACATCTCCACCGAACTGCCCAGCCTGGACGAGGTGTTCCTGTCCCTCACCGGCCACAAGGCCGGTATCGCGCAGGACGCGTCCCCCGCCCGTGAGGAGGTCGCGGCATGAGTGCCGTCACCGTGTCCGTACCCGTGGCCGACGGCGAGGGCCGTCTGGGCCTGCGGGCCCATCTGCGTCACATCGGCGCCCTGGTCCGCCGCAACCTGCTGTGGATCCGGCAGGACCCGGAGTCGATGTTCGACGCCGTCCTGATGCCGATCGTCTTCACCCTCCTGTTCGTGTTCGTCTTCGGCGGCGCGATCGCGGGCAAGGGCCATCAGGACGTGTACGTCAACTACGTGGTCCCCGGCCTGATGGCGATGATGGGCATGAACATCGCCATGGGTGTCGGCACGGGCTTCAACCAGGACTTCCAGACGGGTGTGATGGACCGCTTCCGGTCCCTGCCGATCGCCCGATCCTCGGTTCTGATCGCCAAGGTCACGGTGGAGATCGGCCGGATGCTGGTCGCCACCGCGATCCTGCTCGCCGTCGGCTTCGCGCTGGGCCTGTCCGTCCACAGTGTGCCCGGGCTGCTCGCGGCCATCGGCCTGTCGATGGTCTTCGGCTCCTCCATCATGTGGATCTTCCTGACCATGGGCGTGGTGATGAAGAACGCCCAGGCCATCCAGGGAATGGGGTTCCTCGTGCTGATGCCCCTGCAGTTCGGGTCGTCGATCTTCTCTCCGCCGTCCACCATGCCGGGCTGGCTGCAGGCCTTCACCGACTACAACCCGCTGTCGACGCTCGCCGACGCCGCCCGTGGTCTGATGAACGGCGGCACGCCGATCGCCCACGACGTGATCGTGACCCTGATCTGGTCGGCCGTGATCACGGCGATCGCGGCCCCCATAGCCATCCGCAAGTTCACCACCAAGAGCTGACCGGCGGCAGCGGTGCCGGTCCACGTCACACCAGGGCGGCGGCCTCCTCCAGGGTGAGGCCGTCGCCCTCCGCGTACGCGGCCTCGTAGGCCGAGTCACCCAGCACGGCCCGGGCGCCCGCCTCCGCCGTCGCCCGGGCCTCGATTTCCGCGGGTCCCCGGACGTGGCCGGGCGGCAGCAGCCCGTCGGCGGCCCCCACACACCGGGCCGCGTCCCCGGCACGACGCCCGCCGTCCACGCCGGCGAGCGCCATCGCCGCGGTCACCAGAAGCACGGAGGCCATGTGCGGCGCGATCACCCTGCTCATCCGGTCCCCGGCCCGCGCGAGCGCGGTACGCACCTTGACGAGCGCCTCCTCGTACCGCTCCTCGAGGGCGTCCAGCCAGGCGTCCAGGCCGGTCACCATTCCGGCGAAGAGCGGGAAGGCCACGGCGCCGAACTCCTCGCGCGCCGCCTGGAGTTGCTCGCGCGCCTCGGTCACGCGGTCCGTCCGACCGAGCCGGCTGGTCAGGAAAATCCGGGCGAACGGTACCGCGTCCATCGCGCCGTGGCGTTCCTCGATCACCTGGCGCAGCAGCCGCTCGCCGCGCTCGGCGTCCCCGGCGTCCAGCAGGGCGCTGCCGAGGCGGGCGCCGAGCACGGCCATCTGGGAGCGGGCCCCGAGCTCTTCCGCGTAGCGCTGCGCGGCTTCGTAATCGGCGGCGGCGAGCAGGTAGTCGCCGCGTTGTTCATGGGCCTCGCCCCGCGCGGACATCGCCTCGGCCGTGCCCCAGGCGTCGCCGAGGCGGCGGAAGATCTCCAGTGCCTCGTCGGCGTCCCGGGCCGCGTCGCCCGCCCATTCGGCGCGGTTGGCGAGGATGTTGGCACGCAGCTGCAGGGTCTGGGCCAGCTCCCAGGGCTGGTCGAGGTCGCGGCAGGTGCGTACGGTCTCGTCGAGGACCAGCCGTACCCGCTCCATGTCGGCGTTGAGCAGGACGGCGAAGAACCACAGGAAACCGGGCATCCGGCAGGTCTGCGGCTGGCCGGGGCGGTAGGTCTCGCTGATGACGCGCAGCTTCGCCTTGGCCTCGGGTGTCTCCCACGCCTGGAGGTCCATGTCCATACAGGCGAGATGGACGAGATGCGCGCCGCGGCGGGCCTCGTCGAGGACCTCGGGGCGCATCGGCGGCGGGTTGTCGGTGGGCCTCTCGGGTAGGTCGGGCACCGCGCGCGGGGGCCCCGCGAACGGATCGGGGCCGAGAGCCATGACGGCGGTCGACCAGGTGCGGGCCTCGGTGCGCAGGTCCCGCATCTGCCAGTACCAGCACAGCGAGAGCAGCAGGCACAGCGCCTCCTGCTCGTCGCGGGCGGCGACCGCGTGGCGCAGGGCGGTGCGCAGGTTCTCGTACTCCAGCTGGAGCCGTTCGATCGCCGCGCGTTGCTGCGAGGAGCGCAGCAACGGGTCGGTGGTGCGGGCGAGTTCACGGTAGTGGGTGAGGTGCGCGCGCTCGGTGTCGGAGCGCTCACCCGACTCGTCGAGCCGTTCGCCCGCGTACTCGGCGACCGTCTCCAGCAGCCGGTAGCGCATCTCGCCGTCGCCCGACGGGGCGGCCACGACGAGGGATTTGTCGACGAGCGAGCCGAGCGCCTCCAGGGCGGCGGGCCCGCACACGGCCTCGGCCGCGGTGAGGTCGCAGCCGCCGGAGAAGACGGACAGCCGGCGCAGCACCGCGCGTTCGTCCTCGTCGAGCAGGTCCCAGGACCAGTCGACGACGGCCCGCAGGGTCTGCTGGCGGGGCAGCACGGTGCGGCTGCCGGAGGTCAGCAGCCGGAAGCGGTCGTCGAGCCGGTCGGCGATCTGGCGGGGGGTGAGCACCCGGAGGCGGGCGGCGGCCAGTTCGATGGCGAGGGGCAGCCCGTCGAGGCGGCGGCAGATCTCGGCGGCGGCCTCGGGGTCGTCCTCGACGCGGAAGCCGGGCCGGGCGGCGGCGCCGCGGTCGGCGAACAGTTCCAGCGCGTAGGGCTGCGGCAGCGGTTCGACCGGGCGCAGCACCTCTCCGGGGACGCCGAGGGGTTCCCGGCTGGTGGCGAGGACCGTGAGGCCGGGGCAGCGTTCCAGCAGGTGCGCGACGAGGCGGGCGGCGGCGTCCACCACGTGCTCGCAGTTGTCGAGGATGAGCAGCATGCGGCGCCGGGCGCAGTGCTCGGCGAGCCGGACGAGGGGATCGTCGTGCCGGTCGGCGACGGCACGCAGCTCCTCGGCGCCGGCGCCGCGCAGCACGGTCTCACGCGCGCCGACGGCGGTGAGCACGGCCTCGGGCACGGCCTCGGGATCGTCGACGGGCGCGAGCTCGGCCAGCCACACGCCGTCCCGCAGTTCGTGCGCCACGGTCTCGGCGGCCTCCTGCGACAGCCGCGTCTTTCCGGCGCCACCGGGACCGAGCAGGGTGACGAGCCGGGCGCGGGCGAGATCATCGCGCAGGGTGTCGATGTCGGCGCCGCGCCCGACGAAGGAGGTGAGCCGGGCGCGGAGGTTGCCGGGCGGTGAGGGTGCCGCGGGGGTGCCCCCGGGGGACGGGACCGTGGAGGGCGCGGTGGGAGCGGTGGGCGCGGTGGGCGCGGCGCTGGGGGAACGCAGCAACTCCTCGTGCAGCGACCGCAGTTCGGGTCCCGGGTCGGAGCCCAGCCGGTCCGCGAGCAACTGCCGTACGTCCTCGTAGGCGGCCAGGGCCTGAGCCGGGCGGCCCGCGTCGCGCAGGGCGCGCAGGCGCAGCGCCTGCAGGGGCTCGTCCAGGGGGTGGAGGTCGCACAGGGCGGTCAGCTCGGGCAGATGCTGCTCGCCGTGGCCGAGGGCGAGCGCGGCGGTGAGGCGGGCGCGGCGCGCGTCGAGGCGGCGGGTCTCCCAGCGGGCGGCCTCGGCGGTGCGGTCGGGCAGGTCGGCGAGGGCGGGGCCGTGCCACAGGGCGAGGGCGTCGTCCAGCACCACCGCCGCCTTCGCGGGGTCGCCGTCGGCCAGTGCGCGCAGCCCCTCCCCGGTGAGCCGCTCGAACCGGTGCAGGTCGATGTCGTCCGGAGCCGCGGCCAGCCGGTAGCCGCCGTCCACCGACTCCACGGCGTCCGCGCCGAGCGCCCGGCGCAGCCGCCCGACCAGTGCCTGCAGGGCGCCGGTGCCGTCGGCCGGCGGGTCGCCGTCCCACACCTCGTCGACGAGCAGGGCGGCCGGCACGGCCCGGCCGGCCCGCAGCGCGAGCACGGTCAGCAGGGCACGCAGCCGCGCCCCGCCGACGGGCAGGGGCGTGCCGTCGGGGCGGAGTGCCTGGGTGGTACCGAGAAGGCGATAGCGCACGGGGTTCATTCTCTCTGCCATCGTCACCGCGGGTCACGGGGTTTCCCGCGGCGCGGCCCGCGAACGCGGAACCGGCCCCCTCCAGCGAGACGTTCTCCCGGTGCGCCCGGTACGGTCGGGCCGTCGCCCTTATGCGTACGCGATCCACGAGACCAGGGAGCCCCATGACCACCGCCGCCGCCCGGCGCAGTGACCGCAGGATCAGTCCCGTGTTCGTCGGGATTCTGGCCGTGACGGCGGTCACCGGCTGGGCCACCTGGAGCGGGTTCGCCGAACAGCCCGGCGTCGCCGTGTTCCTGTTCGTGACGGCCGCCTGGGTGGTCTCCCTGTGCCTGCACGAGTACGCGCACGCCCGCACCGCTCTGCACAGCGGCGACATCTCGGTCGGCGCGAAGGGCTACCTCACGCTGAACCCGCTGAAGTACACGCACGCCCTGCTGAGCATCGTGCTGCCGGTGATCTTCGTGATCATGGGCGGGATCGGGCTGCCGGGCGGCGCGGTGTTCATCGAGCGGGGCCGGATCCGGGGCCGTTGGCGGCACAGCCTGATCTCGGCGGCGGGCCCGCTGACGAACGTGCTGTTCGCGGCGGTGTGCACGGCCCCGTTCTGGCTGCACGCGCTGGACGGGGTGCCCCGCGACTTCCGGTTCGCCCTCGCCTTCCTCGCACTGCTGCAGGTGACGGCGGCGATCCTGAACTTCCTACCGGTGCCGGGCCTGGACGGATACGGCGTGATCGAGCCCTGGCTGCCGTACGGCGTCAAGCGCCAGGTGGAGCCCTTCGCGCCGTTCGGCCTGCTGTTCGTGTTCGCGCTGCTGTGGGTGCCGTCCGTCAACAACGCGTTCTTCGACGTGATCGACACGATCCTGAACGGACTGGGCATCGGCGAGTTCGACCGGTACTGCGGTCAGGAGCTGTACCGCTTCTGGCAGGGCGGCAACGGGTTCTGCTCGGTCAGCCCGTGACGGACTTCGCCCGCGCCGCCCGCTCCGCGCGGCCGCGCTTGACGTAGTACCAGGTCATGTTGGACGACACGCCCGCGAGCAGGATCCACACGATGCCGAGCCAGCTGCCCTGGACGAAGGAGACGACGGCCGCGGCCACGGAGAGGACGCAGACGGCGAGGGCGTAGAGGGCGAGGCGGGGCATGTCGGTCGCTCCTGTCGGGGGACACTGCTCGGATCACTCGGAACTGCTCGGAGTACTCGCAACCACGCGCGACTCCTCGGAACTGCTCCGACGACCAGTGTCCCCCATCGGGTCATACGTCCGTGATCCGGAGACCGGCGTGTGCCTTGTACCGCCGGTTGACGGAGATCAGGTTCGCCACCAGCGACTCCACCTGGTGGGCGTTGCGCAGTCGGCCCGCGAAGATGCCGCGCATGCCGGGGATGCGTCCGGCCAGCGCCTGCACGATCTCCACGTCGGCCCGGTCCTCACCGAGGACCATGACGTCCGTGTCGATCTGCTCGATCTCCGGGTCCTCCAGGAGGACGGCGGACAGGTGGTGGAAGGCGGCGGTGACGCGTGCCTCGGGCAGCAGCGCGGCGGCCTGCTCGGCGGCGCTGCCCTCCTCCGGCTTCAGCGCGTAGGCGCCCTTCTTGTCGAAGCCGAGCGGGTTGACGCAGTCGACGACGAGCTTGCCCACCAGTTCCTCGCGCAGCGACTGGAGCAGCGGGCCGTGGCCCTCCCACGGCACGGCGACGATCACGATGTCGCTGCGCCGCGCGGTCTCGGCGTTGTCGGCGCCCTCGATGCCGTGGCCGAGCTGCTCGGCGGCGGCCTGCGCGCGCTCGGCGGCCCGGGAGCCGATGATCACCTTCTGGCCGGCCCGGGCGAGCCGGTAGGCGAGGCCCTTGCCCTGCGGCCCGGTGCCGCCGAGGACGCCGACGACGTACCCGGAGACGTCGGGGAGGTCCCAGGGGTCCTTGGCGGGGGCCTTGGGTGCACTGTCGGTAGAGGTCATGGGCCGACTCTACGTGCGCCCCGGCCGACCGCGCCGCTCAGGTGAGACGGGCCCGCCGGTGACCCGTGGCGACCGGTGCCCGGGGTCCGTGCCCGGTTCGGGGGAATTCGGGGAGAACCCCCGCTCGCCCGGGGACGTCTGCGGCAGGATGCCTGCCCATGGACGCCGTACGGGTCGCCTTGCTGCGGGATGTGCTCGCCGGGACCGAGTGGCCGGTCGCCACGCGTCGGTTCGCGGGGACACTGCGCGGGTCGGTGGTGTCGCACGGGGGCGGGCTGCTGCTCGTGGGCACTCAGGAGTACGAGCCGTGGCACCTGGCGGCGCACCTGGTCGACGAGGCGGCCTGGTCCGGGACTCCGGAGCTGTCCCCGACGCTGGTGCGGCACGCGGCGCGGGCCTCGGATCCGGCGCACCTGGCGGTGGGGCTGGGACGGCTGTCGGCGGCGCGGCGCGGGGAGACCCTGCTGGTGGTGTCGCCCGCCGCGCCGGGCGCGGGGCTGCTGGAGCGGGTCCATGACGCGCGGCGGGCCGGGGCGACGGTGCTGGCGCTGGACACCGGGGACCGGGACCTGACGGCTCTGGCCCACGAGTCGCTGACGGTGCCCGGGGACACGGATCTGGACCTGGACACGGTGCAGCACCTGGTGAGCGCGGCGGCCGGGGAGAACCGGCTGCCGGCTCCGAGGGGCCGGCGCCGCTTCCGGGACCGTCTGTCCCGGCTGGCGGACCAGCTGACGGAGCCACCGCCGGCCAGGTGGTAGCCGCCGGAAAACCGGTTGCCCGGGGCGCGGTGCCGGTCGAGCATGACCCGTCGTGACCGACGACGCCTCCGTTTCCGCCCGGGCCCTGCCCGTCGACACCGAACCGGGCTCCCGGTTGCGCGCACTGCTCCCGGACCTGGCGCCCTGGCGGGCGTCGGCGGACTTCCGGCGGCTGTGGCTGGCCGGACTGATCACCAACTTCGGGACCTTCCTCACCTTCGTCGCGCTGCCGGTGCAGTTGAAGGACCTCACCGGCTCGGCGGCTGCGGTGGGCGCGATCGGCGCCGTGGAGCTCGTACCACTGATCGTCTTCGGTCTGTACGGCGGTGCGCTGGCCGACGCGTACGACAAGCGGAAACTGATCCTCGCCACGGAGGCCGGGCTGGGGCTGCTGTCAGCCGCGCTCCTGCTGAACGCCCTGCTGCCCGAGCCCGCGGTCTGGCCGCTGTACGCCGTCGCGGCCCTCTCCTCCGCCCTCACCTCGCTCCAGCGCCCCGCGCTCGACGCACTGGTGCCGCGCATCGTGGCGCACGAGCACCTACCGGCTGCCGCCTCGCTGAACTCGCTGCGCTGGACGGTCGGCGGGGTCGCGGGCCCGGCGCTGGCGGGTGTGGTCGTCGCCTACGCGGGGCTCGGCGCGGCGTACGGCGCGGATCTGGTGACGTTTGCGGTGTCGGTGGTGCTGGGCCTCGGGCTTGCCGCGTCTCCCGCATCGCACGAGGCCGCGAAGCCGTCCCTGCGGTCGATCGCAGAGGGCGCGAGGTACGCGTGGAGCCGTAAGGAACTCCTGGGGACGTACGTGGTCGACCTCGCCGCGATGTTCTTCGCGATGCCGCTGGCGCTGCTGCCGTTCCTCGCGGACGAGATGCACGCGGAGTGGTCGCTGGGGCTGATGTACGCGACAGTTCCGGCGGGATCGCTGATGGTGTCGCTGACGAGCGGGTGGACGTCGCGTATCCACCGGCACGGGCTGATGGTGGTGCTCGCGGCGGCCGGTTGGGGGCTCGCGATCGCCGCGGCGGGTGCCGCGAGCAACATCTGGCTGGTGCTGCTGTTCCTCACCCTGGGCGGCTGTTTCGACATGGTCAGCGGGATCTTCCGGGGGGCGATGTGGAACCAGACGATCCCGGACGAGCTGCGGGGACGGCTGGCGGGTATCGAGCTGCTGTCGTACTCGGTCGGGCCGCAACTGGGTCAGGTGCGCTCGGGCGGCATGGCGGCGTGGACGAGCGTGCGGGCGTCGATATGGGCGGGGGGTGTGCTGTGCGCCGGGGCGGTGGGCGTGCTGGCGTTGTGTCTGCCGGCGTTGACGACGTACGACGCCCGGACGAACGAGCACGCGCTACGGCTGAGGGCGCAACGCAAGGCGGCGGGCTGACCACAGGTTTCCTCGCCCCCTGTGCCTCGCCCCGGCCTCCGCCCGCCCGCAGGGGCGGGCGGAGGGGGAATTTCCGCCGCCGCGGCGGAGGCGGCCCGCACGGGTGACGGCGGTCCGTCAGGCCCGGCTCAGTCCTCCCCCCGCTCCGCCGCCGGCGGAGCGTCGTGCCAGCGCGGGTCCGTCTCCCACTCGACGTTCCGCTCCCGTGCCGTCTCCATCGCGTGTTCCGCCTCCTGGCGGGACGCGTACGGACCGAAACGGTCCTTCGCCGGGCACTCCGGGCCCTCCTCGACCTTCTGGTGGACCAGGCAGTAGAACCACTCGCCCGGCTTGCCGACCGTCCGCTTCCTGAACAGCGCCATCGCAGGAGCTCCTTTCACCACGGCCATGGTCCCGCACGGCCGCTGGATACACTCGCTGGCATGTCTGGCCAGTCGCTGCTCGTACCAGGAGAGCTGTCTCCCACCCGTTCCGTGCCCGGAAACATCCGCCGCCCCGAGTACGTCGGGAAACCGGCGCCGACCCCGTACACCGGGCCGGAGGTGCAGACCCCCGAGACCGTCGAGGCGATGCGCGTCGCCGGGCGGATCGCGGCGCGGGCGATGGCCGAGGCGGCGAAGATCATCGCCCCGGGCGTCACCACCGACGAGCTGGACCGGGTCGCGCACGAGTACATGTGCGACCACGGGGCGTATCCGTCGACCCTGGGCTACCGCGGGTTCCCCAAGTCGCTGTGCACCTCGATCAACGAGGTCATCTGCCACGGCATCCCGGACTCCACGGTCCTGCGCGACGGCGACATCATCAACCTGGACGTGACGGCGTACATCGGCGGCGTCCACGGCGACACCAACGCCACCTACCTGGTCGGCGACGTGGACGAGGAGTCGCGGCTGCTCGTGGAGCGCACCCGCGAGTCCCTCAACCGTGCCATCAAGGCCGTCAGGCCGGGCCGTCAGATCAACGTCATCGGCCGCGTCATCGAGTCCTACGCCAAGCGGTTCGGGTACGGGGTCGTGCGGGACTTCACCGGTCACGGGATCAACTCGTCGTTCCACTCAGGGCTGATCATCCCGCACTACGACAGCCCGCACGCGACCACGGTGATGCAGCCCGGCATGACCTTCACCATCGAGCCCATGCTCACCCTCGGCACGTACGAGTACGACATGTGGGACGACGGGTGGACGGTTGTCACCAAGGACCGTAAGCGGACGGCGCAGTTCGAGCACACGCTGGTCGTCACGGAGACGGGGGCGGAGATCCTCACCCTGCCGTAGCACCGCACGGGTGCCCCCGGAACACAGCACTCACCGCTCCAGGAAGACCCTGCCCCCGACCTCCACCCACCCCTCCGGCTGCGGCGCCGTGAGGATCTGGGAGCCCGCGCCCTGGCGGATGTTGAGCGCGCGGCCGAGTCGGGCGGTGAGCAGGAGCGCCGCCGCGCCCGTCGCCTCGTCCTCCTCGATACCCCCGGTGCAAGCACCGGCTCCACTGGAGCGGCTGACGCCGCGCTCATCGATCCGGCCAGGGAAGGCCCGGGCGCGGATGCGGCCCGCCGCCTCGTCCTCCCACGCCCACGCGTAGATCCACTCCCCCGGCGGCGGGACCGCCAGGCCGTCCACTTCGGCCGCCGTCGCGTACTGCCGCAGCGTGCGCGGTGGCGCCCACTCCGGGCGGGCCTCGATCCAGCTGAACTCGCCGTCCAGGCGCGCCCCCACCACACCGGCCGGGGTGACGAGTTCGGGTACGTCGAGCAGCCAGGCCGTGCCCACACAGGGGTGCCCGGCGAACGGCAGCCGCAGCGTGGGTGTGTAGATGTCGATGACCCCGCGCTCGGGGTCGTCGACGAACACCGTCTCGCTGAAGCCGAGTTTGGCGGCGAACGCCTGCCGCTCGTCCCGCTCGGGCATCACCGAGCCGTCCCGGACGACGCCGAGTTCGTTGCCGTAGCCGCCATCCGGCCCGCAGAAGACGCGCAGCACGTCGTAGTCAGTCACCGGGGCATTGAAACACCACCCGGTGGCGACGGTGTCCCGCGCGGTGGCACCGGGCGGAGAGGGCGCCGCTCGTGCGCCTCGGCCGCCCCTTCGCGACCCCGGTGAGACCTGAATCACGGCAAGGGCGGTTATAGGTCAGGTAAACCTCCGTTAAATTAGGTAAGCCTCACCGAACCACCTTCCTGGAGCCTGCATGCGAGCCGTCCGACTCTCCGTCGTCACCGCCGTCGCCACCACGGCGGCTCTGACCGCCGTCACCGGGTGCACGGAGAAGAGCGCCGCGAGCGGCTCCGACCGCGTGATCCGGGTGACCGCCACGGACGCCACGTGCGAGGTGTCGAAGAAGGAGTTCCCCGCCGGGCACGTCGAGTTGGCCGTCGAGAACAAGGGCCCCAAGGTGACCGAGGTGTACCTGCTGTTCCCGGACGACCGGATCGTCGCCGAGCGCGAGAACATCGGCCCGGGCACCAGGCAGACGGTCACGGCGGAGGTGAAGGCCGGCGACTACCGGATCGCCTGCAAGCCGGGCATGAAGGGCAAGGGCATACGCCAGACCGTCACGGCCACCGGCGGCGGCAGCGTCGCCGGGCGCGACCCGCGCCTGGACCGGGCCGTGGCCGCCTACCGCGAGTACGCGCAGGCGCAGGCCGACGAGACGCTGCCCAAGGTGAAGGTCTTCACCGACGCCGTGAAGGCCGGTGACCTGGACGCCGCGAAGAAGGCGTACGCCCCCTCGCGCCTCGGCTGGGAGCGCACCGAGCCGGTCGCCGAGTCCTTCGGCGACATCGACCCGAAGGTCGACGTCCGCGAGGACGGCCTGGAAGAGGGCCAGGACCCGGCCACCGACTGGACCGGCTGGCACCGCCTGGAGAAGGCCCTGTGGCAGGACAAGAAGATCGGCGACCGTGAGAAGCAGCTCGCCGACCGGCTGGTGAAGGACCTGACCGACTGGCAGAAGCGGGTCGGCACGGCCGAGATCAGCCCGACCTCGATGGCCAACGGCGCCAGGGAACTCCTCGACGAGGTCGCCACCGGCAAGGTCACCGGCGAGGAGGACCGCTACGCCCACACCGACCTGGTCGACTTCAAGGGCAACGTCGAGGGTGCCCAGAAGGCGTACGAGCTGCTGAAGCCGGTCGCCTCGAAGAACGACCCCGCGCTGACCGAGGAGTTGGACAAGCAGTTCACCGCCCTGACCGCCCTGCTGGACAAGTACCGCTCGGACAGGACCTCCTACGAGTTCGTCTCCTACGACAAGGTCACCAAGGACCAGCGCAAGGAGCTCTCGGACGCGGTGAACGCGCTCGCCGAGCCGCTGTCCAAGCTCGCCGCCGCCGCAGTCGTGAAGTAAGCAGGGGGCAGGGCGATGACCGATACGCAGATGACCCATACGCAGATGACCCATACGCAGATGACCGACACGCAGGTGACCGGTACGCAGATGGCCGACACCCGGGGGAGCAATCCGTCACGCCGGACGCTGATCGGCTGGACGGGCGCCGGGCTCGCGCTCGGTGCCGCCGTGGCCGGTGGCGCGGTCGTGGCGGCGAACGCGGGCGACGACGCGGCTCCGGCCGCCGCCGAGGCGGGCGGCGCGGTGGAGTTCCACGGCGCCCACCAGGCCGGCATCGCCACCCCGGTGCAGGACCGGCTGCACTTCGCCGCGTTCGACGTGAAGACCGACGACCGGGCCGAGTTCGTGCGGATGCTGAAGGACTGGACGGCCGCCGCCCGTCGGATGACGGCCGGGCAGGCCGTGGGTGAGGGCGCGTACGGCGGGCTCGCCGAGGCGCCGCCCGACGACACCGGGGAGGCGCTGGGCCTCAAGCCCTCCCGGCTGACCCTGACGATCGGCTTCGGGCCGTCGTTCTTCGAGAAGTTCGGGCTGCGGGACAAGCGGCCCGAGGCACTGGTCGACCTGCCGAAGTTCCCCGGCGACAACCTGGAGGCCTCCCGCACGGGCGGTGATCTGTGCATCCAGGCCTGCGCGGACGACCCGCAGGTCGCCGTGCACGCGATCCGCAACCTGGCCCGCATCGGCTTCGGCAAGGTCGCCGTCCGCTGGTCCCAGCTCGGCTTCGGCAAGACCTCGTCGACGACCCCCGACGCCCAGACCCCGCGCAACCTCTTCGGGTTCAAGGACGGCACCCGCAACATCGCGGGGACGGAGACGGACCGGCTGAAGAAGTTCGTGTGGGTCGGCGACGGGGACGGGCCGGCGTGGATGACCGGTGGGTCGTACCTCGTGGCCCGGCGTATCCGCATGAACATCGAGACCTGGGACCGGACCTCGCTGCAGGAGCAGGAGGACGTCTTCGGCCGGGACAAGCGCGAGGGCGCGCCGGTCGGCAAGGCGAAGGAGCACGACGAGCCGTTCCTGAAGGCGATGAAGCCCGACGCGCACGTCCGGCTCGCGCACCCCGACTCCAACGGCGGCATCACCATCCTGCGCCGGGGCTACTCCTTCACCGACGGCACCGACGGCCTCGGCCGCCTGGACGCGGGCCTGTTCTTCCTGGCCTACCAGCGCGACGTACGCAAGGGGTTCATCCCGCTCCAGCGCAGGCTGGCCGCGCACGACGCGCTCAACGAGTACATCCAGCACGTGGGTTCGGCGGTCTTCGCCATCCCTCCCGGCGTCCGGGACCCGGGCGACTGGTGGGGCCGCACCCTGCTGTCCGAGGAGGCGTAACCCGTGTTCTCCAACTATCTGATCGGCCTGCGCGAGGGGCTGGAGGCCGGCCTCGTCGTCTGCATCCTGATCGCCTACCTGGTCAAGACCGGCCGCCGCGACGCCCTGCGGCCGATCTGGACCGGCATCGGCACCGCGATCGCCATCGCGCTCGGCTTCGGCTGCGTCCTCGAGTTCGGCTCCCAGGAGCTGACGTTCCAGGCGCAGGAGGCGCTCGGCGGCTCCCTGTCGATCCTCGCCGTGGGCCTGGTGACCTGGATGGTGTTCTGGATGCGGCGCACCGCCCGGCACCTGAGGTCCGAACTGCGCGGCAAGCTGGACGCGGCCCTGGCGATGGGCACCGGCGCGCTGGTCGCCACCGCGTTCCTCGCCGTCGGCCGGGAGGGGCTGGAGACCGCCCTGTTCGTGTGGGCGTCGGTGCACGCGGCGAGCGACGGCACCCCGCGCCCGCTCGTCGGCGTCGCCCTGGGCCTCGCCACCGCCGTCTTCCTGGGCCGGCTGTTCTACCGCGGCGCCCTGAGGATCAACCTGGCGAAGTTCTTCACCTGGACCGGCGGCATGCTGGTCGTCGTCGCCGCGGGTGTGCTCGCCTACGGCTTCCACGACCTGCAGGAGGCCGGCTGGATCCCGGGCCTGACGAGCCTCGCCTTCGACATCAGCGACACGATCCCGCCGGACAGCTGGTACGGCACCCTGCTGAAGGGCGTGTTCAACTTCCAGCCCGATCCGACGGTCCTTCAGGTCACGGTGTGGCTGCTCTACTTGATCCCGACGCTCGCGCTTTTCCTGTCCCCGGTAGGGTTCGCCTCCGGAAAGGGGAAGGTGAAGGTCACTGATGAGCAGGGAGCGCGGGGATCGCAGCCCTCGAACGCTGCGTAGTCCAGGCCGGTTCGCCCTGGCAACGGCGGCGGTGACGGTTCTGTCCGTGACGGCGAGCGGCTGTGTCGTGGTGCACGGCGAGCGGGAGGTCGTACCGACGGCGACACGCGCCGAGGCCGCCCGCGCGCTGCAGGACTTCCTCACCGCCTACAACGAGGCGGACAAGACGTACGACCGGTCGCTGGACGCGAGCCGGGTCACCGGTGCGCTCGGCGCCATCGACGCCGGCAAGCTGGAGGCCGGCCACCAGACCAACCCGGGCGGCAACCCCGGCCACGTGCCGCTGCAGCTGACCGGCGCCAGGTTCACGATCCCGAAGAAGGCGGGCTGGCCGCGCTGGTTCGTCGCCGACGCACACGCCAACAAGGGCAGCGCGGACGCCCACTGGCTGCTCGTCTTCACCCGCTCCGACGCGAGCAAGGTGTGGGCGGTGTCGTATCTGACGATTCTGGCGCCCGGCGACGTGCCGGCGTTCAAGACGGACAAGGACGGCTGGGCCGAGCCCGTCACCCCGGACGACCCCACGCTCGCCGTCCAGCCCCGCAAGCTCAGCACCGCCTACGCGACCTATCTGCGAAGCGGCGGGGACGTCTTCGCGCCGGGCCCGCACACCTCGCAGTGGCGGGCCACCCGGCTGCAGAACGCGAGCAGGCCCGGGCTGGCCCGGCAGTACATCGACGAGCCGCTGACGAACGGCGACTACGCCCCGGTGGGGCTGCGCACCACGGACGGCGGCGCGCTGGTGTTCTTCGCCACGCACCACTACGAGCGGCAGATCGCCGCGCAGGGGGTGAACATCGACATCACCGACCCGAACGCCAAGGCCCTGCTGACCGGGGAGGTCAAGCAGTCCCTGACCCGGGAGTACGTGTCGAACCAGGCGGTGGTGGATCCGAGGAAGGGCGAGGTGAAGTTCGTCAGCCGGGTCGAGGGGCTGACGGGGGCCAAGGGGGAGTGACGTCAGCGACGCGGGTCGCCACCGGGGCTCAGCCCCGGTGCGGCCAGCCCGCCAACTCGCTCTCGTCGCCCGCGTACCGCGCACACGCGTCGGTGAGTGCCTCCAGCAGGCTCAGCGGATCCGGCAGCGCGTGCTCGGGGCCCCGGACCCACTCCACCGCCGGCTCACCCGGCAACTGCGCCGGAGGCACCAGCACATACGAGCCCCGGCAGTGCCACCGCAGCCCCGGGTGCTCGTCCATCGTCTCGGGGTGGCAGTCCAGTTCGCACGGCCACCACTCGTCCTCGTCCTCGGGGGTGCCGCGGGTGAGGGTGAAGAACAGCATGCGGCCGTCACCGGTGGTGGCGACGGGCCCCACCTCGACGCCGGAGGCGAGCAGCCGCTCCAGGGCCTCCTCGCCGGCCTCGCGCGGGACGTCGAGCACGTCGTGCACCATCCCGGTGGCGGTGATGAAGTTGGCCTGCGGCTGGTGCCGGGCCCACCGCTCGATCTGTGCCCGGTCCGTGGTGGACTGCGTCTGCCAGGCGAAGGAGACCGGGTGCCGGGCCGGCGTGGGACAGCCGACGCGGTCGCAGGAACAGCGGTAGCCGACGGGGTGGGCGGCGGGAGCGAGCGGCAACCCGGCCGCGGCGGCAGCCAGCAGCATCGCCTCACGGCCGCCGTCGCCGGCGTCCTCCTTGAGACGGGCGGGACGTCGTCCGCGCAGCCACTGGGAGATCCTGCCCTGCACGCTCGTGCGGCGGCCGAAGTCTGCGCTCATCTATCCCCTCGCCTCGCTGCTGTGGTCCCGACAGCATGCCCTATGGTCCCATCATCCTGCGCGCCGGGTGGCCGGAGTGCCCAACCGGGGTGGCCGGGACGATGCCAACTGAGGGCCACAATCAGGTGACATCGCGGGATTTCATCCGGTCTGTCCCTCCGCGTCGCCGGACGGCGGCGGCCAGGCGTCGCCCCAATCCGCGTCGCGGGCGGCCTTGTAGAGCGTTCCGTGGCGTTTTGTCACCGTGTCGCGGTGCAGGAACTCGTCGGGACCGCACAGGTCGAGGAGCACCTGGCCCTTGCGGATCTGGGGACGCCGGACCACGCGGGAGACGGCGGGGCGCACCGGGAAGCGGGCCGCGGCGACATAGCTGAACTTCTCGTCCTCGTAGGCCAGCGAGCCGCCCTTGACCTGGCGGTGCAGTGAGGAGCGGCTGACCCGGGCCGAGAAGTGGCACCAGTCCTCGCCGGGGACGATGGGGCAGGCGGCGCTGTGCGGGCAAGGGGCGGCGATGTGGAAGCCGGCGCGGATCAGGCGGTCGCGCGCCTTGATGACGCGGGCGTAGCCGTCGGGGGTGCCGGGTTCGACGATCACGACCGCCTGGGCGGCGGTCGCAGCCGTGTCCACGACGGCGGCACGGTCGGCCTCGGTCAGCTCGCCGAGGACGTACGAGACCGTGACGAGATCAGTGCTCTCCATGGTGAGCTGCGATCCGATACGAGAGCGGCGCCACTCGGCGGCCTTGAGCGCCGGGAGGGCGGCAGCCATCTCCCGGCCGAGCGCCAGCGCGGGCTCGGCCCAGTCGAGCACGGTGACCGGGCGTTCCCCACCCCAGGTGGCGCTCACGGCCCAGGTCGCGGCGCCGGTCCCGCCGCCGACGTCCACATGGCTCGCGGGCACCCAGCCGGGGGCGGCGTCCGCGAAGGCGCCGAGCGCGGCACACACCGCCTCGAAGGTCGCGGGCATCCGGTAGGCGGCATAGGCGACCACGTCGGAACGGTCCCGCAGCACGGGTGCGTCGGTCGGGGTCCGCCCCCGGTAGTTCGCGATCAGCCGGTCCACGGCCTGCGCGGCCTGCCGGGACGGAAGCCCGTCGAGCAGCCTGGCGAGGGCGGCACGGAGGGCGTCGGCCGGGGAGTCGGGGGCGTTCACGTGGAGATTCTAGGATGGTGAGCGGTGCTCACTTCGGAGAGCGACGCTTTTGAGAGCGCTGCTCACTTTGGAGAGCGATGCTCACTTCGGAGAGCAGCGATCCTGGCGACGCAGCGGCTCGGACGACCCGAAGTCGCCGGGCCGACTTCGTCCGACAGTTGAGCCGGCTCGAAGGGAGGAAAGGGCCGGAATACCCTGACTTGTACAGGAGGCGATGGTGATCAGACATGGCCCACCGACGCAAGGTCCCCGGCTCACGCCTTCGTGATGCCTCCCGGCTCGCACTGGCCGGTGTGGTGGCGGCCGTCCTGTCGCTGGGCGCAGGTCCTGCCCCGGCCCCCTCGGGCCACGTCTCGACGATCGACGCGGCGACCCACCGGATGACCGTCACGGATCACGGCCGGACGGTGATGACCTTCGCCGTGGGCTTCGGCAAGCCTCTCTTCCCCACTCCGTCCGGAACGTTCCACGTGCTCGGCAAGGACGCGGTCATCAGGATGACCTCGTGCAGCGCGAAGATCACGTGTGATCCGCACAGTGCCGACTACTACGCCCTCACGGTCCACTGGGCGGTGCGCCTGACCAGCGCCGGTGTGTTCGTCCATGCGGCACCCTGGGACCACGCCATCGGCCGGGCCGACACCTCCCACGGCTGCATCCACCTGAGCACGGCGGACGCCCACCGCTTCTACGACTTCAGCCGGATCGGCGACACGGTGATCGTCAAGAACACCGGCGGCCACGCCCGCAGCCCGAGCGGCCCGTAGAGCGAAACGGAGCCGCCGCAGGAGACTGAGCCGCCGACACCAGCGCTCACCTACAAGAGCGGCTCTCTCCCCCGAGAGCGCCGCTCACGCCTCGTACCGCCCGGGCCAGCCGATCCCCCGCCCGCGCCCGGGGCCCGTTGTCCGGCCCCCGGCGGCGCGGATGCACGCTGTTCGCGAGCAGCACCAGGAACGTGTCCGTCGCCGGGTCCAGCACCAGTGACGTGCCCGTGAAGCCGGTGTGGCCCGCCGCGCCCCGCCCCGCCAGCTCCCCCATGAACCACGGCTGGTCGACCGCGAAGCCCAGCCCCGGCGGGGTCAGCATCAGCTCCACGAAATCGGGACCCAGGATCCGCGCCGTCCCGTACGAGCCGCCGGCCAGCAGTGTGCGGCAGAAGACCGCCAGGTCCCGCCCCGTGGAGAAGAGGCCCGCGTGCCCGGCCACCCCGCCGAGCGCCCACGCGTTCTCGTCGTGGACGCGGCCCCGCACCATTCCCCGGTCGGCCTTGGCCCAAGGCCGCCGCTGGTCCTCCGTCGCCGCCGCGTCCGGACACGGACCGAAGCCCGTCGCGGTCATGCCCAGCGGCCGGGTGATCCCGTCCCGGACGAGCACGTCGAGGGTGCGGCCGGTGACGCGTTCCAGGACGTGCTGCAGGAGGAGCGGGTTCAGGTCCGAATAGCGGTACGACGTGCCGGGCGCGCTCACCGGCGCCTCCGCCCGCAGCAGCGCGAGCCGCTCCTCGTGCGACGCACAGTCGTACAACGGCAGTTCGGGCCGCAACCCGGAGGTGTGGGTGAGCAGGTGCCGTACGGTGATCCCGGCGTCCGCCGCCGCCCGGAACTCCGGCAGGTACGCGTCCACGCGGGCGTCGACGCCGAGCGTGCCCCGCTCCAGCTGCTGCACCGCGGCGACCGCCGTGAACAGCTTGGTCAGCGAGGCGAGGTCGAAGGGCGTGTCCACGGTCATCGGCACCCGCTCCTGCCGCGGCAGCTCCACACCCCGGTCGGTCCGCTCGTCGTAGGCGGAGTAGCGGACCGCCCAGCCGACCGCCTTCTCCACGGCGATCACCGGTCCGCGCCCGGCGACCACCACGGCGCCGGCCGCCCAGGGGCGCTCCCCGGCGACGGCGGCGTGGACCTCGCGTACGAGAAGACGCAGTTGCTCCGCGTCGAGCCCGGCTTTCTCCGGGGTGTCGACGCGCAGTCTCGGTGCGCTCAGCTCTCCTCCCCCAAGCTCTCGGCCGCGTGTGCGTTCCAGGGACGGCACAGTGCCACGAAGCAGGCCATCGCCACCAGTGCCGCCGCCAGTTGGACGACGGCCATCGGGACGGCGGTGTGCTCACCGGCGACCCCGACGAGCGGCGAGGCGACCGCGCCGATGAGGAAGGAGGTGGTGCCGAGGAGCGCGGAGGCGGAACCGGCGTTGTGGCGGGTGCGCATCAGCGCGAGTGCCTGTGTGTCGGGCAGGGTGATGCCCATGGCGGACATCAGCACGAACAGTGTGGCGGCGACCGGTGCGAGGCCGACGTCGCCGAGGGCGCCCGTCGCCATCAGCAGCAGCGCGGTCGCGGCGAGGGTGACGACCGTGAGGCCCACCGCCAGGACCCGCCTTCGGTGTGCGGTGCGGCGCAGGGCGCGGCCGTCCCCGGCTCGGTTATGTGGTTCTCCGGCTGCTCCCTGTCGTGCGTGGTGCGGCCACGCTCGGGCATGTGCTCCTCCCTCGGTGTGCGGTCCGCCGCTCATGGTCTCAGCCGGCAGGGGGTGGACGGGACGGTGTACCGAGGGGCGGACACGCCGCGCGCGAGGCGCGGCGTCCTCCGGGCGCGCGGGAAGCGGCGACCTGGACGGCGCTTTGTCGACAACTCAACTTCCACAAACGGAATGGAAGACTCCGCACCATCTGGGCTCATAACGGGCTTACGCTGTGCCCATCTACACCGGAGCTTCACACTTGGAGCACTGGAATTCCGCACGCCACACCCATGGGGGGGGAGACGGCGGCCGTTCCGTGGTCCGGCAGGGGGTGGACCTCGCGCGGGACCGCGAGGTACGCGCCGGGCCGCGGAACGGCTGCCCATGCTCCTCGCCTCAGCGCCGGTGGCGGCCGTCCTCGGCGGCTCTGCGCCGCCCGCGCCCGCGTAGCGCGTAGACCCCGCCGGCCAGCAGCGCCGCCACTCCCCCGGCCCCGCCGATCAGCCCCCACGACGAGCCGCCGTGCGCCGCGGCGGCCGACCCGTGGGCCGACGCCTGTGGTCCCGGCGCGGGTGTCGCCCTCGCCCCGCCCTCGCTGAGCGGCTCGGCCAGGGTGCCCACGGGCTGGAGCTTCCCGGCGTGCGCGAAGCCCCAGTCGAGCAGGGAGGCGGTCTCCTGGTAGACGCCGTTGCCGCCGGGCTCGGGGTGCATGACGGTCACGAGCAGGGTGCGCCCGCCACGCGTGGCGGCGCCGGTGAAGGTGTTGCCCGCGTTGCTGGTGTACCCGTTCTTGACGCCGATGAGGCCCCTGTAGGCGCCGAGGCCCCAGGCACCGGTCAGCAGGCGGTCGGTGTTCTGGATCTGGAACGTCTTCTTCCCGCCCGCCGGGAAGTTCGCGATCCGTGTCGAGCAGTAGCCCCGGAAGTCACCGTTCTTCAGGCCGTGGCGGGCGAACAGCGTCAGGTCGTACGCGGAGGAGAGTTGCCCGGGGTGGTCGAAGCCGTCGGGGCTCACCACATGGGTGTCCAGGGCCTGCAGATCCTCGGCCTTGGCCTGCATCTCGGCGACGGTCTTCGCGATCCCGCCGTTCATCATGCTGAGGACATGCACCGCGTCGTTGCCGGAGCGCAGGAAGACGCCGAGCCACAACTGCTCGACGGTGTACGTGATTCCGGGCTTGATGCCGACCAGGCTGGAGCCGGCCGGGATGTCGGCGAGGTCGGCGTCGGTCACCGTGTGGGTCAGGGTCCGCTCGAACCTCTTCAGCAGGGTGTCCGCGAACAGCATCTTCAGCGTGGAGGCGGGGGCGAGCCGCCGGTGCGCGTTGCACGCGGCGAGCACCGCACCGCTGTCATGG
Organism: Streptomyces sp. NPDC001848; assembly: GCF_042891915.1. Classification (NCBI taxonomy): domain Bacteria; kingdom Bacillati; phylum Actinomycetota; class Actinomycetes; order Kitasatosporales; family Streptomycetaceae; genus Streptomyces; species Streptomyces sp. NPDC001848. The sequence continues at coordinate 112,615 of NZ_JBIATP010000002.1, read as the reverse complement.
TCGGCGACGAGCCAGGAGCGGGCGGTGAGCTTCTTCGGCAGCGGGCCACCCCCCTGCACCTGGACGCCGGCCAGACCCAGCCGTTCGCCTCCGATGGTGGGGGCCGCCGCCGCGGACGCGGGCGCGGCCAGGGTCAGCGGCGCGGCGGCGGCGAGCGCGAGCACGGCGCGCCGGGACGGCCGCGCGTCGGACGGGGAAAGCGGAGAGGAAAAACGCACGCCGGGACGGTACAGAGCGAATCACCGGTGACGCACAGCGGGATGACAAAGGCGCGGCAAAGGCCGGGTCATGTCCGGAAAACGTCCGTGGCGCAGAACACACCACTCACCAGGGGTTTCCCGGAACCACACCGTCAACCGCCGAAGATTGCGCTGTCTTGGGGAAATCCGGCCCGGGCACCGCTTTCCCAGCCCTCACGCATCTCTTACTCGGGGCCGTCGGCCGGTTCGCCCCGGCACATGGCCGGACCCACGGCGGGCCACCGCCCAGGTGCGCTCACCTCCCCAGGATCCGGTCCACCTCGGCCAGTTGCGCCGCGGCGAGCGGCCCCTTCCCGAGCGCGCCGGCATTCTCCTCGGCCTGGGCGACCGAGCGGAAGCCCGGGATGGGGACGGTGAGCGGGCTGCGGGCCCAGATCCAGGCGAGGGCGCCCTGGGCGAGCGTACGGCCGCCGCTGGTGAGGACGTCCCGCAGGGCTTCGACACGCCGTAGCCACTCGCCGTCGGCGCCCCCACCCTCGGTGAAGCCCGGCAGCCAAGCGGGCGGGGCGTTGCGGATGTCGCCGGCTTCGAGGACGCGTCCGGCGCGGTGCTTGCCGGTCAGCAACCCCATGGCGAGGGGGCTGCGGTTGATGCTCGCGAGACCCGACTCCTCGCACAGGGCGAGGAGTTCGGGCGCGTCCTGGAGGATGTTCAGGCGGTGCTGGACGGCCGTGCAGTGCTCCCCCACGGCGAACACGGCGGCGCGGGCCGGGTCGTCGGTGTTCCACGCGTACGCGCGGATGAGCCCTTCCCGTACGAAGTCCTCGCAGGTGTCGCGGAGTTCGGCCGCACGTTCCGGGTCCGCGTCGGACAGGTGCAGCTGGTACAGGTCGATGTGGTCGGTGTCGAGGCGGCGCAGGGAGGCGGTGAGCGCGCGGCGGGCGTACGCCGGTGAGTCGTCGCTGCCGGTGAGCAGCCGGCGTTCCTCGTCGATGACGTTGCCCCACTTGGTGGCCACCACCACGTCGGCGCGCCGTTTGCCGAGGGCGCGCGCGAGGACGCGCTCGCTGTGGCCGGCGCCGTAGGCGTCAGCCGTGTCGAAGAAGGTGACACCGAGGTCGAGGGCGCGCCGTATCGCCCGTACGGACTCCTCGTCGTCGACCTTCCCCCAGCCGAGGGGCTGTCCGTCGAGCGACGCCCACTCGCCTCCGACGGCCCAGCAGCCGAAGCCGAGGGCGCTGACCCGGATACCGCTTCTTCCCAGTGGCCTGACGTGCTCGAAGCTCTCCATGCCGGTGACCGTAGGAGTTGGAGCGCACACGAGGGCAAGCCCGCAGGCCGGGAGCGGGGCGCCCCGCCACCCGAACGGCACCGCCGAACAGGCCGGAGCGGTGTCGGAGATGGGAGCGTGGGAACGCGGAGGGGACTGTTCCTGTTGTCTGCCAGGGAGTGACCGTGACGTGTTTCGACCGACGTGACGTGGGGCTGCTGCTGCTCAGGCTGGGTGCCGGCGGGGTGCTGGCGGCGCACGGCGCGCAGAAGCTGTTCGGCTGGTTCGGCGGGGGCGGGCTCGAGGGCACCGGGCAGTGGATGGAGTCCGTGGGCTACCGGCCGGGCAAGCGGAGCGCGCTGGCCTCCGGGCTGGTGGAGGCGGGCGGCGGCACCCTGCTGGCGCTGGGCCTCGGGACCCCGGCGGCGGGCGCCGCGGTGGCCGGCGGCATGGCGGGGGCCACGGCCGTGCACGCCCCGCAGGGGTTCTTCGCCCAGGCCGGCGGTTACGAGTACCCGGCGTCCCTCGGCCTGACGGCGGCGAGCCTGGCGGTCACGGGACCGGGCCGGCTCTCCCTGGACTCGCTGCTCGGTCACGCCTTCAACCGCGACTGGATGGTCCCCGCGGCGTTCGCCGTGACGGCGGCCGGGACGGCGCTGGTGGTCGGGGCGCGGGCCAAGCGGCTGCGGCAGCAGACGGAAGGCGAGCAGGAGGCGCTCTTCGAGGAGTGACCGTTGCCATGACAGTCTGCGGGCATGAGCGATCAGGTGACGTCCGCGGACCTCTGGGAGTCGATCGACCGGCTGCACATGTGGCTGGACGCCAACCGTGCGCGTGACGGCGCGGACGGGCTGCTGTTGCGCGTGCTGAAGCTGTCCGAGGAGGTCGGCGAGGTCGCGCAGGCGGTGATCGGCGCGACCGGCCAGAACCCACGCAAGGGCGCGTCGCACAGCTGGCAGGACGTGCAGGCGGAGCTGTGCGACGTGGTGATCACCGCGCTGGTGGCACTGCGCACGCTGACCCCTCAGGCGCGCGAGGTGTTCACGGCGCACCTGGAGGGGGTCAGGGCACGCTCGCTGGGCTCCTCCGCCGAGTGAAGGTGTGTCAGGAACGACGCGGCCTCGTACTGTATCCGCGTGACCACCCCGGCCCTTCGCCCCCAGTCCCTGCTGCTCAGCTTCCTCGGTGACGAGGTGCTGGGCCGCGGGGTGTGCGTGTACACGGGGAGCGTCATCGAGGTGTTCCGGCGCGCGGGGGTCGGTGAGCAGGCCACCCGCTCCACCCTCACCCGGATGGTCGCCCGCGGTCTGCTGTCCCGCCGCCGTGAGGGGCGGCGGACGTACGTCGGCCTCACCGACCGCTCGGAGGCGATCCTGCGCGACGGGGAGCGGCGCATCTGGAAGACCGGGGCGGTCAACCGGGACTGGGACGGCACCTGGACCCTCCTCGGTTTCTCGCTCCCGGAGTCCTGGCAGCGCCAGCGGCACGATCTTCGGTCGCAGCTGACCTGGGCGGGGTTCGGGGCGTTGTTCAGCGGGCTGTGGATCGCGCCGGGCGAGGTCGATGTGTCCGGGATCGTGGCCGAGCTGGGGCTCGAGGCGCATGTGAAGGTGTTCCGGGCCCGGGCGGACGCCGGCACGGACATCGCCGGGATGATCGACGAGACCTGGGACCTGCCGGAACTGGCCGTCCGCTACCGGGAGTTCGAGGCGTCCTGGCGGCCGTTCGCCTCGGGCGGCGCGGACGTCACCGCGCAGGACGCCCTCGCGCTGCGGCTGCGGCTGACCGCCGAGTGGCTGCAGGTGATCCGCAGCGACCCCCGGCTGCCCGTACGGCATCTTCCGGGCGACTGGCCCGCGGTCGGGGCGGAGGAGACGTTCCGTGCGGTCCACGCCCTGCTGGACGCGCCCGCCAGGGACGCGGCGCGCCTGCTGATCGAGACGGTTCCGGCGGAGTAGGGCCCGTCTTTCGGCTCCCCGCCCACTCGGGCCCCCTGCGGCAGGCATCCGAAGTGATGTTGTGCATTCCATTGACGCCCGCAAGATTTCGGCCCTACATTCCCTGACGTTCAGTGCACTGAGTATCCGCACCGCACGATCCGTCCTCCCGCTCCCGAGCCGCCCAGACAGGAGCCGACGCATGCGCGCCCGCACTCGTCCCCGCACTCGTCCCCGTACTCGACTCCGCATCGCCCTGGCCGCCCTGGCCACGGTGGCGTCCGCGGTCCTGACCACCCTGCCCGCACCGGCCGCCCAGGCGGACCCGGGAGCCACCCACCTCACCGGCACCCTCGCCGACGGCGCCACCTGGATCGCGGACGTCCCCGCCCGCTGGAACGGCACCCTGCTCCTGTTCAGCCATGGCTTCGGCCCCACCGTCGCCCGGGACGCCCCCTCCGACGCCGTACGCACCGAGCTGCTCGCCGAGGGCTATGCGACGGCCGGGTCGTCGTACGACCCCCATGGCTCGATGTGGGCCCTGAACAGCGCCGAACGCGACCAGTTCGCCACGCTCGACGCGGTGACCGCGAAGATCGGAACCCCACGGCGCACCCTCTCCGTCGGCCAGTCCATGGGCGGCCTGGTCAACGCGCAGATCGCCCGTGACGGCGCCGGCCGCGTCGACGGCGCGCTCGGGCTGTGCGGCCTGGTGGCGGGCGGTACCGACCTGGACAACTACCAGCTCGACGCCGAGTACACCATCGCCCGGCTGCTCCTGCCCGGGCAGGACGTCGGCCTGGTCCGCTTCGGCTCCGCCACCGACGCGGCCGCCACCGCGAAGAAGCTCACCGACGCCGTCACCGCCGCCCAGGCCACCCCGCAGGGCCGCGCCCGGATCGCGCTCGTCGCCGCCTTCCTGAACCTGCCCGCGTGGGCGCCCGGTGAGACCGCCCCCGCGCCGGCCGACTGGTCGGGGCAGGAGGAGCAGCAGTACGCGTGGTTCGCGCAGGGCATCCTGTCCTTCGTCGAAGGGGGCCGGTACGCGATCGAGCAGTCCGCCGGCGGCAACAACTCCTGGAACAAGGGCGTCGACTACGCCCGCCTGCTCGCCGGTTCCGTACACGCCCCGCAGGTCCGCGCCCTGTACGGGGCAGCCGGGCTGGACCTGGGCGCCGACCTGGACTCCCTGACCCGGGGCGCCACGATCACCGCCGACCCCGCCGCCGTGCGCGCCGCGCAGCGCACCTCCTCCGCCGGCCAGGGCCTCGGCGTGCCCCTGCTGGACGTGCACACCGTCGCCGACAACCTGGTCCCGGTCGAGCAGGAGCGGCGGTTCGGCGACCGGGTGCGGGCGGCCGGTGACGGGGCGCTGCTGCGTCAGGCCTACGTCCAGCGGCAGGGCCACTGCACGTTCACCACCGCCGAGACGGTGGCCGCCCTGCACGCACTGGACCACCGCGTCACCACCGGCCACTGGGACGACGCGGCGACCCCGGCCGCACTCCAGCGGTCCGCGACCGCGCTCGGTCTGGACGGGGCGGCCTATGTCCCGTACCGCCCGGCCCGTCTGACGGTCGGCCGCGACCGCCCGGCGCACTCCACCCACCACTGACGTTGGGACCCGCTCATGTCCGACACATCCGCTCCCCCGTCCGCATCCGCTCCCCCGCGCGTGTCGCTCCCGCTCGGCACGCTCGTCGCCGGCTGTCTCGCCGTCTGCCTCGCCCAGATCGGCCTCGCCATGCCGGCCACCCTGAACGGCCTGTTCCAGGAACACCTCCACCCCGTCGGCTCCCAGCTGACCTGGATCTCGGACGCGTTCCTGCTGCCCGTCGCCGTCCTGGAGCTCTCCTTCGGCGTCCTCGGCGACCTCTTCGGCCGCAAACGGCTGCTGGTCGGCGGTGCCGCGCTGCTGTGCGCGGGTGAGGTCGTCGCCGCGGGCGCCTCCGGCATCCACCAGCTGTGGGTGGGCCAGGCGCTGGCCGGTCTGGGCGCCGCCGCGCTCTTCCCCACCTCGCTCGCCATGATCGCGGCCGGCACGCACACCGGCCCCCAGCGGGCGCGCGCCATCGCCGTATGGGCCTCCAGCCTGTCAGCGGGCGGCTTCCTCGCCCCGCTGCTCGGCGGCATCACCGGCACCTACGGCTCGTGGCGCTCGGCGTTCGTGGTGGTGGCGGTGCTGGCGGCGGTCAGCGGCCTGGTGAGCGTGTGGCTCGCCGCCGACTCCCGAGCGCCGGAGGGCCGCTCGCTGGACGTGGGCGGTCAGATCACCATCGGAGTCGGCCTGTTCGCACTGCTGTACGCCGTCATCCAGGGCCCGGCGGACGGCTGGGGTTCGACCCCGGTGATCGTGGCGTTCGTGATCGCGGCGGTGTTCATCGGCCTGTTCGTCCATGCCGAGAGCCGCGCCCGCTCCCCGCTGCTGCGCCTGGACCTGTTCCGCAACCGCTCCTTCGCGATCGCCTCGGTCGTCGCGGTCGTGGGCATGTTCAGCTTCCTGGGCACGGCGTACGCGGCCAGCATCCGGCTCGGTCCGATCCAGCATCAGAGCCCGATGCGTACGGCCTTCGCGTTCCTGCTGCTCAACGGGATCACGCCGGTCCTCACACCGCTGACCTCGCGGCTGCTGCACCGGCTGCCCGCCCGGGCGCTGCTCACCGCCGGTCTGGCGCTGATCGCCGCGGGCGACTTCCTCGCCGCCGGGCTGGACGTCGCCGACCAGAACCTGACCTCCCTCATCCTGCCGCTGGGGCTGGTCGGCATCGGCTTCGCCTTCACCGTCTCGTCCATCACCGCGACAGCCGTCAACACGGTCCCGGTGCCGCTCGCGGGCATGGCGAGCGCGGCCACCAACCTGCTGCGCGACTTCGGCTTCACGCTGGGCCCCGCGGTGATCGGCGCGGTGGCGCTGAGCCAGGCCGCGGCCCGGGTCACCTCCTCGCTGGCCGGCGCCTCCTCGCTGAGCGCGGAGTCGAAGGCGGCGGCGCACGAGGTGCTGACGGAGGGCGGCCCGCTCGCTCTCAACTCGGTGCCCCCGGCCTCCCCGCCGGGCGCGGCCCGCTCCTACGCCCTGGACGCACTCGGCCACGGCTACTCGATCGGGTTCGTGGTGTGCGGCTCGGCCGCCCTGTTCTCGGCGCTGCTGGTGGTGACGGCGCTGCGCGGGCGCACGGCGGAGGAGAGCGCGGCGGAGGCCGCGGGCGACGGGAAGGAGCGGACCGCGCTCGCCACGGGGTGAGGCGCGTGGCGGACCTGGTCGCGGCCCTGGGGGTGTTCGACGCCCCGGGGCCGCGCGGTTTGCACGTCGCGGGCCGTGTGGAAGCGGCCGAGCGGGGCACACGGTGGGCATGGTCGGCGATACGGACGACGACAGGTCGATGCGTCGGCAGGGCTCGAGCGGTCACCGGACGGTGCCGCACACCGCCGATGTGCGGATCGAGGCGTGGGGAGTCAGCCGGGAGAGCTGCCTGGCGGAGGCGGCGACGGGGCTGGTGGACGCCTTCGCGGACCTGTCCACGGCGCGTCCCACGGCCGTGGAGCGCGTGCGGCTGGCCGAGAACGACGACGACGATCTGCTGGCCGCGCTGCTGGAGGAGGTCGTCTACCGGCTGGAGGTTCACGGCCAGGTACCCGTGGACGTGGAGGCCGAGGCCGACGACGACGGGCTCGAGGTGCGCCTGACGGTCACCGGGCTGTCGGACGTGGAGATCACCGGTGCCGTGCCGAAGGGCGTGTCGTGGCACGGTCTGCACATGGGACCGGACCCGTACGGGTGGTCGTGCACGGCGATCGTGGACGTGTGAGCCGGTCGACGACAGCCGTCGGCAGCCGTCGACCTGTGGGTTCAGCCCTTGACCACGCCGAGCGGCACCAGCCGGGCGACGATGCGGCACAGCCCGGCACTCTCGCTCGCCGCCACGACCTCGCCGACGTCCTTGTACGCCTCCGGGGCCTCCTCCGTCAGGCCGCGCCACGACAGCGGACGCGCCGCGATGCCGTCCCGCTCCAGCCTGGCCCGCAGCTCCCTCCCGGTGATCGCGCGGGCGGCCTGGTGGCGGCTCATCCTGCGGCCCGCGCCGTGGCAGGTGGAGAAGAACGCGCCTCCACCGGGCACCCCCGCCAGGACGTACGAGGCCGTGCCCATGGTCCCGGGAATCAACACGGGCTGCCCCTGCCCCCGCAGGTCCTCGGGGAGATCGGGATGCCCGGGCGGGAACGCCCGCGTCGCGCCCTTGCGGTGCACGCACAGCCGGCGCCGCCGCCCCGCCACCTCATGGGTCTCCAGCTTGGCGAGGTTGTGCGACACGTCGTACACCAGGGACAGCCGGATGTTCGCGGCATGGCGGAAGACCCGACGGGCGGCTTCGGTGAGCAGCTGGCGGTTGGCGCGCCCGTAGTTGGCGGCGGCGGCCATCGCACCCAGGTACGCCTGCCCCTCCGGCGACTCCACCGGGGTGCAGGCCAGCTGCCGGTCGGGCACGGCGATGCCGTACCGGGCCATGGCCTGGTCCATCGCCCGCACATGATCGGTGCAGATCTGGTGGCCGAGTCCGCGGGACCCGCAGTGGATCATCACGGTCACCTGGCCGCGGGTGATTCCGAACCCGTCCGCGGCCGCCTCGTCGTACACCTCGGCCACCTGCTGCACCTCCAGGAAGTGGTTGGCCGATCCCAGGCTGCCCACCTGCCCGAGGCCCCGCTCGCGGGCCCGCGGACCCACCTGCCCGACGTCGGCGTCGTCGACCGCGCCGCCGTCCTCGCAGCGGGCGAGGTCCCGCTCCTCGCCGTGGCCCTGCTCCACGGCATACCGGGCTCCGCCCTCCAGGACGCGTTCCAGCTCTCCGGGGCCGCTCGGCCGCCACACCCCGCCGGGTCCCGCGCCGCGCGGGATCGCCCGGTCGAGGCCGTCCATGACCGCCTCGAGGGCGGGTCGAAGCCCCTCGCGGTCGCAGTCCGCGACCAGCAGCCGCACCCCGCAGGAGATGTCGAAGCCCACCCCTCCCGGTGACACCACCCCGCCGTCGTCCACGTCGGTCGCCGCGACGCCGCCGATGGGGAAGCCGTACCCCCAGTGAATGTCCGGCATGGCGTACGAGGCGCCGACGATGCCGGGCAGCGTGGCGACGTTGACGACCTGCCCCAGCGCCTGCTCGGCGTCGCTCAGCAGTGCCCGGGAGGCGAACACGACTCCGGGTACCCGCATGTCCCCGCGCTGTGCGATACGGAAGCGATGGGGAGCTTCCTCGACGAGTTCCATCGTGCTCTCCCGACGGGGTGGTTCGAGTGTCTCGACCCGGTGCGGGACCGCGGTTCCCGGGCCCTCCGCCCGTGTACCCACACCCGCCGGGGGAACCCATGGCGGAGGCGCCCGGGAGAGCCCGGCGCGCCCCCGCCGACGCGGTCGGGGAAAGGTGAGGAGAGCCGGCGCCCTGACGGGCCGGCGCCGCCGTGTACGGCGCCGGCCCCGCGCTCAGGTCGTGTCCGCCCCCTGCGGCCCCGCGTTGATGGCCACGGCTGCGATCAGCATGGCGACCGCGAAGACGGCGGCCGAGCCGATGAAGGCGCGGGTGTAGCCGTGGGTCATGGCGTCCTGGGCCCGGGCGACCAGGCCGAGGTCGTGCCGGCGCAGGCCCGCGTAATACGTCCCGTCGGCATGTGGAACACGCCGGTCGGCGAACGTGGTGGCCAGCGTGGCCAGCGTGGCCAGCCCCAGCGCGCCGCCCACCTGCTGAGCGGTGTTGAGCAGCGCCGAGGCGCTGCCCGAGTCGTTCTCCGCCACGCCGCGCACCGCGCCGAGCGTCATCGGCACGAAGGTGGCGCCGAGCCCCAGAGCGGTCACGAACATGCCCGGCATCAGCGTGCCCCAGTAGGAGGAGTGCGGGGTCAGCCGGCTCAGCCAGATCATGCCGACCGCCGCCACGGCGAGCCCGGGAGCGGCCAGTTCCCGCGGCGGCACCTTGACCACCAGGCGGGAGGCGACGCCCGCCATGATGCCCACCCCGACGCTGAACGGGAGGTAGGCGAGGCCCGTGCGGATCGCGCCGTAGCCGAGGACGTGCTGCATGTAGAGGGTCAGGAAGTAGAAGGTGGCGAACATGCCCGTGCCGACCAGGAACATGGTGGCGTACGTGCCCGCGCGGCTGCGGTCGTGCAGGATGCGCAGCGGCAGCATGGGATGCGCGCCGCGTGCCTGGGTCAGGAGGAACACGGTGAGCAGCACCGCGGCCGCGACGAAGAAGGTCACGGTCAGTGCGTCCGCCCAGCCGTCCTGACCGCCGCGGGTGATCGCGTACACCAGGGAGAGCAGGCCGGCGGTCCCCGCCGCGGCACCCACGACGTCCGCCTTGCCCTGCGCGCGGTCGGCCTCGCCCAGGATCACCGTGCCGATCAGTACACCGGCGCCGATGGGGACGTTGACGAGCAGCACCCAGCGCCAGTCGAGGTACTGGGTGAGCAGACCGCCGAGGATCAGACCCACCGTGGACCCGACCCCGGCCATGGCGGCGTACACGCCCATGGCCCGGTTGCGCTCCTTGCCCTCGGCGAAGTTCGTCGCGATCAACGACAACGCGGTCGGTGCCGCGACCGCCGCGCCGACACCCTGGAGGGCCCGGGCACCGATCAGCAGACCGGCGTTGGGTGCCAGGCCGCCGAGGGCCGAGGCCGCGACGAACAGGGTGATGCCGAAGCGGAAGACGCGGCGGCGGCCGAACAGGTCACCGGCCCGGCCACCGAGCAGCATCAGACCGCCGAAGGCCAGCGCGTAGGCGTTGACCACCCAGGACAGGCTGCCGGCCGACATGCTCAGGCCGGTCTGGATGCTGGGCAGGGCTATGTTCACGATCGTGGCGTCGAGCACCACCATCAGCTCCCCTGCGGCGATGACCAGCAGAGCCAGGCCAGGGTGACGGGTGGGACGCGGGGCGGGCCCGGCCCCGGCACCCGCGCCGGCCCGTTCTTCGAGAGACATGGAACCTCCAGAGGGGGGAACTTCTTGCGGGGACCGCCGAGGCAAGGAAGAGATGTCGGAAAATGACGCTTTCTCGCCGCCGCGCTCCGGTTGTGCCCGGCAGCCCGATATCGTGAGCGACGAGATCGGATGGGATGCCGGACCCGGCGGAGATTTCGGGACATCCCTCCGGCTCGCATCCGATGCGATTCCGGCGGAAGGAGACGTCATGCGAGTGCGCTTGGTGAAAGGGGTCGCGCTGACCGCCACCGGCCTTCTCGCCGGCGCGTTCGGCTATGGAGCGGTGAATCTCGCCCCCACATTCTGGGCCGTGCCCCTGGAGATGCGGCTGTCGTTCCATGCCGAACTCATGAAGATGAACTCGCCCGTCATGCAGACCGCGATGGTGACGGCGATGCTCAGTTCGCTGGGACTGGCGGTACTCACCCGCGGACGGGAGCGGCAACTGGCCGGCGGGGCGTCGCTGCTGACCCTGGGTTCCCTCCTCATCACGAGGTTCGGGAACGTGCCGATCAACGCCCGGATCAAGGAGTGGGCCGTGACCTCGGCGCCCTCTGATCACGCCGAGTTCCTGCACCGCTGGGACCTGTACAACCAGCTGCGTACGGCGACGGCGATCGCGGCGCTCGTCCTGCTCGTGATCACGGCCGTGGGGCGGTTCGAGGAGGGACGTGGCGGCCGGGAGACGGAGCAGGGCTCCGCGCCCGCGACCACGGCGGCCTGACGGGGCGCCGACCGCCGTCCGCTTTTCCTCTCCGTGCCCCAGGGCGTTCATCCCCGACTTCTCCACCTGAGGAGATCCAGGCCTTCCTCGTCCGCGAGCTGACGGGCCAGAGCCCGCTCGGTTCCGGTCAGTGGTGTGTCGGGGCAAAGGCGTTCGGGATGCCCTGGTGCGGGTTCGACGAGTTCCGGCTCCGGTATGACGAAGTAGGCCACGCCGTAGGCGATGAAACCGTCCAGGAGAATTCGCAGCAGGCCACGCAGGCGATGAGGCATGCGGTCATCGTGGCTCAGCCGGAAAAAGCCCAGATAAAACGCCGATACGGCCACCGGCATCACGTAAGGTCCGCCGGCGCGGGTGTTTCCCGGGTGGCGGGCACCCGCACCGGCGAAGTGTGCGACGGTCGGTACGGTCATTCGACGACGAAATCGGCCATCATCGCCATGTCCTCGTGCTCCAGGTTGTGGCAGTGGAGCAGGTAGGTCCCGGCGTAGTCGGTGAACCGTACGGCGACTTCCACCGCATCCGTGGGTGGCAGATCCACCGTGTCCTTCCAGCCGACGTCGTAGGCACCGGGGTCTTTGTGGTTGCGCGAGACGACCTGGAAGTGGTTCAGATGGACGTGCACGGGGTGGTGGAGGCTGGTGGTGAACCGCCAGATCTCCAGCTGCCCCAGTTGGGGCCGGGCCAGCGGCCGGCCGGGTTGGTAGGTGTCGTCGTTGATGGTCCAGCCGTCCTTGCCCTGCCGGAAGTGGAAGTGGCGGGTGGTGACGGCCTTGCCCGCGTCGAGCCGCTCGATGCGGGAGAGCTGGTCCGGGACGCGGGTGTCGTCGGTCACCGATCCTCCGGTGACGTCGAACGCCATGACGTGGTCGCCCGTTCCGTCGGCGAGCGTGTTGACCAGCCGTACCCGCGTGCCGGCCTTCCACCGCGAGAAGTCGACGACCACGTCGAAGCGTTCACCGGGGCCCAGGTGAACGGCGTCGTGCCGTACCGGCCGTTCCAGCAGTCCGCCGTCGCTGCCGATCTGCACGAAGGCGTCGCCGCCGGGCGGCTGCGGGTCGAACGCCAGGCGGTAGGGGCGCGCGTTGGAGGCGTTGAGGATGCGCAGCCGGTGGCGGGCCCGCTCGGTGCGGTGCACCGGCCAGGGAGCGCCGTTGACCAGGATGACGTCCCCGAGAACGCCGTCCATGTAGGAGTCGGTGACGCCCGGCCGCGCGAGAGAGGGGTCGACGAGGGGATAGCGGAAGGAGCCGTCCTCCTCGAAGGCCCGGTCGGTGATCATCAGCGGCAGCTCACGGTCACCCCGCGGCAGCGGCAGCCGCTCCTCCTCGTCGTCGCGGACCAGGTGGAAGCCGGCGAGGCCGCGCCAGACGCCGAGGCCCGTCCAGCTCATCCGGTGGTCGTGGTACCACAGCGTGGCCGCCCGTTGGTTCATGGGATAGGTGTAGGTGCGCTCACCGCGCGCCATCCCCGCCACGCCGGTGTGCCCGCCGTGGTGGCCGCCCCCGTCGTGGCCCGCCATGCCCGCCGTCATGGCGTTCGCGGCCTGCTCCGCGGAGATCCGGCCGTCGGCGGGCAGGACGACATCGATGGGATAGCCGTCGCTGTCGGTCGGGGTGTGGCCGCCGTGCAGGTGCACCACGCTGGGCTGCGGCAGCTGGTTGCGGTGCCGGACCTGGGTGCGCCGTCCCGCTCGGGAGACGACGGTCGGCCCGGGGAACGTCCCCCCGTACGTCCAGGCGCGCGTGCCCAGTCCGGGCAGGATCTCCAGATCGGCGACCTGCTGCGCCAGCTCGTACACATCGGTGCCGCCCGAGGTGCGCACCGGTTCGAGCACCTTGGGGACCGGCAGCGGGACCGCGTACGGCTTCGGCAGCCGGGCCCGGGAGGTGAGGACACGGCCGGGGCTGGAACCGTCCGCCTCGCGCACGGCGCTGCCGATGAGGGGCACGGAGACGGCGGCGAGCGCGGCCGCCCCCACCGCGGTGCCACCGAGGAACCGACGCCGCCTCATGAAACGGGCTCCGAGGCGCGTCCGGTCACGGCGGGGCGGCGCGCACCGGTCGGGACGGGCATCGTCCAGGCCCGCATGACGAGCAGGGTGACGGCGCTGGCGATCAGCACGCCCAGGGTCACGTGCACGGCGACCACGCGCTCCACGCCGAGCACCATCTGGAGCACCAGCGCGACCACCATCGCCGCCGAGGTCGCGACGGCCCGCACGGGCCCTCCCACGCGCCGCAGCCAGAGGGCGCTGATGAACGTCAGAAGCCCGACGACCACCATCACACGGGCGTTGAGGCGGTGCATGTCCATGGAGTCGTAGTCGCCGCTGATATAGCCTGCGCCGAAGCCGACCTGGAGCAGCATCGTCAGGGCCAGCAGCGTGGCCGCGCCACGGTGTAACGCGCGGGCACGCGCGCCGCGCGGCCGGGGGGACTCGTTCGTCATCACTCCGCTCTCTGGGCGGGATCGCACGACGGCGGCCCACGGCATACCGCGCAGCCTCGTCGTGCTACGGCACCGCCGGCCGTCCCGTCCTCGACACTCTCCTGATGGGCGGGCGCGCCCGGACCACATGCCTGCGGCACCCCGCAAGGCGCGACCACCGCGAGTCTTGCACCGTGGGACGGCGTTGTCTTATCCGGAATTGCTTCACTTACGGTCAGGCCGAGGCCCGGGCCCGGAGCCGCAGGGCGGTGTCGTCGGTGAGGACGGTCTGGTGGGCCATGCGCAGTTCGAGCCCCGGTTCGATGCCCAGTTCCTCGATGAGCAGGGCGCGCGTGCCCCGGTAGGCGGCCAGGGCGTCCCCGCTGCGGCCGCTGCGGTGCAGGGCCACCATCAGCCGGGCGCAGAACCCCTCGTTCAGTGGCTCCTCGGCGACCAGGCGCCGCAGCTCGCCGATGAGTTCCAGGTGACGCCCGAGGGACAGGTCGAGGTCGATGCGGCGTTTGAGCGCGGTCATCCACGCCTCGTCGTACTGGAGCGCGGTTCCGGCGAGCGCCGGGCTCTCCCTGAGATCCTGCAGGGCCGGTCCGCGGCGCAGCGCGAGTGCCTCCCGGTACTGCCGCGAGGCCAGTTCGTGGTGGCCGGCCTCCGCGGACTCGGCGGCCAGCGCGCACAACCGGTCGAAGCACACCGTGTCCAGGACACCGTCGTTGACCTGGAGCTGGTAGCCCGGCGGGCGGGTGCGCAGCGTGCACCACCGGCCGTCGAGGTCGTGGCGGATGAGGAACTTGCGCAACTGGGAGACGTAGACGCGCACCGCGGCCAGCGCGGTGGCCGGCGGGTGGTCGCCCCACAGCTCGCTGATCAGCGTGTCGTTGGAGACGGTGGCGTTGGGCCGGACCAGCAGCGTGGCGAGCAGCTGCCGCAACTTGCGCTGCGGGAGCGGGACTTCCCTGGCGTCCACGACGATCTCCAGCGGGCCGAGCAGCCGCAGGGCGACCGTGCGGGGTGCGGTGTCCTGGCCACCCGCGCGCGGCGGCACGTGATCGACGACGGCGGTCATGCGAGGGTCTCCAGCCGTGGGTGGGAACTGCGGAAGAAGGCCAGCGGCGGATCCTCGCGCAGCAGCCCGAGGTCGACGACCTCGCCGAGCACGATCTCGTGGTCGCCGCCCGGGACCATGTCGTGGACCCGGCAGTCGAGGTAGGCCAGCGTGTCGGCGAGCACCGGCGAGCCCGTGGTCCCGGTCCGGTGGGCGAGTCCGGCGCAGCGGGCGGTGTCGCGGGTGGCGAACGCCCGGCACAGTTCCCTCTGGTCGGCGGCGAGGATGTTCACCGCGAACGCCCCGACGTCCCGTACCGCGGTGAGCGCGCGGGAATCGCGGTGTACGCAGAACAGCACGAGCGGAGGCGTCAGGGAAACCGAGGTGAAGGAGTTCACGGTCAACCCCGTGGGCTCTCTTTCGGGCCCCTGGAAGGTAATCACCGCCACTCCGGTCACAAACCGCCCGCACACCTCACGGAGCACCGCTCCGTCAATGGCTCCCGGCCTTTTCCGCCGGGCGTCGGCCACGGTGAGACTGTCCACTTCAACCCCCTGGGAATACCGCATTGGTCATGTCGTTCGGAGCACTTCACAGGACTCGGAGTACAAGCGGTGCGGTGACCGGGAGCCTAACGAGGCGGTGTTCGGATCGCCTACGGCCCAAGGGAGGGGGGCGGGGCGTACTTTCGGCCGGTTCTCCGGTACTCCAGCACCGGGCGGACGCGCATCGTCGCTGATCAGGGCGGTGGTGCCCGGGGACGGTGCCGGGCCGTGAGCCGCGTGGACTGGGCAATCCAGGAGAGCGCGACCGCTGCCCGGCCGGATACGGCGGCCGCACCGTGCGCTCACGGCCCCGGCGTCGGACGCGGCGGTGCGCTCCCATTCGGCGTCGGTTTTTCGTCGACCTCATCGACGCTTTACGGCCGTGCGTGACGCTTCAGTGGCCGCCCGACGAGCGGCGCGCCCACAACGGAGGGAACCGGAATGCGTAGCACCCTCATCGTCGCCCGTATGAAGCCGGATTCGGCGGCCGAGGTGAAGCGGATATTCGCCGCGTCGGACGCCGGCGACCTGCCCCGCATGATCGGGGTTCGGGAGCGGCGGCTCTTTCGCTTCCACGACCTCTACATGCATTACATCGCATCGGACGACGAAGTCCGTGACTCGCTCTCCGAGGTGCGTGACCACCCGTTGTTCCGAGACGTCAACGATCAACTGAGCGCGCACATCACGGCGTACGACCCGCAGACCTGGCGCAGTCCCGAGGACGCGATGGCCCATGAGTTCTACACCTGGCGAGCGGACAGCTGACCACGGCACGGCTCTCGCCCGCGTCGGCGACGACCAGGACGCCGGGACCGGGGGGAGCGCGGCACGACGAGAGGAGGCTGGCGTGGCCGCCAGCGACCGTATGACCAAGATCGCGGCAAGGGACGTCGCGCCCAACCGCCGCCGGGGCGGGGATCTGCGCACGCTGCTCAGCCCGGCCACAGCGGGCACCACCTCCGGCTTCATGGGGGTGCTGACCCTGGAGCCCGGCGAGGTGGTGACCGAGCACTACCACCCGTACTCAGAGGAGTTCCTCTACCTCGTCAGGGGCGAGATCACGGCGCGGATCGACGGTGAACCCGTGCCGCTCGTCGCCGGCGAGGCCCTGCACCTGCAGATCAACGTCCGCCACCGGCTGGAGAACCACGGACCGGAACCCGCCTTCCTGGTCTTCCAGCTGGGCCCGCTGGCACCGCGGCCCGAACTGGGGCATGTGGACACGGAGCCGCTGCCGGATCAGGAGTCCGTATGAGTCACCGCAAGGCCGTCGTCACCGGGATCGGCGTGGTCGCCCCCGGCGGCATCGGCACCAAGGCGTTCTGGAAGCTGCTCACCGAGGGCCGTACGGCGACGCGCGGCATCACGCACTTCGACGCCTCCGGCTACCGCTCGCGGATCGCGGCGGAGTGCGACTTCGACCCCGTCACGGCCGGTCTGACGCCCGACGAGATCCACCGCATGGACCGGTGCTCGCAGTTCGCGGTCGTGGCCGCCCGGGAGGCGCTCGCCGACAGCGGCATGGCCGCCGACGAGGTACCGCCGCATCGCATCGGTGTCTCGGTGGGGAGCGCGGTCGGGTCCACCATCACCCTGGAGCGGGAGTACGTGCGCGTCAGCGACGCCGGCAGCCGCTGGGTGGTGGACGCCTCCGATCCCCACGCCCACCTGTACCGGGCGCTGGTGCCCAGCGCGCTGGGCGCGGAGGTGGCGTGGGCGGCCGGCGCCCAGGGGCCGGTCCGGGTGGTGTCCACGGGCTGCACCTCGGGGCTGGACTCCGTGGCGCAGGGGGCCCAGTTCATCGAGGACGGGCAGGCCGACGTGGTGGTGGCCGGAGCCACCGACGCGCCCGTGTCGCCGATCACGGTGGCCTGCTTCGACGCCATCAAGGCGACCTCGCCCAACAACGACGACCCCGAGCACGCCTCCCGTCCCTTCGACCGGGACCGCGACGGCTTCGTGCTCGGCGAGGGCGCCGCGGTGCTGATCCTGGAGGAGGCCGGTGCCGCGCGGCGCCGCGGGGCCCGCGTGTACTGCGAGGTCGCCGGGTACGCCCAGCGCAGCAACGCCTTCCACATGACGGGACTGCGCCCGGACGGTGCGGAAATGGCCGAGGCGATACGCATCGCGCTGGACCGCTCCCGGCTGCCGGCCGAGTCCGTGGACTACGTCAACGCCCACGGCTCGGGCACCCGGCAGAACGACCGGCACGAGACGGCGGCCTTCAAGGCGACGCTCGGCGAGCACGCGTACCGGGTGCCGGTCAGCTCGATCAAGTCGATGGTGGGCCACTCCCTGGGCGCCATCGGCGCGCTGGAACTGGCCGCCTGCGCCCTGGCGATCGAGTCCGACACCGTTCCGCCCACCGCCAACCTGCACCACCCCGATCCGGAACTCGGCCTGGACTACGTGCCGTTGACGGCGCGGGAGCACCGTACCGACACCGTGCTGAGTGTGGGCAGCGGTTTCGGGGGGTTCCAGACGGCGATGGTGCTGACGGCTCCCCGTACGGCGGTGCGCGATGCCTGACACCGTCACGGCGGCGGCACGCGCCGTCGTCACCGGCATCTCGGCGGTCGCCGCCGCCGGCACGACGGCCGCGTCCTTCTGGCAGGGGGTGCGGCAGGGGCGCAACGCGCTGGGCCCGCTGACCCGGTTCGACGCGGACGGTTTCCCGGTGCGGGTGGCCGGTCAGGTGCCAATGGCCGACCCGGTGCCGGGCGTCGACGCCCGGCTGGTCATCCAGACCGACCGGTGGAGCCAGTTCGCGCTGCTGGCGGCCGAGGAGGCGCTGCGGGACGCGAGCCTGCGGCCCGGTGAGTTCGAGGCGTTCGACCTGGGTGTCATCACGGCCTCGTCGTCCGGGGGCAACGCGTTCGGGCAGCGCGAGATCGAGGCGCTGTGGTCCAAGGGGCCGCGCCATGTGGGCCCCTACCAGTCCATCGCCTGGTTCTACGCCGCCACCACCGGCCAGTTGTCGATCCGGCACGGTATGAAGGGCCCCTGCGGGGTGGTCGTCGCCGAGCAGGCCGGTGGGCTCGACGCCATCGCCCAGGCCCGGCGTGCCGTGCTGGCCGGGGACGCCGCCGTCGTCCTCACCGGCGGCACCGAGGCGCCGCTGAGTCCGTACGCGCTGACCTGTCAGACCACGTCGGGACGGCTGAGCGGCAGCGGCGACCCGGACCGCGCCTATCTGCCGTTCGATGCGCGGGCCTGCGGCCATGTCCCCGGCGAGGGCGGTGCGCTGCTGGTCCTGGAGGCCGACGCCGCCGCCCGTGAGCGGGGCGTGGACCGGCCCTACGGCGAGATCGCGGGGCACGGGGCCACGTTCGACCCCGCGCCGGGCACCACGTCCGGGACCACGGCACTGCGGCGCGCGGTGCACCTGGCCCTCGCGGACGCCGGGATCGGACCGCAGGACGTCGACGTGGTGTTCGCCGACGCGGCGGGCACCCCGGAGCTCGACCGCGCCGAGGCGGAATGCCTCGCCGAGGTCTTCGGTACGCGCGGTGTGCCGGTGACCGCTCCGAAGGCCGGCTACGGCCGGCTGTACGCGGGCGGTGCCCCGCTCGACGTGGTGACCGCGCTGCTCGCGCTGCGCGAGCAGGTGGTCCCGCCCACCGGCGCCCGGGTCACCCCGGCCGCCGACCACCCCATCGATCTGGTGACGCAGCCGCGTGAGACACCGCTGCGCACCGCCCTGGTGATCGCCCGCGGGTACGGAGGCTTCAACTCCGCGCTGGTCGTCCGGGCCGTGGCCGCATGACGGTCCCCACCCCGCGCCGCATCACCCTGCCCCGCTTCCACGCCCACTGACGAAAGGACCGGCATCCATGACCGTGCCGCCTCTCACCTACGAGGAGTTCCTCACGATCGTCCAGCGCTGCACCGGAATTCCCGCCGAGGTGCTCCAGACGGACGACCGGAACGTCACCATCGAGGACATGGGGGTGGACTCGCTGGGTCTGCTCAACGTCCTCACCGAGGTGGAGAACCGCTACGACATACGGCTCGACGCCGAGGGCGTCACCTGCTTCCCGGAGATCCACGCCCTGATCAACGACCAGCTGAAGCCGGCCGCGGCCCGTACCGAGAACAGCATCGTCATCGACGCGCCCTTCGACATCGTGTGGCACATGACGAACGACGTGGCGAACTGGCCGCGGCTGTTCAGCGAGTACGCGTCCGCCGAGATCCTGCACCGCGACGGCGACACCGTGCGGTTCCGGCTCGCCCTCCACCCGGAGGAGGACGGCAAGGTGTGGAGCTGGGTCTCCGAGCGGGTCATGGACCGGGCGAACAAGTACGTCCGGGCCCACCGCGTCGAGCCCGGGCCGTTCGCGTTCATGAACATCCACTGGTACTACCGGCAGACCGACGCCGGCGTCGAGATGCGCTGGGTCCAGGAGTTCCACATGAAGCAGGACGCCCCCCTCGACGACGAGGGCATGGCGGCCCGTATCAACGCCAACTCCAAGGTCCAGCTGGCGCTGATCAAGGAGCGGGTGGAAGCGGCGGCCCGCAACCGCACCCGGGCGGGGGTGGGCCGGTGAGCCCCGTCGACTTCGCGCTGAAGGGCCGGCACGTGCTGGTCACCGGCGGCACCCGGGGCATCGGCCGGGCCACGGTGCTGGCGCTGGCCGCGCAGGGCGCCTCGGTGACGGCCTGCCATGTGCAGGAGGGCCGGCAGGTCGACTCGCTCCGGCGTGAGCTGGACGAGCAGGGCGCGCAAAGCTCCCTGGTGCGCTGCGACATCGCCGACCCGGAGCAGGTGGGGCGTCTGCTGACGACCGCGCACGAGACGCACGGTCCGGTGGACGCCCTGGTGAACAACGCCGGGGTGATCAGCCACCTGCCGCTGGAGGAGCTGGCACCCGAGGAGTGGCACCGCATCCTCGACACCAACCTCACCGGGATGTACCAGGTGATCCGCGCGGCGCTGCCGTACCTGGCCGAGGTCGCCTCGATCGTCAACATCAGCTCCGCCGTCGCCCACCACGGCATGCCCGGCGCGGCGCACTACGTCGCGTCCAAGGCCGGCGTGATGGGCCTGACCCGGGCGCTGGCCAAGGAGTTGGGGCCGCGCGGGGTGCGGGTCAACTGCATCGCCTCGGGCCTGGTGGAGACGGACCAGATGAAGGCGGTGACCGAGGAGGGCCGGGCGCGCTACGAGCAGATGATCTCGCTGCGCCGGCTCGGCCGTCCCGAGGAGATCGCCGACGTGGTGCTGTTCCTCGTCTCGCACGCCTCCCGGTACGTCACCGGCGCCACGCTCGACGCCGACGGCGGCATCTGACGCACCAACCGACCACGAGGGAGCCGCGCACATGCTGCGCACCGTACTGGAGATGCGGGTCCGCGAGGGCTACGAGGGCGAGTTCCGCGCCACCTGGCTGGAGACGGCCCGGGCGGCGGCGGAACTGCCCGGCAGCGTCGGACAGACCCTGCTGCGGGACCCGCAGGATCCGCAGATCCACCTGATCATGGCCGACTGGGCCGACCGGGCCTCGTTGGAGGCCTTCCAGAAGAGTCCCGAACGCGAGGAGCTCAGCGGCCGGCTGGAGACGTTCCGCGCCTCCGCCCGCAAGCGGGTCCTCGAGACCGTCGCACACATCCCCGCCCGACCCACCCAGGAGAGGTGACCGTCATGCCCGTGCGTGTCATGGTGTCCGCCCGGATCGAGGAGAAGGACCGGAAGGCCTTCGAGGAGGCGTACCGTTCGGTCGCCGCCGTGGTCCGCGGTACCCCCGGCCACATCCGTGACGAGCTGCTGCGCGACGCCGAGGAGCCCGGCCGCTACATCCTGCTCGCCGAGTGGGAGAGCGAGCAGGCCTTCCGCGCCTGGGAGGACGCCCCCACACACCGGGAGACGGCCGCGCCCATGTTCCCGTACTGGAGCGGTGGCGGCATCGAGCGGCGGATCTACGATCTGCGCACCCGGCTCGACAGCGTCCCGTCGCACGGCTGAGCGGACAACCGCCATGGCGACCATCCGCAAGGCACTGGTGATCGGTGCCGGCATCGGCGGACTCACCACCGCGGCGGGCCTGCTGCGGCAGGGCATCGAGACGGAGGTGTTCGAGGCGCGCCGCAGCCCTGGGCTGCTGCTGACCGGCGGCGGTTTCATGCTCTGGCACAACGCGTTTCTCGCGCTGCGCCGGATCGGGCTCGACGAGGCCGTCGCCGCGGACTCCGTCCGGATGCGGTTCCACGAGTTCCGCTCGGACACCGGCAGGCGGCTGGCGCGCTGGCACCTGGACGGACCGACCGAGCGCTGCGGGGCGCCCGCGTGCGCCCTGCGGCGTTCCTCCCTGCACACGGTGCTCACCGAGGCCGTGGGCGAGCACCGGATGCGCCTCGGATCCCGGCTGACCGGCTACACCGAGGACGGCGACGGCGTCACCGCGCACTTCGCCGACGGCTCCTCGGCCCGCGGCGATGTGCTGATCGGTGCGGACGGGCTGCGCTCGACCGTGCGCGCCGAGATGCGCCGCGGTTTCGAGCCGCCGCCGCGCTACGCCGGTTACACGGCCTGGCAGGCCATCACCCGGCTGCCCGGCGAGACCCTCGTGCCCACGGGCACCTTCTTCAACCTGTGGGGCAGGGGCGGGCTGCGCTTCCTTTACTGCCGGCTCAATGAGAAGGAGGTCTACTGGGACGCGATCACCAGCGACCGGGCGTCGGCGGGCATCGACACGGTCCGCCGGGGCCGGCGCGACGCGCTGGCCGCCGCCTACCGGCGGTGGCCGGATCCGGTCGGCCGGATCATCGCCTCGACCGAGGAGGAGGCGATCCTGCCGGTGGCGATCCACGACCGGCCGCCGCGCGGCGGCTGGGCGCACGGCCGTGTGGTGCTGGTGGGTGACGCGGCCCATCCCATGACGCTCAACCTGAGCCAGGGCGCCGGGCAGGCGATCGAGAGCGGCGTGGCCCTCGCCGCGGTGCTCGGCCGGACCCGGCCCGCGGACGTGCCCCGGGCCCTGCGCGCCTTCGAGGAGAGCCGCGCGTCCCGGGCCGCCGACATGGTGACGACGTCCTGGCGGATCGGCACCCTCGGCCTGGTGCACAGCGCGCCGCTGTGCCGGTTGCGGGACCTGATGATGTACGCCTTCTTCGACAGCGTGGCCCGCGGCCAGAGCTACGGGCTGATGCTGGACGGGCGCCTGGAGCGCGGCCCGGTGCCGCCGGCCGGCGCTGCCGTGGGCGCCGTCCCCGGCGGGACGGGGTGAGCGCGCGTCATGCTGTCCGCCGTACTGGCCGCCGTGTTCGTCCTGTGCACCGGGGTGCTGGCCGGCGCCCTGGTCGCGGTGGAACGGGCCGTGGTGCCGATGCTGTTGCGGCTGCCGCGCCAGACCTGGTCGGAGGTGCACCGGCTGCTCGACCCCGGGTTCGACCCGCTCATGCCCACGGTCAACAAGGTGGCGCTGGCCACCGGCCTGGGGCTGTCCTTCCTCGCCCCCACTTCCGCTGCCAAGGCCACCTTCGCCTGCGCCCTGGCCTCGGTGGTGGGCGTCGCGCTGGTGTCCGAGCTGCGCAACGTGCGGATGAACCGGCGGATCGACGCCTGGGCCGAGGCGGGTGAGATCCCGGACGGCTGGGGCGCGCTGCGCGCCGACTGGGCGCGGGCCAACCGCCTGCGGACCGCCTGCGCCGTCGCCGGCTTCTGCGCCGCCCTCGGCGGTTGCTGGCTGGCCTGGGGATGAGCAGCGGGCCCGCAGGACCGACGACGAATCGATGGCAGGTGAGTTGAGGAGATGATCCGGTGACTTCCGCACACACCACAGGGCACCCGCCGGGCACCGGCGCCGGGGGCGGCGCCCGTGAGTTCGAGGGCAGCGTCGCGCTCGTCACGGGCGCGAGCCGCGGCATCGGCGCGGCCACGGCGCGGCTGCTCGCCGCCCGGGGCGCCCGAGTGGCCGTCAACTACCACAAGGGCGCCGACCGGGCGCAGGACGTGGTGGACGAGATCCGCCGCGACGGCGGCGAGGCGGTGGCGGTCCAGGCCGACGTCACCGACGCCCGGCAGGTCGAGGACATGCTCGCCGCCACCGCCGGTGAACTGGGGCCGGTGGACGTGCTGGTGCTCAACGCGGCCGGTCTCGCGGCCCACGAGGCGCGCATCGCACCCGCGACCGAGCTGACCTGGGAAGACCTGGAGCACGTCGTCAACCGGCAGCTGAAGGCGCTGTTCCTGACCGCGCGCGCCGTGCTGCCCGGCATGACCGAGCGCGGTGCGGGGTCGATCGTGGCGGTCGGGGCCGCGCTCGCCCGCCGGCCCGCGCCGCGGTTCCTGCCGCTGGCCGTCGCCAAGGCGGGCGTCGAGGCGGCGGTGCGGACCCTCGCCCTGGAGGTGGGGCCGCTCGGTGTCCGGGTCAACGCGGTCGAGCCCGGCCTGATCCTGACCGAGCTCGCGGCGCACATTCCCGAGCAGCAGCGCCGCGCGGCCGCCGAGCGTGCCGCGGTGCGCCGCAACGGGACGCCTCAGGATGTCGCCGAGCTCATCGCGTTCGCGGCCTCCCCCCGGGCGTCGTACCTCACGGGCAGTTGCCTGCTGGCGGACGGCGGCACGGCGCTCGCCTGACGGCCTGCTTTTCCCCTGTTTATCCGGCTCTTTATCGGCCGCTGGTGTGCTGTCCGTCGTCCCCGGCGGCGCCGGCCGCGGCTCTGAACGACGCCTGACGACTCCCGCGAGCCCTCCAGGACGGCTCGCGCGACCCCGAGGAGGGAACAACGTGTCGAAGCCCGAGCGAAAAGTGGTCAGCCGGGATGAGGTCGACCCCGTCTGCTGGTTCGGCGAGGAGGGCCGGTTCCTGCTGAACAAGGAGGACACCGGCGGGCTGTACAGCTTCTACCAGATCACCACCCAGCCGGGCAGCGGTCCGCCGCTGCACGTGCACGAGACGGCCGACGAGGCGTTCTTCGTCAACAAGGGCCGCTACGAGTTCGAGGTCGGCGGCGTCACCGAGACCCTCTCGGCCGGCACCGTCATCTTCGGCCCGCGCGGGGTGCCGCACCGGTTCCTCAACGTGAGTGACGAGCCGGGCCAGTTGCTGGTCATCCACACCCCCGGCGGGGTGGAGCACTTCTTCCGGGGCCTGTCCGCGCTGGTCGCGGACGGGCGGCCGGACTGGGCCAAGATGCAGGAGCTGGCCAACAGCCACCAGATCCGCGGGTTCCAGCCGCCGCCCGGAGCCCACGGCGACCTGGGCGGTCCGCCGCCCGGCGTGCGCCGCGGCGCCGGCGCTCCGACCGCCGCCCATGGCGGCCGGGACTGACCGGCCCGCGACCACGGTGAGCCTGCGCGTCCCCCACCGCCGCCGGGTCACCCGCTCGGTCCCCGGCGCGACCGGCAGGACCGGTACCGGGACACCGCGGTGCGGCGCGGTGCCCCGGTCCGTGCGCGGCGCGCTCCGCCGGCCCGCCGCCGCGCCCCCCGCGGCCGGCTCCGCACACCCCTCACCCCATCGACCAGGGAGGACCTCATGCGCGGACCGCTGTCCGCCTACCGCCCCCGACCGCGAGCCGTCGCGCCCCGCCGTCACGACGTGATCATCCTGGGATCGGGCATCGCCGGCTCGACCCTGGGCGCCATTCTGGCCAGGCAGGGCGTTTCGGTCCTGCTGCTCGACGGTGGCGTGCATCCCCGGTTCGCCGTCGGCGAATCGACGACCCTGTACACGCTGAAGGTGTTCCGCCTGCTCGCCCGCCGCTACGACGTGCCCGAGCTGGAGCCGCTCACGTCGTACGAGGGCTGCCGCGACGAGATCGCCCCGACCAGCGGGACCAAGCGGCACTTCGGCTTCATCCGGCACGAGGAGGGCAAGGAGCCGGATCCGGCCGAGTTCCTCCAGTTCAGTCCGCCCTCGAAGGTGCTCCAGACCAGTCATCTGTTCCGTCAGGACACCGACGCCTACCTGTTCCACACGGCGATCCGCTACGGCTGTGACGTCCGCCAGGCGTTCCAGGTCGAGGACATCGAGCTGGCCGAGGGACATGTCGCCGTGATCGGCAAGGGTGGGGAGCGGCACGAGGGGCGCTACCTGGTGGACGCCAGCGGCTTCCGCTCGCCCGTCGCGCACAAGCTCGCCCTGCGCAAGCCTGCCGAGGCGCTCAAGCACCACTCACGCTCGATGTTCACGCACATGATCGGGGTCCGGCCGACCGACGCCTGTCTGCGGGTCGGCCCGGAGGACGCTCCGCCCATCCCCTGGGTGGAGGGCACCATGCACCACCTCTTCGAGCGTGGCTGGTTCTGGTCCATCCCGTTCAACAACGCGCCGGGCTCGAAGAACCCCCTGGTGAGCGTCGGTCTCACCCTGGACGAGCGGATGTACCCCAGGCCGGCCGACATGACCCCGGAGGAGGAGTTCCGCACGTTCGCCGCGCGCTTCCCCGCCGTGGAACGCCTCTTCACCGAGGCGCGGACGGTACGGCCATGGGTGTCGGCGGACCGCATCCAGTACGCCTCGGAGCGTACGGTGGGGCATCGCTGGTGCCTGATGTCGCACGCCGCCGGCTTCATCGACCCGCTGTACTCGCGCGGCCTCACCAACACCGGAGAGGTCATCAACTCGCTGGCGTGGCGGCTGCTGGAGGCGCTCGCCGACGACGACTTCGACGAGGAGCGGTTCCGCTACGTCGACGAACTCCAGCAGGGGCTGATCCGTTACAACGACGAGCTGGTCAACTGCTCGTTCATCTCCTTCTCGGACCACGCCCTGTGGAACGCCGTCTACCGCGTGTGGTGCGCCGCCGAGGTGCCGATCAACCTGCGCTTCGACCGGTTCACCGAGCGGTTCATGGACTCCGGCGACGACGGTGTGCTGCGGGTGATGGAGCAGGCCGCGTACCCGGGTCTGCCGGTGCCCGGATCCCACGGCTACAAGGCGCTGTTCGACGAGATGGTCCGCGTCTGCGAGGCCGTCGACCGGGGTGAGCGCAGCGCCCGCGACGCCGGCCGGGAGCTGTTGCGGACCGTGGCGAACGCTCCGGTGGTGCTGGACCACCTGGGGCTGCGGGACCCGGCATGCCGGTTCGTCTACCCCAAGCCGGAGGATCTGCGCCGGATGGCGCACTGGCTGCGTCACGAGGGCCCGGACGAGCTGCGCTATCTGACCACCGGAGTCGATGCGCAGGGCGTCGCGCTGCCGGCCGCGCCGCACGAGGAGAAGGCGCCGGTGCCGCAGTGAGCGGGTGCCCCGGCCGTGCCGGGGCACCGTCGCGGAGCACGAGCGAGCGGGTGGCTCCCCGGTGTCCCCGGGGAGCCACCCGCTCGCTCCGTTCGCGCGGTTCGCGCCGTTCGCGCCGTTCGCGCCGTTCGCGGCGTTCGCGCCGTTCGCGCCGTTCGCGGCGCCTCGGCGCCGGCCGGCCAGGTGTCAGGACCCGTCGGCGGGGGTGGCCCGGAAGACGGGGCAGCGGTCCGCGGCCTCGGCGAAGCCGTCGGGCGTGCCGGAGCGGACGAGGCCGTTGCGTACGAAGGCGCCGACTCCGCGCGGGTTCTGGACGGGGAACTCCCGCAGAACCGGGCCGCGTTCCGGCTCCGGCAGCTCGGTCAGCCGCACGGCCCAGGAGCGGCGCCCCCGGGTGAGCGTCCCGCGCCCGGCGGCACGGGCGTTCTTGACCCAGTCGGCGCCGGGATAGGCCTGGAGCAGGTAGTAGGTGCCGTCCACCACCACCGGTGCGACCGGCGTCGTGCGGGGCGCACCGCTCTTGCGCCCCGGGACGGTCAGCAGATGCATCGGGCCGAACGGCAGGCCGATGCGGTGAGAGAGGGTGACGACGCCGTTGCGCAGCCGGTGCCGGGGGGAGATGGTGCGCTGCGTGGCCATGGGAGGTTCCTTTCCAACTGTGCTTCCGGAATGCGCCGAGCCGGGCGGAGAGCGCCGTATGCGGTGAAGCATGCCGTGCGGGCGCGTGGGCCGACAGTAGCGATCACGCCTTGTGCACCCGGCGGACGATGGCCCGTACGACGGAGCGCGGCATGGCCCGCATCAGCGGCAGCCGGATGCGGTACGCGAGGCCCGGGACGGCCGACGGACGGCCCGCTGCCACCGCCTCCAGGCCGGACCGGGCGACCTCGTCCGGCGTCAGCCAGTTGATCTTCGGGAGGGTGTCGGGGGCCACGCCCGCCGCCTCGTGGAAACCGGAGCGGGTCAGACCGGTGTGCACGGTGGTGACATGGACTCCGTGCCGGGCGACCTCCATGGCCAGACTCTCGCCGAGGGAGGACAGGAACGCCTTGGACGCGGCGTAGGTCGCCGAGCGGGGCTTGGGCAGCACCGCGACGAGCGAGGAGACGTTGACGACGCCGCCGGCACCGCGGGCGATCATGCCGGGCAGGCAGGCGCGCGTCAGACGCAGCGGCACCACCGCGTTGAGCACGGCGGTGTGCAGCTCACGCTCGGCCGGCAGCTCCGCGAACGCGCCGGAGTCGCTCGAACCGGCGTTGTTGACGAGCAGTTCGACGGGCCGCGCCGGATCGATGAGCCGCTCCTGCACGGCGGCCAGTTGTCCCTCGTCGGTGAGGTCGGCGGGCATCGCCTCGACCCGCACGCCATGACTGCTCTCGAGTTCGGCGGCGAGCTGCTTGAGCAGGTCCCCGCGGCGCGCGACGAGTACGAGGTCCACGCCCTGCGCCGCGAGCCGGCGCGCGAACCCTTCTCCGATTCCGCTCGACGCCCCGGTGACCAGCGCCGTTCGATACGGAAATTCCCGCATGACGTCCCCTCGATTCGGTCCGGAAATTCGGTCGCTTCCCCCGAGACTAACCGCCGTGACCGCGCATCAAAAGGGGAATACACTTGCCCATTACCGGTCGGCGTCAATTTTATGACCGCTTAACGACGGGTTCATCGCCGGGTGCTGCAATGCTGTGGCACGCTTTGGCCTCGCTCGGCGCACTCCGGCGCCGGCTCCCTGAATTCCGAGGCCGAGAATCAGTCCGCTCACCCCGTCGTCATCGAATGGCTGGTGCCATGACTTCTTCCGCCTCGCGGCCGAAATCCCCACCGGTTTCCCCCGCCACCGCGTCCGGGCCCGGGCCCGGGCCGGGCACCCGGCTGAACTCCCTGACGGGCCTGCGCTGGATCGCCGCGCTGGCCGTCTTCCTCAACCACGTGACCACCCTGATGCCGCTGCCGCACACCGACGCCGTGTTCAAGCTGGGCGCCTCGGGGGTCACCTTCTTCTTCGTGCTGTCCGGCTTCGTGCTGACCTGGACCCACCTCGACGGCGACCGGGCGGGTGCCTTCTACGGGCGCCGGTTCGCGCGGATCTGGCCGATGCTCGCGGTCGGCGCTCTGCTGCCGCTCGCCCTGCAGCTGTCGGACATCCCCGACAGCCAGACCGACAAGACCGTCATGATGGCCGTCTCCGCCGTCCTGCTCTTCCAGGCGTGGGTGCCCAGCTGGATCCTCGGCGGCACCAGCCCGGTGACCTGGTCCCTGGCGTGCGAGGCCTTCTTCTACGCGGTCTTTCCGTTCCTCGCCGGGTTCACCCGGCGCCGCTCGCTGCGCCGGCTCGCCGGGGCCGCCGTGGTGCTGGTGCTGATCGGCTGGGGCATCAAGATCTGGCTCTGGCAGGCCTATCCCCCGTCGCCGCGCCCCGCCTTCAGCGGCATGGACGGGCTGATCTTCGGGACGTACTCGCCGATCGCCCGGGTGTGGGAGTTCCTGCTCGGCGTCGTCGCCGCGGCCGCCGTGCGCAAGGGCTGGCGCTCGCCGCTGGGGACGGGCGCCGCGTCCATCCTGCTGGCCGCGGGGCTGTTCGCACTGTGGCTGCTGCGCGACGAAACCTGGCGCGCCTTCGTGGTGTACGACGCGCTCGGCCAGGTGACGGCGCCGCTGTACGCCCTGGTGGTGGTCGCGGTCGCCCAGCGGGATCTGTCCGGCCGGTCCTCCTGGCTGAGCAGCCGGCCCATGATTTCCCTCGGAGAATGGTCGTACGCCTTCTACCTGATCCATTTCACGGTGCTCTTCGAAATCGCTTCCGCGGTATTCGACCGAAAGACCGTCATCCAGTTCTACATGATGCCGGTGCAGCCCAGTTGGTCACATGCCGGATGGGCGCTTCTGGCCCTGGCCGTCACCACTGCGGTGTGCGCCCTGCTGTATCAGTTCTACGAGCGTCCGCTGGAACTCTGGCTGCGCGCCCGAATGGGCCGCAGGCACACACCACGCGTCGAATCCGCCGGAATGCGGCCGCAGCGCCAGGCGGTGTGATCCCCATCGGTACGACATGCCGGCGCTGCCCGTGGTGCGGCTCTCCCCCGCACCACGGGCGCACAGCACAGCCACGCGACGAGAGAGTGAGGGTGAGCGGATGACCACGCCTGGGCCGGGTAGTGCCGGCACCACACCGCAGGGGCCCACGGCCGGCTCGCGGAACGCACTTCAGGACCCGTACGACGTGATGTTCGTCGGGTGGTCCTTCTTCCGCAGCAGGCTGCTGACCACGGCCATGGAACTGGGCGTCTTCACCGCCCTGGCCGAGGGGCCGCGCGACGCGGCGGAGCTCTCCGCCGACCTGGCGCTGCACCCGCGCGCCGCCCGTGACTTCCTCGACGCGCTGGCCACGATTGGGCTGCTGACGCGCACGGACGACGGCCACTACGGCAACAGCCCGGCGGCGGCCCGGCACCTGCTGCCGGACCGGGACGGGTTCGTGGGCGGCTTCCTGCGCATGACCGGCGAACTCATGGGCGCCGACCCGCAGGCGCTGACCGGGCTGCTGCGCACCGGGAACGCCCGCGGTCAGAACACCGCGGGCGAGGTGCCGTTCACCCGGATCTTCCACGATCCGGACCGACTGCGCCTGTTCCTGTCGGCCATGGACGGCTTCAGCTCCGCGGTCGCGGACGGGCTCGTGCACGCACTGGACTGGTCCCGGTACCGCACGTTCACCGATGTGGGCGGCGCACGGGGCAATCTGGCCGCGCGACTGGCCGCGGCCCACCCCTCGCTCACCGGAACGGTGCTCGACCGGCCCGCGATGAAGGCGCACTTCGAGGAGCTGGTGGCCCAGCGGGGGCTGGGTGACCGGCTGGACTTCGTGGGCGGGGACTTCTTCGTCGACGAACTGCCGCGGGCGGACGCGGTGATCCTCGGCAGCGTGCTGCACGACTGGCCCGACGAGCGTCGCCTGGACCTGCTTCGCCGGGCACATGCCGCGGTGCGCGACGGCGGCGTGCTCGTCGTCTACGACACGATGCTCGACGACGAGCGGGAGCGACCGGAGAGCCTGCTGCTCAGCCTCATCATGATGATGCAGTCCGCCCAGGCGAGCGGCTTCACACCGGCCCGGTGCCGCGCGTGGGTGACCCGTGCCGGTTTCACGGTGGAGCGGACCGTGCCCCTGCCCGCGCTCACGACGGCCGTCATCGCCCGCAAGGACTGAACCCGCACCCGAAGGCACCGCTCCCGGCCGCAGGGCGGAACATCTCCCGGGGCCGGGAGCGCGCACACCCGTCTGCACGGTGGTTCCCTCCGCCCTCCCGGACACCGCAATCACGGTCCGGGCGCGCCGGGCCGACCGCCGCGGGCGGCTTCCGTACCCGCACGTTCGCGCCTTCTCCGGCAGCCGCCGAGCGGGCGCGAATTCGCCAATCTGGGATAAGTGTCGATCTGGTTCCGACCGACGCCCGCCAGCCTATTCTGTCTGCAGGGTCCGCACTGGCCAACTTCCGGGGGAATACATGTCAGGCTCGGCTCGCACCACTGTCCTGCTCGTCGATTCGCACCCCATCTCCCTGACCGGACTGCGCACCATTCTCGAGCAGTTCCCCGATCTCCAGGTGGTCGGCGACGCCCCGGACGGCGACACGGCGGCCACCCGCTATCGGCAGCTGCGGCCGGACGTCGTGGTCATCAACTCCCATACGGGCACCGACGCGGCGCAGGCCGTCCGCCGCGTCGGTGCGCTCGCCGGGGCCGAACCGCCGCTGCCGGCGGCCCCGACCATGCTCGTCCTGCTCAACGACACGGCGGCGGCCGACCGGGTGCGGCTGCCGGGGGTGAAGGGACTGCTGTCCAGCCGCAGCGGCTCCCAGGAGCTGGCCGCCGCGGTGCGCATCATGGCCACCGGGCGGTCCTTGCTCATTCCCACGGCCCGGCCAGGGCCGGAGAATTCGCCGCTGGAAAAGCTCACGGTCAGGGAAGTCGAGGTTTTCCGACTCATCACCCGCGGATACACGAACGCCGAAATATCCGCGGAACTGACGCTGAGCCAGAGCACCGTCAAATCCCATATCCAGAAAGTAATGGAGAAGTTGGGGCTCCGCAACCGCGTGCACGCGGTTATTTTCGCGTACGAGCAGAACATCATTCATTCCGGCTCGTAGCGCGCAGCTGGGAGACGACCTTCCACAGGTCGAACACATTGCGGTCCTCCACCACGAGACCGTCCTCGACCCGCCACAACTGCACCCCCTCGGACGTGATCGACTGTCCGGTGGGTGCGATTCCGGCGAACTCCCCCACGTGCGTGGCACGGGTGGTGAACCAGGTGGCGACCCAGGGCCCTTCGGCGATCTGGAGTCCGACCTCGACGGTGAGGCCGGCGAAGGCGGCGTGGCGTCGCCGTACGCTCCGCTTGGGGCCGTCGGGGCCGACGCGCTCGCCGCCCAGCACGAACCCGGGGGCGAAGACGCGGTCGGCCACGTCGACGTTGCCCCGGGTCCAGCCCTCGTCGAACCAGTACCGGGCGAGGGCCTTGTTGGCCTCCTGCACGCTCGCTCCCCGAGGCACGGTCATCCCGCTCACCGGCTTCCCGCCACGCCCTGGGAGGCCGCGCCCGCGCGGCGCAGCGCGGCCAGGGTCTCCTGACCGAGGGAGCTGAGTTCGGGAAGCGGGGACGCGGCCGCCCATTCCAGGAAAGCCCTCATCTCGTCCCGGCCGGGGTAGATGAACCGGCGGTCGACGTCTTTCCATCCGAATCCCGGGGAGACCGCCTCGGATTCCTGTACGAGGCGCAGTACTCGGTCGGCGGCCGTGTCGCCGTCGATACGATTCGCCTCGTAGTCCAGGCAGGCCTGCTCCGTTCCGCGCAGCAGCGCCGCGAACGCGTCGCTGTCGGGCCACCACAGGCCCGTGTGCGGGGCCTTCTCCAAGGTCTCGAAGACGGTCGCGTCCCGGTCCTCGCGAAAGGCGCGCAGCGCGTTGTTGATCCGCAGGGTGCCGGGAGTGTTGCCGCTGCCCCAGACCCGGAAGACCGCGTCCCAGAGCCGGAAGTGCGAGAAGGCGATGAAGGAGCAGTTGACGAGCGTGTCGTTGTAGTCGAGCAGCCCCTGCTCCAGCTCCTCGACATGGCGGAAGCGCTCCTCGTCGAAGTCGTCGTCGGCGAGGGCCGCCAGCAGGCGCGGGGCCAGCGCGTTGATGATCTCGAAGGTGTTGGACATGCCGCGCGAGTAGAGCGGGTCCAGGAAGCCGGCGGCGTGCGACATCAGGCACCAGCGGTACCCGATGGTCCGCTCCGAGGAGTACTGGAGCCGGCCGGTGGACACCCACTCGCGGACCTTGCGGGCTCCCTCGAACTGGCGCTCCACGGCGGGGAACCGCCGCACCAGCTGGGCGAACTCCTCCTCAGGGCTGATGTCCTGCGGCTTGGGGTACAGGCGCGGGTCGAGCGTCACGCCCACGCTGCACAGCGGATTGCGGGACAACTCGTGGTTGTCGAAGGGGATGATCCAGAACCAGCCCCGCTCGAAGAGGTGGTGCATGGTGCCCTCGTGCCACGGCACGGGCGGCCGGGTGCCCTCCGGGGCGCGGACGACGTCGTCGAAGGGCCTCACCCCGATCATGTGCGTGAACAGGGAGCGCGAGTGGTGCCGGAACCGCGCAGGCTGCTGGCGCAGGCCCAGCTGCTCGGCCAGCGGGGAGCGGAACCCGCTCGCGTCGACGACGTAGCGGGCCCGCACCAGGTGTCCGTCGGTGCCGGCCAGGGTGGCCCCGGCGGCGTCGAACTCCACCCGCTCCACCCGCCACTGCTGGCGGGTGTCGCAGCCGTGCGCCACCGCCACCCGGAACAGATAGGCGTCGCTGTCCTGCCGGAAGAGGTGGCTCGCCGAGGTGAGCGCGTCCGGGATGACGAACTGGTGCGCCTCGGTGGGGTCCGGCTCCTGTCCGGGGCGGTGCAGCATGAACCCGAAGTGCCGTTTGCGGCCGAAGGTGTTGCTCACCTTCTCGTTGATCGTGGTCGCGTCGGCCAGGGCCTCGAACTCGGGGACGTCGTAGCGCTCGGCGAGCACCTGGAGCCAGGCGACGAGCTGGGGGATCATCGACTCTCCCACGGCGAACCGCGGGTGGGTGGACGCGTCGGCCAGCAGCACCTTCGCACCGCTGCGGGCCAGGACGGCGCCCAGGGTGGATCCGGCGATGCCCGATCCCAGGATCACCACGTCGTAACTCGGCCTGTGCTTGGACACGTGTCGGTTCCCTTCCCAGTCGTCGGGTTTCGGACGGCGGTGCGCTGCCCCGCGTCCGCCCGACCACCTTGGCGTACACCGATGAAGGCGCGAGAAAGCGTGCGCAAGCCACCGCGCCGGGGCAGCGGTGGCTCGCACGTCACACGCGGCCCTGCTGCCGCGGCCCGGTGGTCCGGGCGGAGTCCTCGGCGGCCTCCGTGGCGCCCTGCTGCCCGGGGATCGTGCCCCCGGCGGGCATGGACCCTGGGCCGGCCGCCACGGCGGGGGATGTGACGAGCAGCCGGCCCAAGGAGCGCGGGAACCACCAGTTGGACCGGCCCAGGAGGGTCACCAGGGCGGGGGTGAGGAAGCCTCGGACCACGGTGGCGTCGATGATGATGCCCGCCGCCAGTGCGGTGGCGAACACCTTCACGTCGGTGATGGGGATGCTGGCCAGGGCGGTGAAGGCCAGGAAGAGGATGAGCGCGGCGGAGGTGACGAGGCGGCCGGTGCGGCTGATGCCGGTGACCACCGACGGCACGACGGTCGCCCGTTCGCCCCGCGCGCTCAGGTCGAGGTGGGTCTCGCGGATCCGGTGGAGGATGAACACCTCGTAGTCCATGGAGAGTCCGAAGAGGAACGCGAACACCGCCATGGGGATCCAGATGGTGATGGCGCCCACCGCCGGGGTGTTGAACAGCGCCTCGCTGCCGTAGCCCTTCTGCCAGATGAGGACGACGGCGCCGTAGGCGGCACAGGTGGACAGGGCGTTGAGCACCAGCGCCTTGATCGGCAGCACCACCGAGCGCAGGGTGCGGGCGAGCACGATGAACGTGACGAGTCCGACGAAGAGCACGATGAGCCCGAGCTTGCCGTAGACCGCGTCGATGAAGTCGGCGTCCTGCGCGGGGCCGCCGCCGGCCATTGCTCCGGGGGTCTCGCGTGCGGTGTCGGCGACCTTGGTGACCGCGTCGCGTCCGCCGCTGCTGGAGGGGTCCGCGGTGGTCCACACGTCGACGACCCGTCGGCCGCCGCGCGTCCAGTCGGCCGGCGCGACCGAGCCCGCCACCCCGTCGATGCCGCTCAGCTTCGTCTTCATCGCCTCCGCGCCGCCCGCGTCCACGAGTACCTCGACGGGGCGTGCGATGCCCTCGCCGAAGCCCGCGTCGACGATCCGCGCGAAGGCCTTGGCCGGCTGTCCGCCCTGGGCGAGCGTGGCGGTCGCCGGCTGCCCGAGGCGCAGCGAGAGCACCGGGGCGGCCAGGGCGAGCAGCAGCGCGCCGCTCAGCAGGGCGCACACCGCGGGTCGGCGCGTGGTCAGACGGGCGATCCTGGCCCACATCCCGCTGTCGGGACGGTGCATGCGGCGCGGCCGGTCCAGCTTGTCGCCCCAGGAGTAGAGCAGCACGGGCAGCAGGGTGAGCGCGACGGCGACGCTGACGAGCGGGATGAGCAGTCCGGCGTAGCCGACGCTGCGCAGGAAGGGCACGGGCAGGACGACGAGCGCGGCCAGCGAGATCGCCACGGTGGCGCCGCTCAGCGCGACGGCCCGGCCGGCGCTGGCCACGGAGCGCACGACGGCCTCCTTGCGGGCCTCGGGCTCGGAGCCGTCGGCACCGGGCCGGTTGCGCTCCTCGCGCCACCGCGTGACGACGAGCAGGGCGTAGTCGATGGCGACGCCGAGGCCGATCAGGGCGACCAGGTACTGGACGATGAAGGAGACGTCGGTGAGGCCGGTGACCCCGCGCACGAGCAGAAACGTGGTGGGGATGGCGGCGGCAGCCATCAGCAGCGGCACGATCGCCAGGCCGCTGGCGAAGACGAGGGCGAGCACGAGCAGCGCGCCCACGGCGCCGATCAGGGTCTCGTAGATCGGGCTGCGCTGGGCTCCGCTGTCGCGGCCGGAGAGCACGGGCTGCCCGGTGAGCTCCACCTGGGCGCCGGCGATCCTCGTCTGCTCGACGGTCTTCTTGATCGCCGGGAGCGACTGGTCGTAGGGCGCGTTGGTGAAGTTGGCCGGCGGGTAGACGAGCGCGACGGTCGTGCGCCGGTCCTTCGACAGCAGCGAGGCGTCGCCGGTGCTCGCGTAGGAGACGCTGCGGCCGCCCCGCGGGGTCACCTTGGCGACCAGGTCACCCCACTGCCGACGCACGTCGGAGCTGTCGGCGGTGGTGCCCTGAGGGACGGTCACGACCAGCAGCAGCGGGGCGTTCTTGCCGCCGGTCCGTGCGAAGCGCTGGGCCAGGGCGTCGTTGGCCTGCTGGGCCGGCTTGTCCGGGAGCCGCGACTCGAAGGTGAGTTTGTCGATCGTGCTGCTCGACAGGGCTCCTCCGGCGAGGGTGAGCACCACCCACACCAGGACCACGGGCCACCGGTGAGCGAGCACCCACCGTGTCATGCGCTCCACGGCACCGACCTCCTGTAGTGACACTATCCTGTAGCCACGCTACTTATCGGTGCCCAAGGTAGCGACCTGATCACCGCGTTCGCAACCCCGCCCCCGAACGCGGAACTCCCTGTGCGGAGCGACCGAAGAAGCCACCCCGCACAGGGAGTTCGGAGTTGGTGGGACGGGCGGGCGTCCGCCCGGCGCAGCGCGCTACACGGTGCCCACTCCTCGTACGACGGAGACGAACCGCTTGAGATGCAGGCCGAAGTAGAGCGTGGACAGGACGGTCAGCGCGGCCGGGATGGACACCATCGGCCAGTCCAGCGACTCCGGGTGGCTCAGCCCGCGGTTGAGCAGCAGCAGCACCAGGGCAGCCAGCGTGCACAGCAGACCGGTCAGGGCGGCGAGCGCGCCCGTGGTCACGGTGTGGTCGCGCCGGCCGACCGCGGCCCGCATGCCGGTGCCCTTGCGCAGCCCGGAGAACGCCCCGGCCACACAGATCACGCAGCCGAAGGCCATCAGGGACAGCCCCGTCACCAGCAGCGGTGGATGGCGCACCGCCCAGGGGCCGGGCGGCCCGCCGAGCAGGGCCCACCCCCAGGTCACGGCGAGCACCGGCAGCACGCACACGGCCCGCAGCGACAGGCGGTTCGCGCTGAGCCGCAGCGTCGCGTCGTTGTACGCCCGCGCGACCTCGCCCGGCGGCCCCCACTCCCGTACGGCCCGCAGCGCGGCCTCCTCCGCGTCGGGGCAGGAGTCCAGGTTGCCCTCGAGCGCGCACTCAAGGCCGTCCATCACCTCGTCGAGGATGGCGGCCCGGCGGGAGTGCGAGCCGACGAGGTGCTGCGCCAGCCGGTCGGCGTACCCCTCCAGAACCCCCGCCGCGGCCATCAGGCCTCGCCTCCCAGGACGACGGAGATGACCGAGGAGACCTCCCGCCAGTCGGCACGCTTGTCCGCCAGTGCGCGGCGGCCGGCGGCGGTGAGGTAGTAGTTGCGGCGGCGACGGCCGTTGTGGCGGGACCACTCGCTGCCCACGAGACCTGCGGACTC
The DNA here is from genome assembly GCF_042891915.1 of Streptomyces sp. NPDC001848. Lineage (NCBI taxonomy): Bacteria > Bacillati > Actinomycetota > Actinomycetes > Kitasatosporales > Streptomycetaceae > Streptomyces > Streptomyces sp. NPDC001848. The sequence goes on along the minus strand of NZ_JBIATP010000002.1, from coordinate 75,635 downwards.
CAGCCGGTGCAGTGCCGGATACACCGTCCCCGTCGGCAGGTTGATCGCGTCACCGCTGCGCCGCTTGAGCTCCTCGATCACGGCGTAGCCGTGCAGTTGTCCGGGCTCCAGCACCGACAGCAGCATCCCTTCCAGGTTCCCTCTCAGGGTTTCCGCCTTCATGTCTAACCACACTACACATCAGGCCCGCGACCGGACATGGCTCGCCTCCCGCGGCCTCGGCGCAACCGGTCCCCGGCGTCGGCGCAGCACCCCGGCCAGTCGGCGCACCCCGGTGCCGGCCGCGTCGACGAGGGTGGCGACGGGCGCGTCGGGGTCAGTCGAGGTGGTCGAAGTAGCGGTGGCTGTCGTCGACGGCCTGCGGCCAGGTCGCGTAGCGGCGCAGCCCGTACAGCAGCGGCTGCTGGGAGCGCAGCCGTGTGGTCCGGCGCACCCGGCCCATGGTGACGACGTGGTCGCCGACCCGGCTGGAGTCGCTGACCACGCAGTCGGCCACCGTGTGCGCCGACCTGACCAGGTGCGGTCCGCAGGCGTCCACGGGCATCTCCCAGTGCACGCGGTCGAAGCGGTCGGCCGCGCCGGAGGCGAACAGCTCGGCCGAGGGCTGCGCCTCGTCGTGCAGCAGGTTGACGGCGAAGGCGCCGCTCGCGCGGACCGCGGCCAGGGTGGGGCTGCCCTCCCGCAGACAGACCAGGAGCGTCGGCGGGTCGAGGGCCACGCTGCACAGCGAGGTGCATGTCATCCCCCAGGGCTCGGCGCCGTCCAGAGCGGTCACGACGCACACCCCGGTCGGGAAACCGGTCATGAGTCCGCGCAGGTCGACGGGGTCCTGGGGTTGCGGGTACGCCGTGGCGCGGGGCGGCGCCTGATCGTCGGGCCTCAGCCGGATGCTGTCACGGTCCATGTCGCTGTCTCCTACGGATGGGGAGCGGATGCCTCAGGCCACGGCGGACTGGCGCAGCCACAGGGCGTGGCGGACCTCCGCTGTCAGCACGCGCGCGAGGGCTGCGAATCCGTCCTGGAGGAAGTGGAAGTGGCCGCCCTCGAAGGTGTGCCGGCGGAAGGTCCGCGCCGTCTCCGCCGCCCAGGTGCCGAGCCGTTCGGACGAGGACAGGTCGTCGCCGGCCGCCCCGAAGGCGGTGAGGGGGGCGGCGAGGGGACTGCGGGCCGGGTCGGGGCGGTGGCGGCCGAGGGCCTCGAGGTCGGCACGCACGACCCGCAGAAAGCGCCGCCGGAACTCGGGCACCTCGTCGAACCGGTCGGGTATGCCGCCCATGGCGGCCAGCCCGGCCATCAGTTCGTCGTCCGGCAGCGCCGGATCGAGTTCGGGCGAGGGCGGCACGTCGGGCGGGGCGAGCCGCCCCGACACGCCGACCCACGTCGGCGGCAGGCCCCGGTCCTGGAGGAGACGGGCGGCTTCCACGGCGACGACGGCCCCCATGCTGTGCCCGAACAGCGCCAGTGAGGGGCCCGCCCACGGTGCGATGTCGCCGGCGGCCAGGGCCGCCACCGCGGTCATGTCCCGCAGCGGCTCCGCGGAGTGCCGTTTGCCCCTGCCGGGCAGGTCGAGCAGCAGGACGTCCCAGTCGTCGGGGAGCAGTCGGGCCAGCGGGAAGTAGGCGCTGCCCGACCCCCCGGCGTGAGGGCAGACCACCAGGCGGACCGCGGGGTCCTGGAGCGGGCGGGGACGGATGAAGGGGATCACGCGCAGCGCTCCCGTCCGACCGCGGCGGCCTCCGTCGCGCGGTCCACGATGGGTCATTCCCGAGGTGTACGGAATCGTCGACTCCCCCACGGCGGAACGGGGATGGGTTCCGGCGTCCAGCAGCAGGACGTTCACGCCGTTGCGGCCCGGTACCGCGCCCAGCGTCCCACCGGCCGTTCCACTGCCGAGTACGGCCACGTCGTACAGCTCTTTCCGGTGCGGTGCCACGGTCATGTCTGCATGTCTCCCTCACCTCTTGGGCCGGCGTGGACCGTCTTTCACTCGGCCGCCTCGAGCGCGATGTGGGAGGGAATCTCTCTGCGGGCCCTGACGCCGAGTTTGCGGAAGACCCGGGTGAGATGCTGTTCCACCGTGCTCACGGTGATGCACAGCTTTTCCGAGATCTCCCGGTTGGTATGACCGCCCGCGGCCAGGGCGGCCACGCGGCGCTCCGCGCCGCTCAGGGCGGCGAGCGCGCCCGCCGGGGCGGCGGCCGTGGCGGTGGGCGGCCTGCCGCCTGCCGGCTCCAGCCGGTCGAGGTCCGCGGCGAGCGTCGCCGCCAGCGGCCGGGCGCCGCACCGCTCGGCGAGCTGCGCGGCCAGCTCCAGCACGGGCCTGGCCCGGGCGGGCCGTGCCGCGCTCAGGTACTCGCGTCCGAGGTCGGCCAGGGCACCGGCGCTCTGCAGGTCGTCTCCGGCGCCGCGCAGGATCCGCGCCGCCGCGCCGAGCAGGGCGATCCGTTCCGTGCCGGACTCGGCGGCGGCCAGCACGCGCAGCGTGAGCCCATGGGTGCGGGTGCGCTCGGAGCCGACCATGGCGAGCTGCTCCCGGGCCAGTGCCAAAGCCCGGTCGCCGTCGCCGAGCGCGAGGTGGGCGCGGGCCGCCTCGGTGCGCCAGGGCACGAGTGCCGGCTGGTCGATCCCCCAGCGGCGCATCAGCTCGGCGCACCACATGAAGTCGTCGAGCGCGGCGTAGGGACGTCCGGTCGCCAGGTATTGCCGCCCGCGGGCGTGCAGGAAGCACAGGCCGAACCGGGTGGAGTACATCCCGTCCAGCACCGGAACGGCCAGGTACTCCTCGGCCGCCTTGACGTCACCGGTCTCGGTGGCCGCCTGGACGAGGGCGGCCAGGGGACCGCCCAGGCACACCCCCCAGCTCTCCGCCGGAACCAGCGCCAGGGCCTTCTCGGCCTGGGCCCGGGCGGTGACCGGGTCACCCTGCCGGAGCCGGATGCCGGCCCGCAGCGAGGCGAACTCCGCCTCCCACAGCGGCACTCCGCGCGTGCGCGCCTCGGCGAGCCAGTGGTCGCACCAGCCGGCCGCGGCTTCGAGCCGTTCCGCGAACAACAGGGCCGCGACGGCGCACAGGAGGGATTCCTGGGTGCTCTTGCCGAGGCGCAGCGCCCGCAGCGCCGCCTCCGCGTCCCCCACGGCGGCGGAGTCGGCGCCGTGGGCGAGGACCCGGGTGAGCGCGGTGGCACCGAGAATCCTCGGATCGCCGTCCGCCGCCCGGGGCCCGGCGAGCGCGGCGGACTCCACCAGCGGTGGATAGGTCGCCGACAGCACCTCGCGGGCCGCCCGTACCTCCGCGGCGGCCGCGGGGTCCGGTTCGGCCCGTTCGCCGGGTCGCCCCATCCGCTCGATCGCCTCGACGGCCTCCTCGAAACGCCCGTGCCACAGCAGGTGCTTGGCGAGGGTGAGGGCATGCCGGTCCGGGAGCCGCCCCTCCCGCAGCGCGTCGGCCAGTTCACCCAGGTGCCGGGCGCTGAGGGAGGGGTTGAGCAGCCATGCGGTGGCGGCCAACTGGGCGCGCAGGGCGACCCGTTCACCGTCGTCCTGGCAGCCGGCCAGGGCCGCGGACAGGCAGGCGTGGGCCTCGACGGCGCGGTCGACGGCGAGATACCGCTCGGCGGCCTCGCGCAGGACGGGCCTGGCCCAGGAGGGGCAGTCGCCCTCGGCGGCGAGCAGGTGCGGGGCGATCCGCAGGGCGCTCGCGCCCTCCTGCGACAGCGCCTCCGCGGCCCGCCCGTGCAGGGCGCGACGGGCGGTGGCGGACAGGCTGTGCAGGACGGCGGCACGGGCGACGGGGTGGCGCAGCCGCACGCCGGCGACCAGTCCCGCCGCGCTCAGGGCGGCGAGGCAGTGCTCCACGGTGGCCGGCTCCTCGTCGAGCAGCCGGGCCGGCAGCGCGGTGCCGGTGTCGGGTTCGTCGAGGACCGCCAGGGTCTGGGCGAGAGCCAGGGCGGGCGGGCGGGCCCGGTGGAGGCAGCTGAGCACGGTGTCGGCGTAGGCGTCCGCGACGACCGGTTCGGCGGTGCGGCCGCCGGGCAGCGCGAGGGCCTGCGGCTGGTCCTGGACCAGGGCCCGGACCAGCAGCGGGCTGCCGCCGCTGATGCGGTGGCTCTCGGCGGCCAGCAGGCGGGCCCGCTCCTCTCCGACACGTTCGGCCAACACCGTGGCGACACCGTCGACGCTCAAGGGGTCCAGGGTGATCCTGCGGTAGTTGGGCTGCCGGAGCAGTTCCGCGTGCAGATGCGGGTGCGCCGACTTCGACAGGGTGCACTCGGCGAGGACCAGGGCGATGCGGAAGGCGCGCAGCACACGGACGAGCTGGAGGATCCAGTGCAGGGAGAGCAGGTCGGCGAACTGGACGTCGTCGACGCACACCAGCACGGGCACCCGCCGGGCGATCCGCACCAGCTCGGTGGACAGCCGGTGCAGCGCGGCCGCGGTGGCCGGATCAGGGGGCCACTGCTCCAGGGCGTCGGGTGCGCCCTCCCGCGCCGTCCCGCTGCCCAGGGCCCGGGCCAGCGCGGCGGACACGGTCTCGGCGTGCAGGGCGGGTAGCTGGGCGTAGCGCAGCAGCTGTCCGAGCACGCCGCCCGCCGCGTGGCGCTCCGCCCAGGAGCCGGTGGCCCCGAGGACGACGTACTGCGCGTCGGCGGCCTTGCGGCGGACGGCGTCGAGGAGTTCGGTGCGGCCGCAGCCGATGCCGCCGCTGACGACGGCGATGCTGCCGCGGCCCTGGGCCGCCTCGTGGAGCACCTCGCCCAGGGCGGTCAGTTCGCGACCGCGCTCAACCAGCCGCACGGTCCCTCCCTCCGGCGGTGCCGACTTCCTCGCCCTTCGGGGAGGGCGCCGGGCCGACGGGCACCTCGGCGCGTTCGGGACCGATGAAGGTCAGCAGCGGTCCCGTCATGGCGGTGGTGACCAGCGCCATGACGACCATGAGGGAGTACAGCCGGCCGTCCAGGAGCTTGAGTTCGAGGCCCACGCCGAGAATGACCAGTTCGGTCAGGCCGCGGGTGTTCATCAGGGCCGCCAGGATCGCGGAGGCTCTGCCGGGGAGCCCCTGGGAGCGGGCTCCGGTGTAGGTGCCGAGGAACTTGCCGGCCACCGCGACGAGCAGGATGACACCGAGTTCGAGGAGTCCGTCGGCGCCCACTCCCCTGAGGTCGACCTTGAGGCCGGCGACGACGAAGTACACCGGCAGCAGCAGGGAGGTGATCTGGCCGGTGCGGTCGATGATCTCGTCACGCATGAGGTCGGCTCCGTCGCGCGGGATCACCACGCCGAACAGGAAGGCCCCGAAGATGTAGTGCATCCCCATGGCCTCGGTCGCCGCCGAGGACAGCAGCGCGCCGACGAGCACCACGGTGAGGCCGAGCCGGCTGACCGGGGCGCCCCGGCCGCCGGGCCGGAGCAGTCGGCGCAGCACGGGCCGCAGGCCGATCAGCAGGCCGGTGAAGGGAATGAGCAGGGCCACTCTCCAGTAGTCGTCCGCGCCGCCGACGACGGCCTGCACACCGGCCAGGGCCGTCCAGGCCACGACGTCCACCAGGGCGGCCGTGGCCAGGGCGAGGCCGCCGATCGCGGTCCGGGGCAGGTTCCGGTCGGCGAGGATGCGGGCGAGGACGGGGAAGGCGGTGACCGACACGGACAGGCCCACGAAAACCACGAACGCGGCGCGCTGGTCGGTGTGGTGGTCGTTCAGCAGGTAGAAGGCGAGGGCGATGCCGAGGGCGAAGGGCACCAGGGTGGAGCCCAGCGCCGCTCCGGCGGTGGCCCGTGTGCTGCCTCGCACGAACCGGTGTTCCAGCTCCAGGCCGACGATGAACATGAACAGGGCCACGCCTATGTTGGCCAGGGCGGTCATCAGGGGGCGCACGTCCGTCGGGAAGAGGCGGTCGGAGACCGCCCCGCCGAGCAGGGTGGGCCCCAGGAGGATGCCGGCGAGGATCTCGCCGACGACCGGTGGCTGCTGGATCCTGGTCGCGAGGGCGCCCAGACCACGGGCCAGCACCAGGATGAGCGCCAGATCCAGGAAGAGTAATTCCACTTGATGGCTGGTCATGCGCAGTGCAGCCTCAATCGCGTCGCGTCGGGGGGACGGCGGTGACGGGTCCGGGCGCTGCCGCTCACGCAGCGGCGTCCGTCGCCCGGCTTCAGCCCGGGATCAGGTCGTCGAGGCTGATGTGGAACGTCGGGTGGCGGCCGCTGAGTTCGGAGGTCAGTTGCTTGGGGACGCCGAAGAGAGTGGATGACATTCGTAGACCTTCCCCTGGGAGAGCCGGGACGGCCCGCAGGCCGCGGGCATCGTTCTCTCGAGCGCTGGTGTCCTCAGTCTGCGGTCCGGGTCTGCAGAGGCTCTGGACGCCGTCTGGACGTCCGGCCGGGCCCCGGCGGCAGCGGTCTTCAGCGTCGGTCACGGCCCGTCAGCAGCCGCTGGTGAGCGTGGTCCTGGCCGCGGTACGCGTGGCACGCGGGCGGACTGTCGTCACCCTGCAGGGCGAGGGCGCGGGCGAGGGCCGCGGTCCGGTTGGGCCCGGGTTCCTCCTCCGCGCACTCGGCGGCGTACAGCCCGATCAGATCGTGGAAGCGGTAGGAGCCTCCCTCGCCCTTCATCAGTAGATGGGCCTCGGCGAGCGCCTCCAACTGGCGGCGCGCCCGGACGACGTTGGTGCCCGACAGGCGCGCGGCGATCTCCGGGGTGATGGCGCGGGCCTCGTACAGTCCGAGCATCCGGAACATCCGGGCCACTTCGGCGGGCAGCGCCCGGTAGGAGCGCGCGAAGACCGCACGCAGACTGGCCGCCGCGTCTCCCACCACGTCCAGGCGTTCCATACGGCAGCCGGACACCGCCTCCGCCAGCTCGCCGGCCGACATCCGGGGACGTGCCACGAGCGCCTCGGCGGTGATGCGCAGCGCGAGCGGCAGATGCCCGCACAGCCGGGCCAGCAGCGCGATGGCCTCCGGTGAGTCCGCGACCCGCTCGGGCGCGAGGTAGGTCAGGAGGTCGACGGACTCCTCCGGTGACAGCGGGAGCAACTCCACCCGGTGGGCGCCGTCCCGGGCCACCAGACCGCTCTGCCGCCAGCGGCTGGTGACCAGGACGCAGGCCGGCCCCTGGGGGACGAGCGGCCGCAACTGCTCGGCGTCGAAGGCGTCGTCCAACACCAGCAGCACCGGCCGGCCGTAGAGCAGACTGCGGTACAGGGCGGTGCGGCCCGGCAGGTCCGCGGGCAGCTGGGACTCCTCCACTCCGAGGCTGGTGAGCAGTTGGCCGAGCGCCTCCATGGAGGTCAGCGGCTCCCGGTCGGCGCTGGTGCCGCACAGGTCGACGAAGAGCTGGCCGTCCGGGAAGTGGTCGGCGGCGGCATGGGCCGCGCGCAGGGCCAGGGCGCTCTTGCCCACACCGGGGGCGCCGCAGACGACCGCCATGGTGGTCCGGCCGCGGGGCAGCTCGTCGCCTTCCACCATCAGCCGCCGCAGTTGCGTCATCTCCAGCGAGCGCCCGAAGAACCCCCGGGCGAGGGCGGGCAGTTGGGCAGGGCGCACCCTCGACCACACATCGGGACCGGGCTGCGTGGCGAGCGCGTCGCCGGCCGGGGGTGCGGCGGGCCGGGCCGCCGTCCACAGTCCGGCGTCGGGCTCCTCGGCGGGTCCGGGCCCGGCGGGGATGCTCAGGCGGTCGGCAAGCATCTGCTCGTGCAGGCTGCGCAGGTCCGGGCCCGGTTCGATGCCGAGTTCGTCGCGCAGCAGCATCCGCGTCTCCCGGAAGACGCGCAGTGCGTCGGCTCGCCGGCCGCTGCGGTACAGCGTCAGCATCAGCAGCCATCGCAGCTTCTCGCGCAGCGGCTCGCGGGCGACCAGGTCGGACAGCACGTGCGCCGCCTCGGTGTGCCGCCCGAGGGTGAGCAGGTCGGCCGCCCATTCCTCGGTGACGGCGAGCCGCAGTTCCTGCAGGCGCGCGCGTTCCAGGGCGGCGAACGGACCGGGGACGTTGGCGTAGGCCTCGCCGTGCCACAGGGACAGTGCCGTGTCGAGCAGGCCGAGCGCGCCCTGGACGTCGTCGGCCGCGCGCAGCCGGCGGGCCTGCGCGTGGTAGTGGCCGAAACGGTGCGCGTCCACCTCCTCCGGGTCGAGGCGCAGCGCGTACCCGCCCGCGGAGGAGACCAGGATGCCGCCGCACTCCCGGCTGACGCGCCGGGGATCGAGCGCGCGCCGGAGTCCGGCGACGTAGGTATGGACTCCGTTGACCGCGGTCCTGGGTACGTCGGTACCCCACACCCCGTCGATGATCTCCTCGACGCGTACGACGTCGTTGGCGCGGCTGGCCAGCAGCCCCAGTACCGCGCGCTGTTTCGGCGGGCCGAGCACCATCTCCTCGGCGCCCTGCCGCCATGCCCGCACCGGACCCAGCAGTTGCACCCGCATGACGCTCCCCCGTCTCTCTCCAGGCCGGAAGGCTCGCGAGGTGCCACCTCGGCCTGACTCGGTGCCGAGTTGCTGACTTGCTGTGCGGACGGGAGGACCGGGACCACGGCCCGGCGGCTTCCCATCGCCCTCCTCAGATTGAGCTGCGAACCCAGGTGGTGTCATCGCCTAGATTGCTCAGCTGGTCGAGACCGCTCGGCAAGCGTCTGACCTGCGCATCCGCGTCCGAGTCGACTGCGGCGACCGGTGAGGACGGGTATGGACTCAGCCGTAGGACGGCTGCGGGCCCGGGCGACCGTGATGTGCCCGGCCCTCGGAGCGGCTCGGTGTTTGCCCGGCGTACGACGCCGGGCAGGGCTCGGGCGGGGCTCGCGAGGCATCGACTCGGCCCTGGTGGGGGTCGGGTATGGCGCCGGCACGGTCTGCCGTACGGTCCCGGGCTAGCGCACATCGGGGGTGTCGTTCCTGTCGGCGGCCCTCTCCGCACTCGGTACCGGCGGTGCGGGGTGTCCGACAGCGCGGGCGACGAACCAGTGCCGTCGACGCTGGAAGGGATACGTCGGCAGCGGGGTGGGGGGTTGGGTGGGTTGGTGGGGCCAGTTGATGGGGTGGCCGTGGGTGTGGAGGGTGGCGAGTGCGGTGAGGAGGGCGGTGGTTTGGGGGTGGGTGCGGTGTTGGGTGGGTGCGGTGTGGGCGGCGAGGGTGGTGTCGGGGCCGATTTCCAGGCTGAGGGTGGTGTGTTGGGTGATGGTGTCGGTGGTGTGGTCGTGGCGGACGGGTTGGCGTAGTTGGCGGGGCCAGTAGGTTGGGTCGGGATGGGTGGGGGTGCCGGTGACGCTGCTGACGAAGGGGATGCCGGCTTGGTGGTGGTTGAGGGCAGCCATGGTGCCGGGTGGTGTGGTGTGCATGAGGTGGCCGCGGGTGGTCAGCAGGCGTGCGGCGTGGGGGAGGGTGAGGATGCCGGCGGTGTGGGCGGCGGCGATCTCGCCGACGGAGTGTCCGGCGACGAGGGTGGGGGTGATGCCGAGAGTGGCGAGGAGGTGGGTGAGGGCGGTCTGGAAGGCGAACAGGGCGGGTCGGGTGTAGTCGGTGCGGTCGAGCAGGTCGGTGTGCGCGCCCCACATCACCTCCCGCAGGGAATGCTCAAGATGCTGATCCAGGGCCGTGCAGGCCTCGTCGAAGGCGGCGGCGAAGGCGGGATAGGTCTGGTAGAGGTCGTGGCCCATGCCGGGGTACTGACTGCCCTGCCCTGAGTAAACGAACGCCACCTTGGGCCGCTCGCCGGCCTGCCCGCGCACCACCGCGCGATGCCCGCGCCCCTCCGCCAGCGCCTCCAGACCCGCCAACACCTCGGTGCGGTCCCGTCCTATGACCGCGGCCCGCTCGGTGAAGTGGGTCCGGCCCAGGGTGAGAGTGCGTTCGACGGCCGTCAGGTGCAGGTCCGGGTGCTCGGTCAGATGCGCGTGGAGCCGGGCCGCCTGCTTCGCAAGGGCGGCGGGAGTCCTGGCGGAGACGGGGAGCAGGACCGGGGCGGTCCGCTCCGGGAGAGGGCCGTCGGTTGCCCCGTCCGGTACGACCGCCGCCGTATCACCCACCACGACATGGCAGTTGGTGCCGCCCATCCCGAACGAGCTCACCCCCGCGATCCGGCCGCGTCGTCCCGGCGGCCAGTCGGTGAGCCTGTCCTGGACGCGCAGTCCGAGGTCGCTCAGCGCGATCTTCGGGTGCGGGCTCCGATAGTGCAGGCTGGGCGGGATCTCGCCGTGGTCGATGCTCAGGATCACCTTGAGGAGGCCGACGATGCCGGCCGCCCCCTCCAGGTGTCCCACGTTCGTCTTGGCCGATCCCACGGCGAGCGGGGCGTGTGCGGGGCGGTCCGGCCCGAAGACCTCGCCCAGCGCCGCGGCCTCGACCGGGTCGCCCACTTTCGTGCCGGTGCCGTGCAGTTCCACATAGGCCACGTCCGCGCCGCGCACCCCGGCGCGCGCGTGGGCCCGTGATACGACCTCGCGCTGCGCGTCGGCGCTGGGCCGGGTCAGGCTCTCACCGGCGCCGTCGTTGTTCACTGCGCTGCCCAGGAGCACGGCGTGGACGCGGTCGCCGTCGGTCAGGGCGTCGGCGAGCCGCTTCAGTACGACGACGGCGCCGCCCTCACCACGTACGTATCCGTTGGCGTCCGCGTCGAAGGTACGGCAGGTGCCGTCGGGAGAGAGCGCGCCGAACGCGGAGACGGCACGGGTGGTCTCGCCGGCCAGGTTGAGGTTCACGCCGGCCGCCAGGGCCAGGCTCGACTCGCCACCGCGCAGGCTGTCGCAGGCCATGTGCACAGCGACGAGCGAGGAGGACTGCCCGGTGTCGACCACGATGCTCGGGCCGCGCAGGCCGAGTGTGTACGAGACGCGGTTGGCGATGATGCTGCGGTGCAGCCCGGTCAGGGTGTGCCGGGTGGTGGCGGCGGTGCCGTACCGGTGGAGGAGGAGCGCGTAGTCGTCGGCCATGGCGCCGGCGAAGACGGCCGTGTCGCTGCCGCGCAGCGCGGCGGGCACCACACCGGCGTGTTCGAGTGCCTCCCAGCTCAGTTCGAGCATGAGGCGCTGCTGAGGGTCCATCACCTCCACTTCGCGCGGGGAGATCCCGAAGAAGTCGGCGTCGAAGAGGTCGACCGCGTCGAGGAAGCCGCCGCGGCGGACCGGGCCGGGTCCGGTCGTCCTGCCCGCGGGTTCGGCGGAGGGGATGTCCCAGCGTCCGTCGGGGACGTCGGTGACCGCGTCCGTGCCGGTGCGCAGCAGTCTCCAGAACTCCTCCGGGCCGGCCGCCCCGGGCAGCCGGCAGGCCATGCCGATGACCGCGATCCCCTCGTGGGAGACGCCGGACCCCCCCACCGTGCCCTGTCCCGTCCGCTCGGGCATGTCGCTCGTCGCCTTCTGTTACCGGGGTACCGTATGCGGTACGGGCCCGGAACGCGCCCCGCGCGCGGCGACTGGTCGGTCGGCGGGTCCCGAGGCCGAGCGGCGGGCCGGCGAGCGGCGGGCTGCGAGCAGGGCTGCATGCCCCGGAGATGGCCGGCCTGCCGGCGTGCGCGAAGCCCCTGGACGGCCAGGAGGCCCGCAGGGGACGGCGCTCGTCAGGTACAGCAGCGCCCCGTCGTGCAGGTCGCCCGGACTGCGGTGCAGCAGCCGGGTGGTGTAGCCCACGTCGATCTTCACGGTGTCGACCTCGGGCTCCGGGAAGCCGTGCCGCTGGAGGGTCGGGGCGGGCCCGCCACCTCCCCGGCCCGTCGCGTCGACGACGAGGTCGTCCGGTATGCGCTCGCCCTCACCCAGCTCCACGCCCGTGACCCGGCCGCGGTCCAGGACGAGTTCGTGCACCGGGGTGCGGTCCCGGATGCCGGCGTACTCCAGCGCCGCCACCCGGCCACGTACGGCGTGTTCGAGGTGGGCGCGGCTGAGCCTGACCCCCAGTCCGCCGCCGGCGAACCGCACCCGCGGCGCCCCCATCTGATGGCACAGCAGGTCGTGGCCGCGATCGAAGAGGACGGCGCCGCCCTCGACCAGTTCGTCGGTGAGACCCGGGAAGAGCTTTTCGAGCGCCGGCCGGCCACTGATCAGCAGGGCGGGGGCATGCCCGCCGTGCGGACCGGCGCGACGATTTTCGGCCTGGTCCGGAAGGGTGTCCCGCTCGAATACCGTCACCTGGCGAAACCGCGGCGCCAGTGCTTTCGCGGCGACCAGGCCTGCCATCGAAGCGCCAATCACCACCGCGTGTTCACCCATCACGCCCATGCGTTCCTCCTCGGCGAATGCCCGTCACCGTCCTGGCCCGGCGGCGCATCCGAGTATGGTGCGCCGCACCGAGCGGTGTCTTCTTCCGGATTGCTCAGCCCCGGTGGTGGCCGAAACGCGCACCTCAGTAAGGGCGTTGCGCGGACGCCGTCCCTGTGCGAGGCTCACTGGCGTCCGGCGGATTTGCAACGGGGGATGCAGCGTGTCCGGAGAATGCGACGGCCCTGAGGAGGGCCCCTGACGGCCCAGCGAACGATTTGGCCAAGTGGCGCATATCGCTCGCCTTTTCGGGCTGACGCATCTCATTTAGGCAAAGTTTTTCCTTCTCCCGTTCCGCCGCCGGAGTCGAGCACCCGGAAGCACACCATCAGTTCGGCGGGTCAACGGACGGGAGAGCGATCGGCATGGTCAGTTCCTCGAAACACGGCACGTCCTGGACCGAGGCACGGATGGGCGACCTGGACAACCTCAACGGCGAGCGCCACTACCGCCTCCACCTCGCCTACGCCCGGTCCAAGCGCGCCAACGTCTACTCCTCGGCGCAACTGCACCGCTGGGCCACCGCGGAGGGGCTGCCGTTGCGCGGCGTGATCGCGATACCGGGGCTGACGGACACGGGTGAGCTCACCAAGGCGTCCCAGCACGGCCGGCGCTGGCGGGCCGTGGTCCCGCCGGTCATCGCCCTGCCCGCGAAAGAGCCCATCAAGGGCGCCCGGCCCTCGCTCTACGTGGCCACGGTGCCGGATCTGCCCGGCGGTTCGTACCTCGCCCCTTCGGGCCCCCCTCCCAGGTGCGGGGCGCACCGGCGCCGCGCCATGGTCACAAGACGGTCCACGCCCCGGAGACCGCGGCGGCGCTGTGGGCGATGTCCGAGCACCTGACCGCAGTGAACCATGTGAATCCGGCCATCCCGGCCTGATATCCGCCGTGCGTTCCGGACACGGCGAGCGGAAGGCGCTCAGTCGCCGTTCGCACTGATTCCCGCTCCATTTCGGCCGATCACCCGACCTCGCCACCGCACGCGATCCGGCCACGCCCACCCGGTCCCCGGAGCGATGATTTCGCGCCGGCGTGGCCGATTCTTCACAGCTTCCTTTCGCCATGCCGTGCCGCCTTGTTCATGCATTCAACCAAACCGTCATTGACGCCCTCATAACCTGCCCCACTCAAGTTCGGTACGAACTGCTCAAGGTCCACAAGGACGAAGAAGACATGACCGCCCACGACATTGAAGGATTGAGAACGAAGCTCCACCCGTCGAACTTTCCTCCACATCGCCCAGCGATCAGACATCAGGGAGCCCTCAGAAATGGAACACCTCGCACAGCGCGCGGTCATCACCATCCGCGAGCGGTTTCACGAACCCCTCGGTCTGGATGACCTTGCCCGCTCTGTGATGGTGAGCAAGTTCTACTTCCTTCGCGTATTCCGCCGCATCACGGGTGTGACGCCGGGCCGCTTCCTCAGCGCGGTCCGCCTGCACGAGGCGAAGCGCCTGCTGGCCGAATCCCGTCTCAACGTGGCCGACGTCTCGGCGCAGGTCTGCTACAGCAGCACCGGCACGTTCTCCCGCCGGTTCACCGCATCCGTCGGCATTTCCCCCACCCACTACCGCCGCATCGCTCAGGGCGAATGCTCCGAGCAGCCGAGAGTCCTCCCGCCGGTCGCACCGGCGGGCCCCGTGAGTTCCGTCTCCGGCTCCGCCCACGTCCTGGGGACACCGTTGTCCCCCCTCTGCATAGGCGCCTTCGACAGCCCTGTCGTCCAGGGACAGCCGGCGGCCTGGTGCATGCTCGACGGCCCCGGCACCTTCTCCCTGAACAACGTGCCGCCCGGCGTGTGGTACCTGCACGCCGTCGCCCTGGGCGACCACACGGCCAACGCGTTCACCAGCGGACATCCCCTGCTGGTCGGCATCGTCGGACCGGTGCAGATCACCGGCGGAACGCATGTCCGGCTCGACATGGCGGTCCAGCCCGAGGACTGGACCCGGCCGCCGGTACTGCTCGCGCTGCCCGGACTGGATCCGCTGCCCGGGTCGGCCGGACCGCGGCCGCTGCGCCGCCGGTCCGCGGCCTTCCCGCCGGCCTGCCGCACTCCGCTGGACGACCTGGTGATCGCCTGATCACCTGGTCACCTGGTCACCTGGCGGGCGGTCCTCACCCGGCGGAGCGGACGACACGAGGAGCGGCCGCGGGCGTTCGATGCCCGCGGCCGCTTCGCCACTTCCGCGTCAACCACGCCAACTGTGCGGGGCGCGGAAGGAGAGCTCACGCTCCAGCCGGCGCCATCGGGGCCTCGCCCTGGCGCGATCACCCGGATCCGGCGCCGGCGCGGCGGCGCGGGCCAGCAGGACCGCGGTGAGCGCGGCGAGCTCGTCGGGTTCGGCGTGCCCCTTCACGACGCGCAGGATATGCCGGGCTGGAATTGTTGTAGCGCTCATGACATATACGCCTCCTCGGGCGAGGAACAGGTGAGAAGGTTCATGACGCGGCGCGGATACCGGACGCCGCTGCCCGGAGCGGGACATTCGAAGGCGCCCCGATCGATGACCACGCTACGCCGCGAATTCCCCACCGATAACCCCTGATTACCGCGCGCGGAATTTATCGCACCCTTAGCAACAACCCCTGTTTCAAAGGCAATTGGCGGGCCCGCTCCCCCGACCCGCGATCTCCGGCGCACCGGTCCCGGTCCAGCGGCCGAGGTGGTGCGACCGAGTCGGCGGCCCCGTGACCGGATGGCCACCCGCCGGTCCCCGCGCATACAGGCGGTCGAACGGCAGCGCCCTGCCGGACGCCCAGATCACGCCGGTGCGGCCGGACTCCACTGTCCGGCCCTCGTCGTCCCGGACCGGGTGGAAAGGGCCTCCGACACGGGTCGGAGGCCCTTTCCCAGGCAAAGCCGCAGATGGCGGCAGACGAGTCGGGCTGTACGCCGGGTTCTGTCCCGAAGGGGCCTCGCGGCCCCGTCGGTGACGGCCATCCATCTAGGACCGGCGTTGCCGCCGGCCTCGTGCGGTCTACCCGCGGACTCGGGCGGGCAGCCCTCGATCGTCCGCGCAGAGCGCCTGTTACAGCACTCCTTTTGACCTTGCTCCGGGTGGGGTTTACCTAGCTGCCCAGGTCACCCTGGGCACTGGTGGTCTCTTACACCGCCGTTTCACCCTTACCGAGGACCGAGGTCCCCGGCGGTTTGCTTTCTGTGGCACTGTCCCGCGGGTCACCCCGGGTGGCCGTTAGCCACCACCCTGCCCTGTGGAGCCCGGACGTTCCTCGGGGAGCACCCCCTCAAGGGGACTCCACGCGGCCGTCCGCCCGGCTCGTCTGCCGTGTGGACCATGGTACCGGGCGCGGCGCCCGCTTCGGTGCGGTGGCCGGTCCCGCCGTCGCGAGCACCGAGCCCGCCAGGATCAGAGCGAAGGCGGTCATGATGCCCGTCGTCAGCGGCTCGCCCAGGAATGCCGCGCCTGCCGCCACCGCGACCGCCGGGTTGACGTACGTGATCACGGTCTCCCTGGTCGGGCCCGCCTTCTCGACGGCCCAGCCGTGCCACGCCGCGGTTCCCGAAGGCATCGTCATGGGTCCGCCCCGTGGTGCGCGACTCCAGCGCCTTGACCGTGCCGCGGCGTCCGTCTGTGCTGATCCGCCGCTGCACCCCGTAACCTGACGCAGGCCCCCACCACCCGGTTCGAGGAGAAACCCGTGCTCGTCCTGCTGCCGCCCTCCGAAGGCAAGGCGTCCTCCGGACACGGTGCCCCGCTGAAGCTGGAGTCGCTGTCCCTGCCGGGGCTGACCGCCGCGCGGGAGGCCGTGCTGACCGAGCTGGTCGAGCTGTGCACAGGGGACGAGGACAAGGCGCGCGAGGTGCTCGGGCTGAGCGAGGGGCAGCGCGCGGAGGTCGCGAAGAACGCGGGGCTGCGGACCGCGGGGGCGCGGCCCGCCGGGGAGGTCTACACCGGCGTGCTCTACGACGCCTTGGACCTGGCCTCCCTGGACGCTGCCGCCAAGCGGCGCGCCGCCAGGTCGCTGCTCGTGTTCTCGGGGCTGTGGGGTGCCGTCCGCGTCACGGACCGGATCCCCTCGTACCGCTGTTCGATGGGTGTCAGGCTGCCCGGGCTGGGGGCGCTGGGCGCGTACTGGCGGACGCCGATGGCCTCCGTCCTGCCCGAGGCGTCCGGTGACGGTCTGGTGCTCGACCTGCGGTCCTCCGCGTACGCGGCCGCCTGGAAGCCGAAGGGGGAGGTCGCGGGACGTACGGCGACCGTGCGGGTGCTGCACTCCCAGGTGGTGGACGGGGTGGAGAAGCGGTCGGTCGTGAGCCACTTCAACAAGGCGACCAAGGGGCGGATCGTCCGTGCCCTGCTGACGGCGGGGGCCGCGCCCAAGGATCCGGCGCAACTGGTGGAGGCGCTGCGGGACCTGGGGTACGCGGTGGAGGCCGAGACTCCGGGGCGGGCGGGGAAGGCGTGGTCGTTGGATGTGGTGGTGACGGAGATCCACTGATCGGACCCGACGGATGGCATACCCGGCGTATGGCATACCCGACGGATAGCTGTGGCGCGTTGCAGAAACCGCAACGTTGCATCATGTGCAATGACCTTTGCGCAGGATGCTGTTCATGGGCAGGATGACGCCCATGACCTCGCCGCTGCCCCCGGCCTCCGCGCCCTCCGCCCACCCGGTGCTCGATCTCGCGCCCGTCATCCCCGTGGTCGTCGTGCAGGACGCCGCTGACGCCGTGCCGCTCGCGCGGGCCCTGGTGGCCGGTGGGCTGCCCGCGATCGAGGTGACCTTGCGCACCCCGGCCGGTATGGAGGCGATCCGGGCGGTGGCGGCTGAGGTCGCGGGCGCGGTGGTGGGGGCCGGGACCGTCATCACGCCGGAGCAGGTGGCCGACTGTGTCACGGCGGGTGCGCGTTTCCTGGTCAGCCCCGGGTGGACGGATGCCCTGCTGGCGGCGATGCAGGGCTCCGGGGTGCCGTTCCTGCCGGGGGTGTCGACGGCGTCGGAGGTCGTGGCGCTCCTCGAACGCGGCGTACGGGAGATGAAGTTCTTCCCGGCGCAGGCGGCGGGCGGCACCGCGTTCCTGAGGTCGCTCGCCGGGCCGCTCCCCCAGGCCCGCTTCTGTCCGACGGGCGGCATCGGACCGGCGAACGCCCCGGAGTACCTGGCCCTGCCCAACGTCGGCTGCGTCGGCGGTACGTGGATGGTTCCGGAGGACGCGATCGCCGGACGGGACTGGGCCCGGATCGAGGGACTGGCCCGGGAGGCGGCGGCCTTGCGGCGCCCGGTCAGCGCAGGTGCGACGTGTCGTTGAGGAGGCGGAGGCTCGCGTTGCCGTCGGCGTAGTACGCCACCGCGGACAGGGACGCGGCGGACAGCTCCATGCGGAACAGGGCCTCGGGCGGCGCGCCGAGGGCGAGCCGGACGAGGGTCTTGATGGGCGTCACATGGGAGACGACGAGGACGGTGCGGCCCGCGTGGGAGGCGAGCAGCTTGTCCCGCGCGGCGGCGACCCGGCGGGCGACGGCCGCGAAGCTCTCGCCACCGCCGGTGGGTGCGGCCTCCGGGTCGGTCAGCCAGGCGTTCATGTCGTCCGGGTGGCGCTCGCGGACCTCGCCGAAGGTGAGGCCCTCCCAGACGCCGAAGTCGGTCTCCCGCAGCCCGTCGTCGATGCCGACCTCCAGCCCGAGGCGGGCCGCGACGACACCGGCCGTCTCGCGACAGCGGGCGAGGGGTGAGGAGACGATGGCCTGCACGGTCCCCCGCGCGGCCAGCACCCCGGCGACCAGCTCGGCCTGCCGTCGGCCGACCTCGGAGAGACCCGGGTCGCTGCCGCCGCTGCCGGAGAAGCGCTTGAGGGGGGTGAGCGGGGTCTCGCCGTGCCGCAGCAGCACGAGCGTGGTGGGGGCGCCGAGGTCGGGCGGCGCCGAGGCGACGTTGCGAGCGGCCCGGATGTCGGCCGCCTCCCGCTCCCCCGGGCCGGCCGGAGCCTGTGCCGAGCCCGCAGGAGCCTTCGCCGAGCGTGCGGAGCCCTTCGCCGAGGCGGCAAAGGCCAAGGCCGCCCTCGCCCGCGCCGCACCCGCGCCCACATCCCCCGGCGGCCCCTCCGGTTCAGCGACCGTGGTGCCGGCGGTCGACTCCGCCGCCGACCGGGCCGGCTCCCACTGCTCCCCCCGGCCCCCCGCGTCCATCGCCTCGTTGGCGAGCCGGTCCGCGTGCTTGTTCTGCTCACGCGGAATCCACTCGTAGGTGACCTGCCCGGCCGGGAAGACCGCGGCCGCCTCCATCGCCAGGGGTCTCATCGCCGGGTGCTTGATCTTCCAGCGGCCCGACATCTGCTCCACGACGAGCTTGGAGTCCATCCGCACCCGTACCCGCGCGTCCGGATCCAGCGCGTGGGCCGCGCGCAGTCCGGCCAGCAGTCCCCGGTACTCGGCGACGTTGTTCGTGGCCGTGCCGATGAACTCGGCCCGTTCCGCGAGCGTCTCGCCGCTCGCCGCGTCCCGCACCACGGAGCCGTAGCCCGCGGGCCCCGGGTTGCCCCGGGAACCGCCGTCCGCCTCGACGATGAACTCCCGCACGCCGTACGCCTCTTATCGACTCTCGTCGCCTCTTGGTACGCCTCTGGTCGCTTCCTGTCGCTCCTACAGGCCGGACTCCGCCGTGCGCACCAGGATCCGACGGCAGTTCTCGCAGCGCACCACCGTGTCGGGCGCCGCCTTGCGGATCTCGTTCAGCTCGGTGATCGCCAGCTCCTGCCGGCAGCCCTGGCAGGTCCGCTGGTACAGCCTGGCCGCGCCGATGCCGCCCTGCTGCTCGCGCAGCTTGTCGTAGAGCTTCAGCAGGTCCGCCGGCACCGAGGCGGCGACGACCTCGCGTTCCTTGGTCACCGACGCGACCTCGCCGTCGATCTCCTCGAAGGCCGCGTCGCGGCGCGCCCTGGCGTCGTCGATCTTCGACTGGACGGAGGCGACGCGCTCGGTCAGCTCCGCCACCCGCTCCTGCGCGGCCTCGCGGCGCTCCATCACCTCGAGGACGATGTCCTCCAGGTCGCCCTGCCGCTTGGCGAGCGAGGCGATCTCGTGCTGGAGGTTCTCCAGGTCCTTCGGCGAGGTGACCGCGCCGGAATCCAGGCGCTGCTGGTCGCGGGCGGCGCGCTGGCGCACCTGGTCCACGTCCTGCTCCGCCTTGGTCTGCTCGCGGGCGCAGTCGCCCTCCTCGGTCTGCGCGGCCACGAGCAGGTCGCGCAGCTGTGCGTGGTCCTTGGTCAGCGACTCGATCTCGGCGTGCTCGGGCAGGGACTTCCGCCGGTGCGCGAGCTGCTGCAGGCGGACGTCGAGGGCCTGGACGTCGAGGAGTCGGATCTGGTCGGCGGGCGCGGCGTTCAGTTGGGGGCTCCCATTAGCTGTGAGTGGTGGCGGAGGACGCCGCGTGGGCGGTCCAGGGGTCGGTGACCGTCTTGGAGACGTGGACGCGAAGGTCCCATCCGTGCCGGTCGGAGATCTCGTCGAGCTGGGCGGCGGCCAGCTCGCACCAGGGCCACTCGGTGGCCCAGTGCGCCGCGTCGAGCAGCGCGGGAGGACGGTGGGCGCGATCCGCGATGAACTCCGCGGCCGGGTGGTGGCGCAGGTCCGCGGTGAGGAAGGCGTCGACGCCGGCCGCGCGCACCGCGTCGAAGAGGCTGTCGCCGGAGCCGCCGCTGACGGCGACCGTGTGGACGGGGGTCTCGGGATCGCCGGCGACGCGGATGCCCTGCGCGGTGGCGGGCAGCCGCTCGGCGGCGCGGGCGGCCAGCTCGCGGACGGTCAGCGGGTGGTCCAGCTCGCAGACGCGGCCGAGGCCGCGACGGCCCTCCGGGTCGGTGGCGTCCGGCACCAGGGGGCGCACGACCCTGAGGTCCAGCGCGCCCGCCAGCGCGTCGCTGACGCCGGGGTCGGCGGTGTCGGCGTTGGTGTGGGCGACGTGCAGCGCGATGTCGTTCTTGATCAGGGTGTGCACGACCCGGCCCTTGAAGGTGGAGGCCGCCACCGTCGTCGTACCGCGCAGATAGAGCGGGTGGTGGGTGACCAGCAGGTTCGCGCCCAGCTTCACCGCCTCGTCGACGATCTCCTGGACGGGGTCGACGGCGAAGAGGACCCGGGAGATTTCCTGGTCGGGGTCGCCGACGACCGTGCCGACCGCGTCCCAGGACTCGGCCCGCTCGGCGGGCCACAGGTTCTCCAGCGCGGCGATGACTTCAGACAGACGGGGCACGGGGAAAAGGCTACCTGCCCCGCGGCGGTGACCCACCGGGCGCGGGTCGTTCGACCGGGCGGCGGGAGGAACGCGCACCGGGCCGCTCGTCGTCCGGTCACAGCAACAGGTGGTGAGTTGGCCGTCCGTGCGCCCCTCGTGCAGCACAGCCGCCCCCGTTTATTCACAGGAATCCCGGCACCGACACCCTTACGTGTGAAGCGGCGGCCCGGGGATTCCACGCCTGTGCGTACGAAAACTAGCTTCGTCGCCGGAGGTGACCGAACGATGACGGCCTGTGCCTTCACATCCGCCACGACGACCGGCCCCGAAGGGGCGCCCGCGCCCGGATGCGTGATCACCGCGGACGGTTCGTACGCGGCGCGTCTCGCCCTGGACGGCGCGTCCTGGTACCCGGAGCGCTGGACCCTGGACGGCCCGGAACCGTACGCCGTGGCGCTGCCCGTCAACCAGCCCGAGGAGCCCGGCACCGAGGTGCAGCCGCTGGCCGACGGGCGGGTGCTGGTCCATCGCGTCGCGGCCGGGCGGCACACGTTCTCGCTGCTGTATCCGACGGGGCCGGGGACCGGGGAGCGGCTGCTGGGCGCGGTGGAGTGCGCCACTCAGGGCACCCGGCTGCGGCTGCTGCCGCCCGCGCCGACGGGGGACCGGGCGTTCGCGCTGGAGGTGGACCAGGGGGCGAGCGCGGTGTGGCTGGTGGCGGGCGGTGCCAGGGGGCCCGAGCGGGTGGCTCAGGTGCCGGGCCGATGCTCGGGCGGGGTGTGGCTGGACCGTACCGGCCGGCTGCTGGCCGTGGACCGCACGCCGCAGGACAGGGGTCCCACCAAGACGGTGGTGGTCGATCTGGAGCGGGGCGGCGAGGTGTCGCCGCTGCTGCAGATCGCGGACGGCAGCAATGACCGGCTGCTGCTCGCCGACCCGGACAGCGGCCTGCTGCTGATCCGCTCGGACGCGCCCTCACCCGGCCGGGAGCGGCTCGGCTGGGGCGTGTTGGGGAGCACCCTCCCGGTCCGTTTCCCCGAGTGCCTGCGGCTGGACCGCCCGGTGACCCCGTTCGCCATCCAGCCGGGGCAGGCGCTGACGCCGGAGAGCTGCGCGGTGGCGCTGCGCATCGACGGGCCCGCCGGCAGCTGGGTCGGAGTCTGGCGCCCCGTGAACCGCAGGGTCCACCAACTCGCGGCGCCGACGGGCTGGTTGGCTGGGGCCGGGTTGTGGACGCGGGACGGGGTGCTGCGGCTGCCGTACGCGGCGGGCGCGGTGCGGTGTGGGGTGGCGCGGCTGGAGGTGCCCGGGGCGGCGGTCGCCGCGCCGGCCCGGGAGACGGGTGAGACGGGTGAACGGCCGGTTCCGCGGCCTCCGGAGCCGTCGGTGGCCCGACCGGTCACGTTGCAGCAGGCGCTGTCGCCACGGCGCGCCGACGCGGCTCCGACGCCCCTCGTGTGGATCCGCAAGAGACAGGCCCCGGCCGGGAGTAGGGACGGGTTTCCCGGGCACGCGCAGGGCCAGGGCGGCAGCCGCGGCACGACACCCCCGGCCCCCGGCACGGCTGTCGTCGCCGCCCGTTAGACTCGCCCGGCTGTACGAAGGATCATGTTTTCGACGGGGTGAACACTTCCGATGAGCGACACCAGCACCACGCACCCTCTCTCTGCCGAGGTCCAGGAGAACCCGGGGCACGGCAAGCACCGCGGTCCGGTCTCCGCCGAGGACCACGAGGCGGCGCCGCACGGCCGGCACCGCAAGCCGGCCGGTGAGCAGCAACAGACCGGCACGGCGGCCTGAACCAGCTCTGCCGCCGCATGTGACGGCCCGTCAGTCGCCGTATCCGGCCGACTGCCGCGTCTCTCCGGCCCCGCCCGTCCCCGCGACGGGCGGGGCCGTCGCACGGGAACCCGCGTCGGGCCCTTCAGCCCTCGTGCCGCAGCCCCAGCACCTCCACCGCCGCGAACGTCTCGTCCCGCGGCCGCTCGGCGTAGTGCGGGGTGAGCAGCGCGTCGAGTTCGTCGTACGTGAAGACGTCCTGCTTGGTGTCGAACCTCGCGCGTATCCGCGGCCGTTCGACGATCGCCACCATTCCGCCGTGTACGACGAGGAGCTGCCCGTTGACCTGTGCGGCGGCGGGTGAGGCCAGGTAACCGACGAGGGGGGCGACGTGCTCGGGCGCGAGCGGGTCCAGGCCGTCCTCTGGGGGTTCGACGCGGGCGAACACGTCCTCGGTCATTCGGGTCCGGGCGCGCGGGCAGATCACGTTGGCGGTGACGCCGTACTTGGCGAGGGCGAGCGCCGTCGACGTGGTGAGCCCGACGATTCCGCCCTTGGCCGCCGCGTAGTTGGGCTGCCCGGCCGAGCCCGCCAGGAACGCCTCCGACGACGTGTTCACGATCCGCCCGTACACCGGCCCGCCCGCCGCCTTGGAGCGGGCCCGCCAGTGTGCTGCGGCGAAACGGATGGTGTTGAAGTGGCCTTTGAGGTGGACCCGGATCACCGAGTCCCACTCCTCCTCGGACAT
This sequence comes from Streptomyces sp. NPDC001848, assembly GCF_042891915.1. Taxonomy (NCBI): domain Bacteria; kingdom Bacillati; phylum Actinomycetota; class Actinomycetes; order Kitasatosporales; family Streptomycetaceae; genus Streptomyces; species Streptomyces sp. NPDC001848. The sequence goes on along the minus strand of NZ_JBIATP010000002.1, from coordinate 52,665 downwards.
CGAGAAGACCATGCGGTCACGCAGGATGCCCGCGTTGTTGACGAGGATGTCGAGCTTTCCGAACCGGTCGATCGCCAAGTCCACCAGTGCTCGGGCCTGTTCGAAGTCGGACACGTCCCCGGTGTGGGCGACGGCCCGGCCGCCGGCCGCGCGGATCTCGGCGGCGACCGCCTCGGCGGGGGCCGTGGACGACTGCCCGTAGTCGTTGACGACGACGGCCGCGCCGAGCCGGGCGAGTTCCAGTGCCTCGACCCGGCCGATCCCCCGGCCGGCGCCCGTCACCACGGCGGTGCGTCCCTCGAGTGGCAGTGACATGAACGTCCTCTCGCCGCAGGGTGGTTCGCATGAGGATCGGACGAGGTTCAGATCTCGATGCACGTACGCAGTGCCGTCCCCGTCCGCATCTGGTCCAGCGCCTGGTTGATCTCGGCGAGCGGCACCCGGTGCGTGATCAGGCCCGCCAGGTCGATGCGCCCGGCGCGCCACAGCGCGATGGCCCGCTCGTACGAACGCCGGACGTCCCCACCGCCGTACAGGGACGGCAGGATCCGCTTCTCGTCGAAGAACAGCTCGAACATGCTGAGCCGGAGGAAGTCGTCCATGGCCCCGGCGCCGACCACCACGAGCGTGCCGCCGCGCCGGGTGTTCTCGTACGCCGTCCGGGCCGTGGCCGACTTCCCGACGACCTCGAAGACGTAGTCGAAGCCCTCGCCGCCGGTGACCTGCTGCTTGGCGTCGGGCAGTTCGTCCGGTGACACGGCCCTGGTGGCGCCGAACCTCAGCGCCGCCTCCCGGCGCGAGGCGACCGGGTCGACGGCGACGATCTCGGCGGCGCCCTTCAGCCGTACCCCCTGGATCGCGGAGATGCCGACGCCCCCGCAGCCGATGACCGCCACCGACGAACCCGCCTCGGGATCGGCGGTGTTGAGCGCCGCGCCCAGCCCGGTCGTCACCCCGCAGCCGATGAGGGCGGCGATGTCGAACGGCACGTCGTCGGGGATCGGGACCGCGCAGCCCGCGTCGACGACGACCTCCTCGGCGAAGGTGCCGGTGCCCGCGAAGCCGAAGACGTCACCGCCGGGGCGCCTGAAATTGGGGGTGCCCGCGTTCATGAACCCGGTCAGGCACAGCTCCGTCTGGCCGCGCCGGCAGGCGGGACAGGCTCCGCAGGCGGGCAGCCAGCAGACCACGACCCGGTCACCGGCCTTCACATGGGTGACCCCCTCCCCCACGTCGAGGATCTCCCCCGCACCCTCGTGGCCGGGCACGAACGGCCCCGGCTGCGGCAGCACCCCGCTCATCGCGGACAGGTCCGAGTGGCACAGCCCCGTGGCGCGCACCCGGATCCTGACCCTGCCGGGCCCGAAGCCGGTCACCTCGACGTCGTCGAGGACCTCCAGCTTGTCCTGGCCGATCTCGTGCAGTACGGCTGCGCGCATGGTGCGGCTCCCCTCGGAGGCTCGGTGGCTCAGGAGTGTTCGGACGGCTCGGTGGCTCAGGAGTGTTCGGGCGGCTCGGCGGCGGTTCAGGAGAGTTCGACGATCGTGTCGGCGAGGACCGGCGCATCGCCACGCTCGACCGCACCCACGGTCACCCGCACCACGCCCTGCGCCCCCTGCGCCCCCTGCTCCCCCTGGCGCCACATGCGGATGCGCAGGGTCTCCCCCGGGTACACCACACCGGCGAACCTCGTGGCGTAGGAGCGCACACGGGTCACGTCACCGCCGAGCAGCGTGTCGACGACCGCCTTGAGCGTCATCCCGTAGGTGCACAAGCCGTGCAGGATGGGCCGCTCGAACCCGGCGAGCTCGGCGAACTCCGGGTCGGCGTGCAGGGGGTTCCAGTCGCCGGAGAGGCGGTAGAGCAGGGCCTGGTCCTCGCGGGTCGGCCGTTCGACGACCTTGGTGGGCTCGCCCGTGGGTGGGTCGAGGCGCGCGGAGGGACCGCGATCGCCGCCCCAGCCGCCCTCGCCACGGACGAAGATCTGCGCGTCGTTGGTCCACAGCGGCCCGTCGGCATCGGCGACATCGGTGCGCATCACCAGTACGGCCGCCTTGCCCTTGTCGTACACGGCGGCGATGCGGGAGGTCGCCGTGGCCCTGCCGTTGGCCGGGAGCGGGCGGTGGATCGTCAGCGACTGGCCGCCGTGCAGGACGCGGGCGAGGTCGACGTCCACGCCGGGCATGGACAGACCGCCGATCACGCCCGGGGAGCCGGCGCCGGCGACGGTGGCGAAACTGGGCAGGACGTGCAGCCGGGACTCGAGGGTGTAGCGCAGTTCGTCGGGGTCGGTGGCGGGGATGCCGGCGCCGATGCCGAGGTGGTAGAGCTGCACGTCCTTGCGGGTCCAGGTGATCTCGCCGGTCCGGGGTTCGGCCGCGAGGGCCGAGGCTTCGTCGATGGGCATGGGGCTCCTGACCGTTGGAGACCTCGGTGCGGCCGTCCGCACCGTCGGCCGCACCGAGGTCGTCTCGGGCGGAACTGGAACGCGTTCCAGTCCGGCGGAACCCTGTATAGCCCAGCGGTCCACCGTTGTGAAGTCTCCTGACGTCGCGTCAGCTCGGTGGCCGGCAGGTCGCCGGGCCGGGACATTTGTCCTGCCGGATCACTGACAAAGACATCTGCCGGGCGGTACCGCGCCCCGCGTAGCGTCGTACGCAGGAAAGGACGACGTCCCGTTCGTACGCTGTGCTGTCGTACCGCGGGAGCGTGGGGACCATCCGGACGGGGGAACGGGGGAACGGGGAGATGTCCTGGAAGAGTCGGGTCGCGTGCCACTGGGCCGAGTGGCGGTCGGCCGTCCGGCAGGCGCGGGAGCTGCAGCGCTACTGGCAGGAGAACAAGGAGCGGTTCAAGGCCGAGCAGAGGGCCGCCCGGAAGGCCGTAAGGACGCCCGAGAACCCGGGACCGCCGCCCACCGGATTCTCCCTGCTGCCGTGGCTGCTGATGGGGATGGGCGCCTTCTCCGACCTCTTCCAGGGCAAGACCCCCGACGCGTGGATCGGCGGTGTGGGCCTGCTTGTCTTCAACTCCTGCTACGTCTACGTGACGTTCCGCGCCTTCCACAAGCAGACGCGCGAGGCCCGGTCCACACGGGTGGCGCTGGTCGTGATGGGCGTGGTGGCCTTCGGCCTGGCCATCGGGTACGGCGGCAACTGGCTGTTGTTCTTCCCGCTGCTGGGCCTCGCCACGGGAGCGGTCGTGCGCGGCGCGTGGCTCGGCAGGACGGGCCTCGTCCTCACCGCCGTGGCGGGTGCCGTCTCCTGCCTGCGCGAGGGCTGGGACGGGGTCAACGTCGCCTACGGCACGTTCCTGTCGACGATGGTGACCGCCGTGATCCTTTCCCTGTCCGAGGCCGTGCGGGAACTGCGCGCCGCCCGCGAGGAGCTGGCCCACCGCGCGGTGGAACAGGAACGCCTGCGCTTCTCCCGCGACCTGCACGACCTGCTCGGCCACACGCTCTCGGTGATCGTGGTGAAGTCGGAGGCGGCCCGCCGACTCGCCACCCGCGACCTGGACGCGGCGCTGGCGCAGGTGACGGACATCGAGTCGGTCGGCCGGCAGGCGCTCACCGAGATACGCGAGGCGGTGACCGGCTACCGCGAGGGCAGCCTCGGTACGGAGCTGGACCGGGCCCGCTCGGCCCTGACCGCCGCCGGCATCGAACCCGTGGTACGCCGCTCCGGTCCTCCCCTGGTCCCGCAGACCGAGGCCCTGCTGGGCTGGGTGGTGCGGGAGGCGGTCACCAACGCCGTACGGTACAGCGGCGCGACCCGCTGCGAGATCAGTGTCGACGGGACCCCCGAGCGCGTCCGGCTGACGGTCGCCGACAACGGCGGCGGCGCTCCCGCGGAGCCGGCCCCGCCGGGTGTCGGCGGGACCGGCCTGAAGGGGCTGACGGAGCGGCTGGCGGCGGCGGGCGGATCCCTGCGGGCCGGCCCGTCGCCGCAGGGCGGCTTCACGGTCACCGCCGAACTCCCGGTGGAGCCCGTACCGTCCGTGGAGCCGCCCCTCCGGTCACCGTCCCCGGCGGCTACGGCGCCCAGGGCTGACTGACCACCCAGCTCACGTCGTCCGTCCAGGAGGTGGAGCTGTCCCAGGCGTTCGAGCCGCCGTTGCTCGCGATGTAGACGTTGTAGTCGTAGTGGCGGAGGTATTTGCTCGGGTAGTTGTACGAGGCGAACGACGTCCCGGTGCCGCTCTTGCCGGTCTGCGGGCAGAACGTGGCGTCGGCTCTGAACTGCGCGGTGCCGTCCATGGGCTGGCGGTGGAGCTGGTAGTTGTAGTGCCGCAGGAAGTCGCCCGGATAGTTCCTGGACTCGAAGGAGACGCAGGAACTGCCGGCGAGGCCCCGGCGGACGATCCAGGTGGCGTCGTTCTTGTCGAGGCTCGAACTGCTCGACGTGATCGACGAGATGACCGCGTAGCCGTTCTGGTGGCGAACGTAGTCACCGGTGCAGCAGGAGGTCGTGGCGCGCAGCGAGATCTCCGAACCGGGCGTGAGGGAGCCGGCCGAGCCGGTCGCGCCGCCGTAGCCGACGGACACGATGTTCGACTGCACCGCGTCGTCGGCCGCGTCCGTCGGGATGCCCGAGGTCATCACGCCTTCGAAGAAGGACCCGATGGAGCCGTTGCTGTTGTCGCCGCCGGTGCCGAGGACGATCGCGCCCTCCTGGTGCATCGGCGAGTAGCCGCCGCCGTTGACGGTGGGTTCACCGCCCGAATAGGTGGTGGTGAGACCGCCGGACTGCGCATTGCCGTATTTCAGCGCGAAATGGTTCTGGCCGTTGTTCTTCAGCAGCGCGGTGACGAAGGGAAGCGGTCCCGTGCCGGTGTTGGAGGTGTTCTTGCTGTAGCCGGAATCCGACTGGAACAGGCCGTTCTCCAGGTCGGCCTGGACCCAGGGGCCCTGCCCGTAGCACGGTGAGAACCAGCACTCGGTGCCGAAGTTGATGGCGTCCATGTGGCCGTTGCCGGTGTCCATGTTGTTGGTCTCGGCGTTGCCGTAGTCGAAGCAGCAACGGCCGTTGACATGGGTGCCGGAGGTGACCATGTACATCCCCTCGGCCTGCCCGTTGACCGCGACACCGGAGGTCGCGTTGTCGCGGTAGCCCATGCCGGCGGAGATCTCCAGGCCGTAGACCTGGTGTCCGCCGACGGTCACCGGGAGGGCGTCCGCGGGCGCGCCGACATCGGCCGCTCCGGCCCCGCCGGCGCCCTCGACGGTGAGGTCGTTGTGGCGGGAGGACTGGTCGTAGATCTTGGTGATGATGCAGGTCGTGCCGGAGCAGAAGGAGTCCTGGGCGGCGGCGTTGGCGTACCCGCCGGCCGCCAGCAGGCCGATGTTCGTCGTCGCGCTGTCCGAGGCGCGTTTCACCTGGTAGAGCGGGCCGTTGTAGGAGGAGTAGAGGGCTCTGACGAGGCTGTGCGCGGCGACACAGGGGGTGCCGGCGGAGGCGTAGATGTCGCACGGGAGCGAGCCCGCGGCGGCGGCCGGGGGCGCGGCGGCGCCGACCGAGAGGCCGAGGGCGAGCGCGACCACGGTCACGAACGCGGCCAGCGCGGACAGGACCGTGCTTCCGAGGCGCTGCGGGCGTGGGGGCGGTGGCGTGGGGGACACGGGGTACCTCTTCCGTTGCGGTAGGGCCGTGCGGGCTCTATTCGATATACCGAACAACGTTCGACCGAAATGCCGAACCTGTCCCCTGTCGAAATTCCGAACAACTACGGGAGTTGGTGCACAGGAATTCGCCAGGAGTTCTCCGAATGCCGAGCCGATTGTTTGGGCACGGTCAGAATCCGTCAAGACCGGCGGTGCGGAACAATGGAGATTCTTTAATTGCCGGGTCATGTCGGCGAGTTGGCGGCACGGTCGGCGGTACGCCCCCGGGCCCGCCCGCTGCCCGTACTCTTGGCTCGTGAACGAGATGCCCCGAGGTCACCGGCCGACGAGATGCATCCGGGTACTTCTTGCCGAGGACCAGGGCATGATGCGCGGCGCCCTCGCCCTGCTGCTCGGCATGGAGAAGGACATCGAGGTCGTCGCACAGGTCGCGGCGGGTGACGCGATCGTGGACGCCGTGCTGACCCATCGCCCGGACGTGGCGCTGCTGGACATCGAACTGCCCGGGAAGAGCGGCCTGGACGCGGCGGCCGAGCTGCGCGAGGAGGCTCCGGGCTGCCGGGTGCTGATCCTCACCACCTTCGGGCGCCCGGGCTATCTGCGCCGCGCCCTGGAGGCGGGCGCCGCCGGCTTCCTCGTCAAGGACGGGCCGGTGGAGGAGCTGGCGGCGGCGATCCGGCGGGTGCTCACCGGCGAGACGGTCATCGACCCGGCCCTCGCCGCGGCGGCCCTGAGCGCCGGCCCCAATCCGCTGACCGCGCGCGAGTGCGACGTACTGAAGGCCTCCGTGGACGGGGCGACGGTCGCCGACATCGCCGCCAGGCTCCACCTCTCGGAGTCGACGGTCCGCAACTACCTCTCCTCCGCCATCGGCAAGACGGGCACCCGCAACCGCATGGAGGCGATGCGGGAGGCGCGGCAGCAGGGGTGGCTCTAGTAGGCCCCGTTGCGACCGGAGGCCGTGCGCGGCAGCCACGCCAGCATCAGCACGGCCCCCAGCAGCAGCACCCAGCCGCTCGTCCGGAAGGCTTCCGCATAGCCCTGCGTGAGCGCGTCGGCCGAGCCGCGTCCCCCGGTGCGCGCCGCCGCGACCGTGGACATCACCGCGAGGCCGAGCGAACCGCCCATGGTGCGCGAGGTGTTGATGAGCCCCGACACCAGTCCGGCGTCCCCCGGCGCGGCCCCCGAGGTCGCGAGCGCGGCCAGCGGGGTGCCCGCCAGGCCCGCGCCCAGCATCATCAGGATGCCCGGGAGCATGATCGCCGTCACATAGGAGCCGTCCGCCGTCATCGTCGACTGCCAGCCGAACCCGGCCGCGGCGACCAGCGTCCCGAGCACCGCCAGGTTCCGCGCCCCCACGGCCCGCATCACCCGCGGCGCGACCTTGGAGCCGAGCACCACGGCCAGCGAGCTGGGCACCAGGGCGAGCCCGGCGTCCAGGGGCGAGTAGCCGAGCACGTTCTGCGCGTACAGCGTCATGAAGAACCACATGCAGAACATCGCGGAGCCCGAGACGAACATGGCCGCGTTCGCCGAGGACACCGACCGCACCCGCAGCAGCTTCAGCGGCATCAGCGGCGCCTTCGCCCGCGCCTCGACGGCGAGGAACAGCCCGATGAGCGCGAGTCCGGCGGCGAGCGGCACCAGCGTCGCCGCCGCCGTCCAGCCCTGCGCCTCCGTCTGCACGATCCCGTAGGCGAGCGTCGCCAACCCCGCCGTCACCAGCAGGGCGCCCGGCAGGTCGAGGCGCCGCCCGTCCCCCGCACGGCTCTCCACCAGCCACCGCACCGACCCGGCCAGGACGACCCCGCCGACCGGCACGTTGATCAGCAGCACCCAGCGCCACGACAGCCCGTCCACCAGCAGCCCGCCGACGAGCCCGCCCGCCGCGCCGCCGCCGGCGCCCACCGCGGTCCAGGTCGCTATCGCGCGGGCCCGTGCGGCGCCCTCCGGGACCGCCGCGGTGAGCAGCGTCAGCGTCGAGGGCGCGAGCACCGCCGCCCCGAGCCCCTGCACGGCCCGGGCGGCCAGCAGCTCCCAGTCCCGCTGGGCCAGCCCACCGGCGAGGGAGGCCAGCGTGAAGAGGGCCAGCCCGACGAGGAACATCCGCTTGCGCCCGTACAGGTCCCCGGCCCTCCCACCGAGCAGCATGAACCCGGCGAAGGCGATCGCGTACGCGTTCACCACCCACTGGAGCCCCGACGCGCTCAACCCGAGGTCGGCTCGCATCGACGGCAGCGCCACGTTGACGACGGACACGTCCAGGACGACGAGGAACTGTCCCGCGCACGCGAGGGCGACGACCACCCAGGCGGGCGGCGCGGTACGACGGTTGACGGCGGTGTCTTCGGCGGCTCGCAGCATGGCGGTCATGCTCCCAACGCCGCCACGCCCCGCGCATCGGGATTTCGCCCAGCCCTGCCTCGGCCGTACGACCTACATCCTGCGCCGCAACCCCCCGCACTCCTGACGGCGGATCAGAAACCCATGGGTCGGTCAAGGATTCGTTAGTACGCCGAAGCATCGGAATAGTTGCCTGTGCATACGTGCTTTATCCAGCACTTACCGGTTCCCCCGCTCTCCGGAGCGGGCCGCTTCCGCACGTCACCGACCAGGCCTGGAGGCCCCGATCCAATGACGCACCCAACGACCGACCAGCCCGCACCGAGGCCGTCCGGCGCGATCGTGCCGGTGCTCGCCTTCGCGGGCATCGTGGTCGCGGTGATGCAGACCCTGCTCGTCCCGGTCATCAAGGATCTGCCCCAGCTGCTGCACACCGCGCCCAGCAACGCCACCTGGGTCCTGACCTCCACCCTCCTCTCCGGCGCCGTCGCCACCCCGATCATGGGCCGGCTCGGCGACCTGTACGGCAAGCGGCGCATGCTGCTCACCAGCCTGGCCGTGATGGTGGTCGGCGCCCTGGTCAGCGCCGTCACGAGCGCCCTGCTGCCGATGATCGTCGGCCGTACGCTCCAGGGCTTCGCGATGGGCGCGATCCCGCTCGGCATCGGTCTGATGCGTGACATGCTGCCCCGCGAGCGGCTCGGCTCGGCGATGGCCCTGATGAGCTCATCGATCGGCGTCGGCGGCGGCCTCGCGCTGCCCGCCGCCGCCCTGGTCGCCGAGCACACCAACTGGCACGCCCTGTTCTACGGCTCCGCCGGACTCGGCGCCCTCTCCATAGCCCTGACCCTCCTCGCCGTACCCGAGTCCCCGATGCGCGCCAAGGGCTCCTTCGACCTGCTGGGCGCGCTCGGCCTGTCCGCCGGTCTGGTGCTGCTCCTGCTGCCGATCACCAAGGGCAGCGACTGGGGCTGGTCCTCCGGCACCACGCTCGGCATGTTCGCCGCCTCCGTCGTCGTCCTGCTCCTGTGGGGCGTGCTGGAGCTGCGCGTGTCCGCGCCGCTGGTGGACCTGCGCACCACCGCCCGCCGCGAGGTGCTGCTCACCAACCTCGCCTCGATCATGGTCGGCGTCAGCTTCTACGTCGTCTCGCTCGTCCTGCCGCAGCTGCTCCAGCTGCCCACCGCGACCGGCTACGGCCTCGGCCAGTCGATGGTCGTCGCGGGCCTGTGCGTGGCTCCGCTGGGCCTGACGATGATGTTCACCGCCCCGGTCTACGCCCGCCTGTCCGCCCGCTACGGCCCCAAGGTCACCCTGATCATCGGCCTGCTCGTCATCGCCCTCGGCTACGGCGGCGGCCTCGGCCTGATGGACGCGGCCTGGCAGACCGTCGTCACCTCGGTGGTCCTGGGCGCCGGCATCGGCCTCGCCTACTCCTCCCTCCCCGCCCTGATCGTCGGCGCGGTCCCGGCCTCGGAGACGGGCGCGGCCAACGGCCTGAACACCCTGATGCGGTCCATCGGCACATCGGTGTCGAGCGCCGTGATCGGCATGGTTCTGGCGAACACGGCGAACCACGTGCAGGGCCTCGCCATCCCGACGATGCACGGCTTCCGCGTCTCCTTCCTGATCGCGACGGCCGCGGTCGCCCTCGGCCTGCTGCTCGCCCTCTTCCTGCCCGGCCGCCGCCCCGCGGCCCGGCCCCAGCTGCGCGCGAGCAGCGAGGAGGACGCGAACCTGGAGCGCGCCGAGGAGGTGCTGCGCGGCTTCCGCGGCCGGGTCCTGGCCGCCGACGGCGCCCCGGTGGCCCGCGCCAAGGTCACGTTGATCGACCGCCGGGGCCGCCAGGCGGGCGCCACGCTGACCGAGGAGGACGGCAGCTACACGCTGGCCGTGCCGGCCGAGGGCCCGTACGTCCTGGCCGCCAGGGCTGCGGGCCACGCCCCCGTCGCCTCGTCGGCGACCCACTCGGGCGACGACCGCCCGGTGGACCTGGACCTGTCCCTTCCGGGGGAGCCGGTCCCGGTGGCAGAGGTCTGAGCAGCCCGTCGTGCACGCCACCCGCACCCCCCGTCGCAGCGCCGCCGGGGGGTGCGGCACCATGGGGCGCCCATGCGCTCGTACGACCGAAAGGACCCCCATGCCCGCGGCCCCCAAGCCCGACATCCTGGCCGCGTTCGAGGCCGCGAAGGGGTTCATGCCCCGGCACGAGGGGCTGGCGCTGTACGAGGCCGCCGTCGAGGCGGGGCGGCTCGGGCTGCCGCTGCTGGAGGTCGGCACGTACTGCGGCCGGTCCACGATCCTGCTCGCCGACGCGGCCCGCGCCGCCGGGGTCACCGCGCTCACGGTCGACCATCACCGCGGCAGCGAGGAGCAGCAGCCGGGCTGGGACTACCACGACCCGGAGACGGTCGACCCCGCGGTCGGCCTGATGGACACGCTGCCCACCTTCCGGCGCACCCTGTACAGGGCGGGCCTGGAGGACCACGTGATCGCACTCGTGGGCCGTTCCCCCCAGGTGGCGAAGGTCTGGGGCACCCCGCTCGGCCTGGTGTTCATCGACGGTGGCCACACCGACGAACACGCCCATGCCGACTACGAGGGCTGGGCCCCCCATGTGGCCCAGGACGGCCTCCTCGTCATCCACGACGTGTTCCCGGACCCGAAGGACGAGTTCACCGGCCAGGCCCCGTACCGCGTCTACCTCAGGGCCCTGGAGTCGGGCGAGTTCACGGAGGTCTCGGCAACCGGCTCACTGCGCGTCCTGCGGCGAACGCGGGCGCGGAGCTGACCCTTCCGTGAGGTCGCCGGCATCCTCCGGCGATCCGGAGCCTCCGCTCCCGTCAGACCCGTCGGTGTGGTCCCGTGCCCAGGTCGCGAAGGTGCGCGCGGGGTGGCCGGTCGGCCCCGGCACGGACGGGGTGAGCTCGACCGGGGTGACGACCGGGGAGATCGCCCGGCTGACCGGGCCGGCGGCCGGATCGGCCTCCGGATCGGCGTCCGGGATGGTCGACCGCCTGGAGAACGCGGGCTTCGTGGAGCGGCGGCCCGACCCGAACGGTCGCAGGCGGGCCCTCGTCGCCCTCGCCCCTGGGGCGGCCGCGCGGCCGTCGGCTCAGCGCCGAAACGGCGCAGTCCCCCTCGCCGCGACACCGCCGGCGGGCGACGTCGGCCGACACGGACGGGCCGGGTAGCCCGCGGACACGCGGCAGCGCCCTAAGGTGGCAGGCATGTCGTACGTTGGACCGGACTTCGATGCCCCCGAACCCCGCCGCCGTCGGCGTGGGCCGTTGACGGTCGCGGTGGCCGCGCTGGTGCCGGCGGCGGTGCTCGGGTGGCTGGTGTACGAGGCCGTGGCCGACAGCGGTGGCGGAGCGGCGGGCGGGGCGCCCCCGGCCAGGTCCGCGGGAACCTCGCCGTCCGCCGCCGCACCGGGGGCTTCCGGCTCCCCAGCCGGCGGCGCGCAGCCGGACGCGTCGTCCACCGCACGCTCCGGTTCCGGACCCCTCGCCGGCAAGGTCGTCGTCGTCGACCCCGGGCACAACCCCGGCAACGTCCGCCACACGGCCGAGATCAACCGCAAGGTCGACATCGGCACCAACTTCAAGGAGTGCGACACCACCGGCACGTCCACCAACTCCGGTTACACCGAGGCACAGTTCACCCTGGACGTGGCGCGCCGGCTGCGCACGCTGCTGGAGCAGCAGGGTGCCGCGGTGAAGTTCACGCAGGACGGCGACCGGTCATGGGGGCCGTGCGTGGACGAGCGGGCGCGGATCGGCAACGCGGCGCACGCGGACGCGGCGATCTCCATCCACGCGGACGGCGCGGCCCAGGGCGACCGCGGCTTCCACGTCATCCTCCCGGCCTCGGTGCACAAGGGCGCCGCCGACACCCGTCCCATCGTCGGCCCCTCCCGCGACCTCGGCGAACGCGTCGCGGGCGACTTCGTCCGCGTCACCGGAAGCGCTCCGTCCAACTACGTGGGCAACGGCACCGGTCTCGTCGTACGGAGCGATCTGGGCGGTCTCAATCTGTCAACGGTTCCCAAGGTGTTCATCGAGTGCGGCAACATGCGCGACTCCAAGGACGCGGCACTGCTGACCAGCGGCTCGTGGCGGCAGAAGGCGGCGCAGGGAATCTCTGAGGGAATCGTGAGCTTCCTGCGCGGGTAGCGATCATCGCCTCCGACCCGGCGGACACCCCGGCCGGGCTGACGATAGTGTCTCCCTACGATGAGGGGTCACCCCCGCGCTTCACACCGCGGCCGAGGTCGACATGGTGACAGCGACGCCTCCACCGACGACGAGACGACAGACGAAGGACCCGAAGTGAATATCCGCTCCCTCACGAGAGGCGACGGCGTGGTGATCGGAGCAGCGGTATTGCTGTTCATCGCGTCGTTCCTCGACATCTACTCGATTGACGGGGCCCCCAGCAGCGCGGACATCCCCAGCGCCTGGGCCAGCGGACCGCTCCTGCTGAGCGTCTTCCTGGCCGGCATCATCGGCGCCGCGCTGGTCGTCGTCACCCGCGGCCTGCCGCAGGTGCCCAAGGTCGCCGGTCTCGACCTCGGCCAGTTCGGCGTCGCGTTCACGGTCTTCGCCGCCTGGAGCGCGCTCGGCAACGTCTTCGACCCGATGGGCGGCGTCGACAACGTCGGCTCCGCGTCGGACAACGGAGTCGGCGCCGGCACCGGTCTGATCCTCGGCCTCGTCGCCACCGTTGTCATGGCCGCTGCGGCCATCGCCACTCCGCTGGTTCCGGCCCTGCAGGCCGGCCTCGTCCCGGCCCCCAAGCCGGCCGCCCCGCAGACCTACGGCGCGCAGCCGCAGGGCGGGTACGGCTACCCGGGCGCGCAGCAGCCGCCGTACGGCGGTCAGCCGCAGCAGGGGCAGCAGCCGTTCGGCGCGCAGCAGCCGCAGCAGGCGGCTCCCGCCGCGGACTTCTCGCCGTTCTGGTTCGCGGTGCCGGTGCCGCGCCCGCTGTTCCCGGAGGACGGCTCCCCCACGCCGATCGCCGAACTGGCGCCCGGCACCTGGTACCTGGCCATCGAGCAGCGCGGCCCGGCCCTGGTGGCCCAGACGCAGGACGGCCGCCGGGGTGTCCTGCAGGACACGAGCGGCATCCAGCGCGGCTGAGCCCACCTCGTCCGCACGGCCCCTCGCCCTTCCGGGCGGGGGGCCGTCGTCGTACAGTCACAGCCACCCTAAAAATCTGATGGCCCGTCAGGGAAGCGGAGGCGGTATGCGGCTCGGACTCGCGCTCGGCTACTGGGGGCGGGGCCCCTCGGCGGACCACGTCACGCTGGCGCGGGAGGCGGAACGGCTCGGCTACGACTCGGTGTGGACCGCCGAGTCGTGGGGGTCGGACGCGTTCACGCCGCTCACCTGGATCGCCGCGCGGACGTCAAGGATCAAGCTGGGGACGGCGGTTGCCCAGATGGCGGCCCGCTCCCCCACCACGACCGCGATGCACGCGCTCACCCTGGACCACCTCTCGGGCGGGCGCGTGATGCTGGGCCTCGGTCTGTCCGGGCCGCAGGTGGTGGAGGGCTGGTACGGGCGCCCGTTCCCGCGCTCACCGCTCACCGCGACCCGGGAGTACGTCGAGGTCGTACGTCAAGTGCTGCGCCGCGAGGCGCCGGTGGAGCTGGACGGCCGCTTCCATCCTCTGCCCTACCCCGGCCCGGACGGCACCGGTCTCGGCAAGCCCCTGAAGCCGATCACGCACCCCCTGCGCGCGGATCTGCCCGTCCTGCTGGGCGCGGAGGGCCCGAAGAACGTGGCGCAGACGCTGCGGATCGCGGACGGCTGGCTGCCGCTGTACTGGTCGCCGACCCGCCCGGAGGTGTACGGGGCGGCGCTGACCGACCTGCGTGAGGGGTTCGTCGTGGCCCCGATGGCGCGGGTCAAGGTCTGCGACGACGTCGCCGAGGGGCTGCTGCCGGTGAAGGCGATGCTCGGCTTCTACATCGGCGGGATGGGGCACGCGGCCCGGAACTTCCATGCCGACCTGATGGCCCGCATGGGCTACGAGGAGGAGGCGCGCCGTATCCAGCGGCTGTTCCTGGAGGGCCGCAGGGAGGAGGCGGTACTGGCGGTGCCGGACGCGTTCGCGGACGAGATCTCACTCGTGGGGCCGCGTGAACGCATCGCGGAGCGGCTGGAGTTGTGGCGCAAGGGCCCGGTGACGGACCTGCTGGCGCTGGCGCCGGACCCGCACTCGCTGCGGGTGCTGGCCGAGCTGAACTGAACCCGGTGGCAGACAGGTAGGGCACCGCCGCGGAGCGCTGCACGGCGGTGCCCCGTTGGCCCCGTCAGCCGCGTGCGAGCTGCGCGGCGGACGGGAGCTGGCTGCGGACGGTGACGCCCGCGTTCTTGGCCGCGGCCTTCACCTTGTCGACGAGCGCGGCGTAGGACGCCGCGGCCGACTCGTCGCCCTTGCTCAGGCGGGACGGCAGGTCCTGGAGCCCGTCGACGCCCGGCCCCAGCGGGGCGAGGGCCCTGGCCAGCCCGGGGTCGCCCCGGGCGTTGCGTACGGCGGCTCGGAGCCGGTCGTGCGCGAAGGTGCCGGCGAGTCCGGCCTTGGCCAGGGCCGTCCTGCGTCCCTGGGCGCCCTTCTTGAACGTACCGGCCTTCCATGGCTTCACGATCCACTCGTGGACCGCCCCCGCCGCGAGCCCCGCGTCCGCCACGAACCGGGCCCTGGCGACCTTCTGCCGCTCCGCCGGGGTCGTCGGGGTGGGCGTGGGGACCGCGATGTAGGCGGCGGCCTGCTGCGCGGCGCTGCCGTCACCGCAGGCGGCGGCACCGGTGAACAGCGCGGAGCAGAGGACGAACGCCAGGGCGAGTGGGGGTACCCCCCGCTCGAAGAGCTTCGGGGAGCGTATCGGTGCGGGCACGGGAGCCTCCGGGACGGGAAGCCGACTGATCCACCGACAGCTTCACCCACGTCGCCCGGCCTTGCCGCCCGGACGTGGCGATCGGGTGAGCCGGCCCGCGCACGGTCCGCCCCGCCCTCCATGAGTTTGACCGCGAAGCGCCGGGCAACCCGGAGGACATGTCCCCTCGATATCGCAACGGTGCGAATCAGGCCGGTACGGTCATCGCCGTGATCGCGGACATCATGGCCGTCATCCTGGGCCTGTGGATCCTGATGTATCTGCTGAACGCGAACCCCGCCAACGACCTCGTGCAGTTCGTCCACGACGCGGCGGCATGGCTGGCGGGCTGGTCGCACGATCTGTTCACGTTCCACGAGGCGTGGGCACGGGTGGTCGCCGGTTACGGCCTGGCCGCGGTCGTCTACCTCTTCGTGGGCCACGCCATCGCCAACCGCATACACCGCCACTGAAACGGTTCCGGCGGACGCAGCCACGCCCGTCCTCCGTCCGCCGGGCCACTCCCTTCGCCGACGACAAGCCCCGGGCCCTCAGGGGCCGGTGTGGATGTGGGCCGCCCACAGATGCGGCAGGTCCGGGTAGCGGTCGCGGGCGGAGCACACCGCCTGGTGCAGTGCGAGGGCGGCTCGGTCCACGTCGACCACGGCGTCCTGGGCCAGGCCTGTGTAGAAGTCTCGCGCGATCTCCACGGCCACCGCGTCGTCGACCTGCCAGAGCGTGCCCACCACGTGCCGGTAGCCGGCCAGTTGGAAAGCGCTCGTGATGTGGATCGACTCATCGGCAAGGCGCTCGCCGACCCGGGCGGTCTCGCACGCCGACAAGAAGGCGAGCTCGGCGTCCTGCAGCCGGGCGCGGGCGACGTCCAGTACCGTCAGCGGTCTGCGTTCGTGGTCGTGGAGCAGCAGCCGACCGGCCGACGGGTCGTCGCTCTCGCTGCGGGCGTGGCAGGCGAAGTGCGCCCAGCGGGCTTGCGGCAGGAGTTCGGTGACGGCCTGGAAGGTGGCGTTGTCGTCGCAGAGCAGGTCGAGGTCCATCCCGGTGACCCGCGCCAGGGCCTCCACCTCGGTCCGTGCCCGCGGCAGTGGACCGGGAGCGGGACCGTCCGGGGCTGCCGGGGTGTTCCGCATCGCGACGCCGAGCAGTCGGGCGGGTGTGCCGTCGCGGGCGGCCCGACTGGTGTGGCCGCTCGTGTGGCTGCTGGCCAGCGCTCGGACGGTCGGCGCGTACGAGGACACCACGTGGTCGAGTACGCGGTCGCCGTCACGCCCGGCCGCGTGCAGGGGCATGACGGCGAACGGCCCGGTGGGTACCCACCACACCCGGGTCGGCGCCGTCCCGGTCGTCGGGTCACGAACCAGGCCCAGCGCCTGCAGGACCGGTTCCGTCACCTCGTCCGCCAGCCAGGAGAGAACGCTCTGCAGCTCCCGGTTGGCGGCGAGCTGCCGGACCGGTGTCGAGCGCAGATCGAGGGCGCGCAGGGACCGCGTGAGGGATCGGGCGCGCCTGGGCAGCTCCTGAACGAGCGCGTGATCGAGTTCGACGGTGCTGATGCCGTCGGTGCCGAGGATCAGCGCGTCGCAGCGGGCACCACCGGCGTTGAGGACGACGATGGGCCGGGGAGCGGGGAGCGCCGTCAGCTCGGGGACGGTGAGCGGAGCGAGGAACCTCTCGAACCCGGGCACGGCCCTGATCTCGGTGACCACCCGGTCGAAGTCGTCGGCGGCGCGGCGGCGTTCGAGGCGTTCCCGAGCAGCGCGCACCAGTTCCGAACGCCCCGCTACGGTGGAGGAGGACGCAGCGTCCGCTTCCAGGCGCGCCGCGCAGGTCGCGAACCGTTCGGCGAGTGCGGGGGCGCGCCGACGCAGACCGGTGAGGTCGACGCGCAGATCGAGCTGTTGGCCCAGCAGCACTCCGCGGCCGTTCTCGAGCAGCGTGAGTGCCCGCTCCGCGTCCCCGGCCCGCAGGGCCCTGCTCGCCGCGAACCGCACGAAGCCGTCGAAGCCCGCGAGCCCGAGTTCGGCCGCCGCGCGAGTCTGGCCCCGCTCGCCCATGAGCCGGAGGAGCGCTACTGCTTCCTCCGCGATGTCCACCGCCGAGGCGTCGGACACACCGCCGTCCTGGACGTGCAACACGGCGGCCTCCATGCGCATCGTGACGGGAAGCCTCGGATCGCGTACCACGTCGGCTGACCGGCTGTCCGGGCCGGCCATGCAACTGGCGCCCTCCAGACCGACCTGGACGAGGCGCAGGAGGGCGGCCGTGGCGTCGTCCCGTCCATGCGTGGTGAGAGCCTGCTGCATCAGCTCGGAGGCGGAAGCGAGCAGCGCGAGATCGCCGGTGCGGGAAGCACGGGCAAGAGCGACCTTCGACTTTCCGACCAGCGCCGCGACCGCCAGCTGGTCACTCGCGGGCAGTGCCCGAAGAACCGCGTCATAGCAGGTCTCGGCCTCCCGCTCGGCGTCCGCCGCACGGGTCCGGATGGCGATGTCCGCGAGCATGTCGCCGAGGGTCTTCTCCAGGAAGGCCCGCTGCCTGCTGGTCGGGGGCAGGGCGGCGATCGCCGCGCGGAGTTCCTCCAGCTCCGCCGGGCTGGTGCCCTGCTCCGTCGGCGTGACGAAGCCGTGCAGTTCCAGCAGGCCCGGTAGGACCTGGCCGACCACCGCCGCGGTGTCCACGGTCGGCGGGTGCCGGTCTGTTCCCGGCTCGTTCCGGTTCGCGTCGCCCAGCCATTCCAGAAGGCGCTTTCGCATCGTCAGCAGAACCGCGATGGGGTGGTTGTCGGGAAGCGCGGCCATCGTCTGCTCACCGAAGGCGAGGGCGGCACGGATCGCCGCGAACTCCCCCGCCCGTACCGCCGCGAGGTCCGCGAGCTGAGCTGTGCCGGCGAGTGCCATGGGACGTAGCCGGTGCTGCTCGGGCAGCACTCGGAGCATGCTGTCGAAGTGCTGGGCGGCTTCTCGCTCTCCCCGAGGGTCGGCCGCGGCTGACGCGTCCAGCAGGGTGACGGCGGCGAGGACGCCCGCCAGCTCGCCGCGTCGGGGGTCGGCCTCGGGCAACGACGCGACCGTTTGGCGCAGCGCGTCCAGGCCCCCGGCGGGTACGGCCGGTGGCTGCCGGACGAGGTCGGTGAGCATGCCGCGGACGACGGGACGCAGCATCGGCCGCAGCGGGCGCAGTCCCGGCGGGAGTTCTTCGTCGTCGACACTGCCGAGGAGACGGTCGACTTCGGCGGCGGCTGTCTCGGCGGCCTGGCGCGCGTCCGGGTCGGGGCGATTGGCCAGGCGCATCGCGGCGGCGACGAAGGACACGAGGGAGTTGGCCAGCCGTGTGCCGCCCTCCCGGCCATCCGGTGTGGCGACGTCCGCCGCTGAGGTCAGCGCGAACAGCGTGGAGGCGCTGTCGGCGGTGTCGCCCACCGCCCACGAGGCGGTCGACATCTGCGCACTGAAGATCAGCATCTGGACCTGCAGGTACGCCGGATGGTCCTCGGGCAGCAGCAGGGCCGCCTCACGCAGTACGGCGACCGCCTCGTCGGCCGAGTCGGCCGCCGATTCGCCGGCCTGCCTGCGGTACCGGGCGAACAGCGCCGCGCCGAGGTTCTTGAGCCGTATCCCCCTCTCGGTGCGGTCGGTCGCAGCATCCCCCAGGGAGCGCCGTAACAGGGCGATGCCCCGCTCCAGCGCGGCGAGCGGACCGTCTTCGCCGTGCCATTGGGCCAGGACGCCGCCACGGAGGGCGTCGAGTGCGTCGGCCGAGGTGCTCGCCGCAGCCGCCAACTCGTCGGCCAGGACGGGTACGTACGCCAGGGCGGCATGCCCGGGGTGGTCGGCGGGCACGGACGGCAGGACGCGTGCCGCCAGCTGCGTGGCCTGCTCGGCAGGGAGCACGCCCTCGGCCATCGCGGCCGGCAGCATGGCACCGAGCGACCCGAGCAGTTCCGGGGAGAGCTGTCCGTCGCCGACACCGGACTCGTCCAGGGTGCCCCCGAAGATGTCGACGGCCTCGCTCAGCGAGGCCACGTCACCGTCCAGTGCGTACTTGGACATGGCACCTGCGCCCAGGGTGCCCCGCACCAACGACCGCATGGGGTCGTTGGCCGGCAGTGCGGGCAGTGCGGCCCGTAGCCAGGCCAGGCCGCGGCCCGTCATGGCCGCGTCGCCCCTGTCCGCCGCCTCACGCGTGACGAGGGTGCCGATGCACCAGCCGACCACCGCGTCGCCCATCGCGCGGATGCGCGCCACCGCTCCGGTCTCGGTCGGGTCCTCGAATCTGCGGCGTACGTCGTCGGGCACGTCATCGGGGCGCTGCCGGTGGACCACGGAGAGCAGCACGGCGGCGAACGTCGCGTCGTTACGGACTTCCTGGTCGTCCAGAGCGCTGAGGAGATCGAAGTCCCGATCCGGCCGCTCCCCGCGCCGAGCCGCCACACGCAGCCAGTAGTACCAACCGGCGGCGATGAGCGGATCCAGGTCGAAAGGCGCATCGGGGCAGGGCGCGGCGGCGTCGACCAACCGACGGGCCTCGCTGAGCGCCTCGTCGGAGAGGAGGGAGGTGAGGTCCTCACTGGTCAATGCCTGGTGGATGCGCACGGCCATCGCCGGCACCAGCTCCCCGCCGGTCATACCCGAGGATCCCCTCCCCCACGGCTGTTCCCTGGTGCCAGCGTAGACGCGAACCGTGGTCGTACGGAGACCCGATACACCATCAACCACCGGTCGGCCCTGGATACATGACGCGTACCAACCCGGTAACGTAGGCGGCGCCGAGACGTGGGGAGCGGGACGCGGGCATGAGCGGAGACGACAGGACGTTCAGTGACGACGCTGTCGGGCCACCAACCGAGCCGCGGTACGCACGCGCGATGGCATACCTGTGCGAGCATCTGCGGTCGCTGACCGACGATGTGGCAGGCAAGGCACACCGCTCACGCTGGAACGCGCTGCTCGATACGGTGCGCACCGGCGCACCGGGCTCCGCGGCGTGGCGAGAGGGTCTGGACGGGCTCGACCGGTTGCTCCGTGAGGCGGGTCTGCCCAGCGGACTCGGCCTCAACGCGTCCCGAGGGCCTGGTGACCTCCTCTCGCCGTGGCAGCCGCTGCCGCAGGTCGACGGCTGGGTCTGCCCGCTGGGGGCGTGCAGCCGTATCGAACTGGCGCGGGGGCCGTACATCGAACTGCCCTCGGCACCCGAGTGCGCGCTCCGCTCCCTTCCCATGCGACAGCGGACCCTGTGACCGGTGGATACGCTGATCGGCGAGATCGCTCGCCGCACCCCCCAGCGGTTCGTCGACCGCATCCTGCTGCCGGGGCTGCTGTTCGTCGTCCTCGCGCTGGCGGGACGGGAGTTGGGCCAGACGCACTGGGCGGATGTCCACCGGCTGTATCGTCCGCTCACCCATGCGCTCACCGACGCCCGGGGCGACAGGACGGCCCGTCTGGCGGCTCTTGCGGTGCTGATCGTCCCGCTCGCGGCGGCCTCGGGTTTCGCCGTCCAGGCGGTCACCCGCATCACCGAGGTCGTCTGGTCGGGCCATTGGCCCCGACCGGCCGCACCCCTGGCCCGGGCTCTGATCGCCGTACGTGCGAGGCGGTGGCGGCGAGCGCGCACCCGCTACGAGGAGGCAGCCAGGGAGGCCCTGGCGCGCCGGACCCCGGCCGCCGCCGCCCTGGCGGCACTCCGCCTCGCCCAGCAGTTCTCGATCGCCCGGTACGAACCCCAGTCGGCCACCTGGACCGGGGACCGCATGCACGCCACCCAGCTGAGGGTACGGGAGACCTACGGACTCGATCTCGGCATCGTCTGGTCCAGGCTCTGGCTGGTCCTGCCGGAGACAGCACGGCAGGAGGTCGCGCTGGCCCGTGAACGCTCGGCCGCCCCGGCGTGGTCGGCCACCTGGGCAGTGTGCTATCTGTTCCTGGGCATCTGGTGGTGGCCCGCTGTCGTCGTCGCGGTGCTGCTGGGAGCGTACGCCTGGCACGCCAACCGCACCGCCGTGGACGCGTTCGCCGATGTCGTCGAGGCGACCGTCGACCTCTACGGACGGCAGCTCGCCGACGAGCTGGGAGTGCCGACCTCCGGCCCCCGGCTCACCAAGTCCGACGGCTCACAGGCCAACCGCATCGTGCGCAAGGGTCCATGACCTGCCTGTCGCACCACGCCCTAGGCGCAGCAGTCGGTGTCCAGGCCCCGGGGCAGTCGCTCTCCGCCGAAGACCGTGCAGGTCGCCTCGTCGCCGCCCAGGGCGGCGACGGCGAGCAGCAGTGAACCCGCCGTCCAGGTGGTGAGTTCCCGGGGCCAGATCGCCCCGTCCTCGAAGACGTAGCCCGTCCAGTACAGGCCCGTCTTCGCATCCCGCAGGTGCTGGATCGACTGGAGGATCTCCAGGGCGCGGTCGGACTCGCCCATCGCCCACAGGGCCAGGGCGAGTTCGGCCGACTCGCCGCCTGTCACCCACGGGTTGGGGACGACGCAGCGCACGCCGAGGCCGGGGACGACGAAGCGGTCCCAGTCCGCCTCGATGCGCTCCTTGGCCTCCGCGCCCGTCAGCGCGCCGCCGAGCACCGGGTAGTACCAGTCCATCGAGTAGCGGTCCTTGTCCAGGAACCGCTCCGGGTGCCGGCGTATCGCGTGCCTGAGCGCGCCCACCGCCAACTCCCAGTCCGGCTGCGGCTCCTCACGCTGCTCGGCGATCGCGAGCGCGCAGCGCAGCGCGTGGTGGATGGACGAGCACCCGGTCAGCAGCGCGTCCGCCACCTCCGTGCCGTCGTCCTCCCGCTTCCAGCCGATCTGCCCGCCCGGCTGCTGCAACCGCAGCACGAACTCGACCGCCGCGTACACCGTCGGCCACATCCGGTCCAGGAACGTGTCGTCGCCGGTCGCCAGGTAGTGGTGCCAGACGCCCGCGGCCACGTACGCGACGAAGTTCGTCTCCCGGCCGCGGTCGGTGACCTGCTCGGGGTCGCCGTCGGCGTAGGCCGCGTACCAGGACCCGTCCTCGTTCTGGTGGCGTGCCAGCCAGTCGTAGGCCCGCTCGGCCGCCGTGTGTTCGCCCGCCGCGTCCAGCGCCATCGCCGCCTCGACGTGGTCCCACGGGTCGAGGTGGTGCCCGCGGAACCACGGAATGGCGCCGTCCTCCCGCTGCACGGCGAGGATCCCGGCGACGGTCTCGGCGGCCTGCTCGGCGGTGAGGACCCCGGGCAGGACGAGGTGTTCTGTCCGGGGGGTGGTCACTTGGCGGCCACCTCGGCGGTCTCGGCGGTCTCGGCGTCCTCCGCGAGAGGCGGCAGGTGCGGCTTGGTCGCGTACGCCACGAAGCTCTTGCCGATGACCGGGTTCAGCGCCTGTTCGGCGATCCGGGTGGCGAGCGGCTTCTTCATGATGTCCCAGACGAGCAGCTTGTGGTACGCGCGCACCGGCAGCGCCTTGTCGTTGTCGACACCGAACGCGCACTTCAGCCACCAGTACGGCGAGTGCAGCGCGTGCGCGTGGTGCGTGCCGTACGGCTTCAGGCCCGCCTCCCGTATCTTCGCCAGCAGTTCGTCGGCCTTGTAGATACGGATGTGGCCGCCCTCCACCTCGTGGTAGGCGTCGGACAGGGCCCAGCAGACCTTCTCGGGGCCGTAGCGCGGCACGGTGACGGCGATACGGCCGCCCGGCTTGAGGACCCGGACCATCTCGGCGAGGACACCCTTGTCGTCCGGGATGTGCTCCATGACCTCGGAGATGATGACGACGTCGAAGGACTCGTCGGGGAACGGCAGGGCGAGCGCGTCGCCCTCCATCGCCGTCGCGGTGGCCCCGGCCGGGGCCTCACCGGCCTCCTTCATCGCCGCGAACCACTTGGCGACCTCGCGGATCTCCTCGCCGTTCCGGTCCAGGGCCACGACCCGGGCACCGCGCCGGTAGCACTCGAACGCGTGCCGTCCGGCACCGCAGCCGAGGTCCAGCACACGGTCGCCGGGAGCGAGCGGGAACCGGGAGAAGTCGACGGTCAGCACGTGGCCCTGCTTTCGCGGTCGGGTACGACGATGTCTTCGGAGGCGGCTGCCGGGGCGGCGACTGTTGCGGCGGGGGCGCCCCCGCGTGAGCGGTGCCGGGCCCGGGCGAGGGCGATGGCCTCGCGGTACCGCGCCACCGTCCCCTCCGCCGCCTTCGCCCAGGTGAAGTGCCGCAGCACCCGTGCACGGCCCGCCGCACCGAGCCGGGCCCGCAGCTCGGGGTCCGCCAGCAGCCGGCTCAACGCGGCGGCCAGCGCCCCCGCGTCGCCGGGCGGTACCGCCAGGCACGTCTCCCCGTCGCGGCCCGCGACCTCCGGTATGGCACCGCCCGTGGTGGCCACCAGCGGCGTGGCGGTCGCCATCGCCTCGGCCGCCGGCAGTGAGAACCCCTCGTACAGCGACGGCACGCACGCCACCTCGGCCGACCGCACCAGGTCGACCAGCTCCGCGTCGGAGATGCCCTTCACGAACTCGACGGCGCCCTCAAGCCCGTACCGTTCGATGGCCTGCGCGACGGGCCCGTCCTCGGCGCGCTTGCCGACCACGACGAGATGCGCCCCGGGGTGCTCGGTCCGCACCTTGGCGAGTGCCTCGATCAGAAAGACGAGGCCCTTGAGCGGCACGTCCGCGCTGGAGGTGGTGACGATCCGGCCCGGCACCTGCGGAACCGACGGGTCCGGCGAGAACAGGTCCGTGTCGGCGCCGATGTGCACGACGTGGATACGGTCCTGGGGGACGCCCAGGTGGTCGACGATCTCCTGACGGGAGGTGCCGGAGACGGTGAGCACCGACGGCAGCCGGCGCGCGACCCGCTTCTGCATCCGCGTGAACGCGTACCAGCGCCGCACCGACAGCCGCCGCTGCCAGCCCTCGGCCGCGTCCAGCTCCAACTGGCGGTCCACGGTGATGGGGTGGTGGATGGTGGTCACCAGCGGTGCGCCCACGTCGCCCAGCAGGCCGTAGCCGAGCGTCTGGTTGTCGTGCACGACGTCGAAGTCGCCGTGCCGGGCGCGCAGATGGCGGCCGGCCCGCAGGGAGAACGTCAGGGGCTCGGGGAAGCCGCCGGTCCACATCGTCGCGACTTCGAGGGCGTCGATCCAGTCCCGGTACTCCTCGCGCCTGGGGGTGCGGAAGGGGTCGGGCTGGCGGTACAGGTCGAGGCTGGGCAGCTCGGTCAGGGACAGCCCGTCCAGGCCCTCGCCCTCGTCGAGCACGGGGTACGGCTGCGCGCCGATGACCTCGACCCGGTGGCCGAGCCGGACCAGTTCGCGGGAGAGGTGCCGTACATACACGCCCTGGCCGCCGCAGAACGGGTTCCCTTTGTACGTCAGGAGCGCGATGCGCAGCGGGCCGTCTCCCCCAGGTTCTGGGCTTCGCTCGAACAGGGAGGTGCCCCCACCGGCGGCGGAACCCCCGTGGGGACCCGCCTCCCTGGCCTCAGCGGTCACTCTCGGCCCCTTCTTCCCTGCAGTTTCCCGCGAGACTACGCCGGGACGGTAATCTAGAACAAGTTACAGACTTGATCGTTCAAGAGCCTCTGAATCTACCGGCAGGTAGCGCCACTGTGAGCGGTGGATCAGGTGATTCGCGCCACGGCTGACGCCCTGCCACGCTGTCCGACCGTCCACCCCTCACCGACCTGATCACCGCCCTCACCGACTGTCACGGAACGGGACCCATGCCTGCGGAAGCCAAGGTGCCAGCCAGTACCGCGCGACCGGCCGCGCAGCACGCCTCATCTCCGCTCACCGAGCGGCAGGAGGCACGCCGCCGCAGGATCCTGCACGCGAGTGCGCAACTGGCGAGCCGGGGCGGTTTCGACGCGGTGCAGATGCGGGAGGTGGCGGAGTCCTCGCAGGTGGCGCTCGGCACGCTGTACCGCTACTTCCCCTCCAAGGTGCACCTGTTGGTCGCCACCATGCAGGACCAGTTGGAGCGCATGCACGGCACGCTGCGCAAGAAGCCGCCGACCGGCGAGACCGCAGCCGAGCGGGTGGCCGAGACCCTGATGCGCGCCTTCCGCGCGCTGCAGCGCGAGCCGCACCTGGCCGACGCCATGGTCCGCGCCCTCACCTTCGCGGACCGCAGCGTGAGCCCGGAGGTGGACCAGGTCTCACGTCAGACCACCGCGATCATCCTGGACGCGATGGGCCTGGAGGACCCGACCCCCGAGCAGCTCTCCGCGGTCCGCGTGATCGAGCACACCTGGCACTCGGCGCTGATCACCTGGCTGTCGGGCCGCGCCTCCATCGCCCAGGTGAGGATCGACATCGAGACGGTGTGCCGCCTGATCGACCTCACGGCATGAACCTCACGGCGTGAAGGCACGAGAAGGCACGAAAAAAAGACCTACGAGACGGGTTCCGGTCGACCTTCCGGTCTTTCGACCTTCCGGCCTGTCGACCGTCGATGTCGGCCACAGCGGAAGCCTAAGCTTCACGCCCCAGTCGGCATCTCCGGTCGAGTTCCTTCACTCGCCTCGTAGGCAACTTCCAGAATAGAACCTCCAGGCTCGGATGGAAGACCCCAAGCCATGATTTTTTATATTTTTTCCGGACAGTTCGCCGCACATCCACCCTGATCCGTGCCCGATCTGCTCCTGATCTGTCCCTGTTCTGTTCCCCCGATCTATCCCTCGGGCGGGAACACCGACTCGCCACTCCCCGCCAGCGTGATCACAATGGCCTCCACCGGGCAGTTCTCCGCCGCCTGAAGGATCTCCTCCCCCGCGTCGGCGTCCGTCTCGACCGGGTGGGACTGCCGAGCCGCGTCGAGGCGGAAGGCGTCGGCCGCGCGGTGCACGCACTGCGCGGAGCCGATGCAGACCGAGCGGTCGACCTCGATGTGCCAGCGGTCGCCCATGCGCTACACCTCCCCGTACCCGGCCGGCAGGTGGATCATCTTGTGCTCCAGGTACTCGCCGTACCCCTCGGGGCCGAACTCCCGCCCGAGCCCGGAGTTCTTGTAGCCGCCGAAGGGGCCGAGCATGTCGAGGCTGAAGGTGTTCACCGAGTACGTCCCGGTACGGACCTGCCGGGCGACCTCGATGCCGTGCTCCACGTCCGCCGTCCACACGCTGCCGCTCAGCCCGTAGTCGGAGTCGTTGGCGATCTTCACGGCCTCGCTCTCGTCGCCGTACGCCAGCAGGCAGACGACCGGCCCGAAGATCTCCTCGCGGGCGATCCGCATGGAGTTGTCGACGTCGCCGAAGAGGGTCGGCTCCACGTACCAGCCACGCTCCGCACCCGCGGGCCGCCCGCCGCCGGTGAGGATCTTGGCGCCCTCCTCCTGGCCGATGCGGATGTAGTCGAGGTTGCGCTGCTGCTGCCGCCGCGCCACCAGTGGGCCGACCTGGGTCGCGGGGTCCAGCGGGTCGCCGACCACAAGGGCGCTCGCCGCGGCGGCGAAGGCGTCCGCGAACTCGTCGTAGCGCGAGCGCGGCACCAGGATGCGGGTCTGGGCGACGCAGGCCTGCCCGTTGTTCATCCAGGCGGCCGGGACGATCCCCTGCACGGCCCGGGAGACGTCCGCGTCCGGCAGCACCACGGCCGCCGACTTGCCGCCCAGCTCCAGGGTCACGCGCGTCAGGTTCCGCGCGGCGACCTCCATGACCCGCTTGCCGGCCGCGACCGAACCGGTGAAGGACACCTTGTCGATCCCCGGATGCGCGACCAGATACTCGCTGACCTCGCGGTCGGCGGGCAGGATCGACAGCACCCCCTCCGGCAGCCCGGCCTCACGGGCGATCTCCCCCAGGACGTAGGCGTCCAGCGGCGACTCGGGCGACGGCTTGAGCACCACCGGGCAGCCGGTCAGCAGCGCGGGCGCGAGCTTGGCGGCGGCCACGAACTGGGGCACGTTCCACGGCACGACGGCCGCCACGACCCCCACCGGCTCACGCCGCACGAGGAGCTTGCCGAGGACGCCGTCCCGCCGCTCCTCGTACCTGAAGTTCCGCGCGACCGTGATCGCCGCGTCCCACACCATCATCGCGCCGAGCGCCTGGGCGAGGACGCTCCAGGAGTAGGGGGAGCCGTTCTCGGAGGAGATCAGGCGGGCGATCTCCTCGTGCCGCACCGCGATCGCGTCCTTGATCCTCGTCACGACCCCGATCCGCTCGTCGAGCGTCATCCGCGGCCAGGGCCCCTCGTCGAAGGCGCGGCGCGCCACGGCGACGGCCCGGTCGACATCCTCCCGCGAGGCGTGCGGCACCCGGCCGATGACCTCCTCCGTGTGCGGGGAGACCACCTCGATGACATCCTCACCCAGGGGGTCGGTCAACTCCCCGCCGATGAACAGCTGTCCGTGTTCCACGAGCTCGGTCATGGCGACTGCCTCCTGCGGAGCCGGCGGTGCCGTTTCCTGACGGCATTTCAGAACTGATACCAGTTCTAGTTGAACTAAGCTAGGCTCGGGACCCGCCGGCCGGCGGGGGTACGGCACTCGTTCGGCTGCCCCGCACCACCACACCCAAGGACGACAACCGAGTGTCTTTCTTCACCATCGGCCACCGCGGTGTCATGGCCGCCGAGCCGGAGAACACCCTGCGCTCCTTCCTGCGGGCCGAACGCGAGGGTCTGGACGGCATCGAACTGGACCTGCACCTGAGCAAGGACGGCGAGCTGGTCGTCATGCACGACGAGACCCTGGACCGCACGACGAACGGCTCCGGTCCGATCGCCGACCAGAAGTTGCGGAGGCTCAAGAAGCTCGACGCAGGCCTCGGCGAGCGCATCCCCACGTTCGGGGAGGTGCTGGACGCCGTCGGGCCGACGCTGCCGATCCAGGCGGAGATCAAGGACGTGGCCGCCGCCCGGTCGCTGGCCAAGGTGCTCACCGACCGCGACCTGCTGGACCGGGTCTCGGTGCTGTCGTTCCACGACGTGGCGCTGATCGAGATCCACAACCTGCTGCCGCAGGCCCGCACCGTGCTGGTGGCAGGCCCCAGCGCGCACCGCGACACCTTCGTCGGCCGCGCCCAAAAGGTCGGTTCCACCCTGGTCAGCGTGGAGCTGCGCCAGCTGAACCGGGCCATCGTGGAGAAGTGCGGCGCCGCCGGCATCGACGTGATGGCCTGGACCGTCAACGACGAGCGCGACCTGGCGCTGGCCCGGGCGCTCGGCCTGGTGGGCTGCGTGACCGACCAGCCCGGCATGAAGCGGCTGGTCGAGGCCACGGCCTGACCTTGTGAAACAAGTTCTCGTTATAGCGGGCAAGGGCCATGGGCGGGGCTGAGGCGGGATGACGACGAGCCAGGGCGGGGAGCCGATGACACAGGCGCACGACCACGGCGGAGGCGTACGGTCCTTCCGGGTCCCCATCCCGGACAACCCCCTCGGCCACACGCTCGTCCACGTCCTCGACACCGACCGCGGCCCGGTGCTGATCGACACCGGCTGGGACGACCCGGACTCCTGGGACGCGCTGGCGCGGGGCCTGGCGGCGTGCGGGACGTCGCCCGCGGAGGTCTTCGGCGTCGTCATCACCCACCACCACCCCGACCACCACGGCCTGTCCGGGAGGGTCCGCGAGGCGTCCGGGGCGTGGGTCGCGATGCACGCGGCGGACACCGCGGTCGTACGGCGGACCCGCGACACCGGCCCCGAGCGCTGGTACTCGTACATGGCCGACAAGCTGGCCGCGGCCGGCGCCCCCGGGGAGCACCTGGCCCCGCTGCGCGCCGCGCACGGCCACCGGGCCCTGCCGGGCCTCACCCCCGCGCTGCCCGACCGCGAGATCGTCCCCGGGGAACTCCTCGATCTCCCCGGGCGCAGCCTGCGCGCGATCTGGACGCCGGGACACACACCCGGCCATGTCTGCCTCCACCTGGAGGAGGACCACCCCGCCGGGCTCCCGGGCCACGGCCGCCTGTTCTCGGGCGACCACCTGCTCCCCGAGATCACCCCGCACATCGGCCTGTACGAGGACCCGGACGACACCACCGTGACCGACCCGCTCGGCGACTACCTCGACTCGCTGGAGCGCGTCGGCCGCCTGGGGCCCGCCGAGGTGCTGCCGGCCCACCAGCACCCCTTCACCGACGCGCCGGGCCGGGTACGGGAACTGCTGGCGCACCACGGGGAGCGGCTGACCGGGCTGCTGACCCTGCTGTCCGCCCCGCTCACCCCCTGGCAGCTCGCCGAGCGCATGGAGTGGAACCGCCCCTGGGAGCAGATCCCGTACGGCTCACGGCACATCGCGGTCGCGGAGGCCGAGGCCCATCTGCGCCGACTGGTGAAGCTGGGCCGGGCGGAGGCGGTGACGGGGAGCGATCCGGTGGCGTACGTGGCGGTGTGAAAACGGCTGGCACCGCGTGCTCGGCGGTTGGTACCAAGACACATGGACGCCATGGACCCCTTGGATCCCTCAGACCCCCTGGACCCCTTGGACCGCCTTCTGGTCGAACGCGCCTGCGAGCGCGTCGTCATCGACTTCGTCCGCCGTCTCGACCTGGGCGAGCCGGACTCCGTGGCCGAGTTGTTCACCGAGGACGGTGTCTGGGAGTGGCCGGCACCGGGGGACGGGCGGCGGTTCGAGGGACGGGACGCGCTGCGGGAGTACTTCGGTTCACGGCCGGCGGACCGCCTCTCGCGCCGGATCATGTCCAACATCCTCGTCACGGTGACGTCGGCCGACACGGCCGAGGCCACGTCCTACTTCACGACGTACCGCGTCGACGGTTACTCCGGCGCCATGGTGCCGCCCGGTCCACCGGTCCAGGTCGGCCACTACGAGGACACGTTCCGCAGGGTCGACGGCCACTGGCTGCTCGCCTCCCGGGCCCTGCACCTGCCGTTCGGCGGCCCGACCGCGCGGCTGGCGTCGGCATAGGGATCCCGCTCGGGATTCGGGCCTGCCGCCTGCGACGCCGGTCACATTGCAACCGCCGTTCGTGCGGCGCGGGTCACACTGTCCGGTTTCTATGCGTATAGCCATTATGGGCGTTACGTGACCCAAACCGTGAGGCGCCCCACGTGACCACCGTCACCTACGACGCCGGACCGTAGATCCATCTCCATGGCATGAATACGCCAATTGCCCGCCCGACCTGCGGTTTGAGAGCCAGATCACACGCCAGACGTTCCCGTCGGATGCGACCACAACTAGTAAAAGGGGCCATTGCGGACATCCCGTCGGCCTGCTTCTCTGGATGACGTCGCCAGGCGCCGACGAGCCCACCCGGGTCGCGGCGCCGACGCATGCCCCCACCGCCTCCCGCGTGGTTCCGGCATGTTCGCGGCCCCCATGTCCCCGACGAAAAGGTTTCCTGTGACCGTCTCCTTCATCCGCCGCATCGCCTCCCCGAAGAAGGCCATCGCCGCCACCGCCGTCGCCGCCGCCGCCACCGGCGCGCTGCTCGCCTCGGCGCCCGCCCAGGCCGCCACCCCCACGTCGGCCTCGGCCTCGCCCTCTTCCGTCCAGGCGATCGCGCACCAGATGATTCCGGACGCGGCGCAGTACGAAGCGTTCAACAAGATCGTCTCGCATGAGAGCGGCTGGAACATCCACGCCACCAACGCCTCCTCCGGCGCCTACGGCCTGGTCCAGGCGCTGCCCGCCTCGAAGATGGCGTCCGCCGGTTCCGACTGGAAGACCAACCCGGCCACCCAGATCAAGTGGGGCCTGAACTACATGAACTCCCGCTACGGCAGCCCGGCTGCGGCGTGGAACTTCTGGTCCACCCACCACTGGTACTGATCGAGCCGATCACACCCGACCGCGAAGGCGGCAGCCCCCGCACCCGGGGCCGCCGCCTTCGGCGTGTCCCCAGGCTCGCACACGGCGGCCGGACGGCGAGCCCTTTCCCCACCGCTCCAACTGGTGTGGTGTCCTTGGTGTTTGCGCCCGCCTTCACTTGAGTGCACCACGCCCGTCCCACTGCCCGGAGGCCCGTATGAGCAGTGACACTCCGGTGGAGGAGCCCGGAACGCGCGGTCTGCGCCTGGTCCCCGCCCTCCTGGTGATGACCGTGATCAGCGGGATCGTCGACGCGGTGAGCTACCTGGGGCTCGGACACGTCTTCACGGCGAACATGACCGGCAACGTGGTGGTGCTCGGCTTCGCCGCCGCCGGGGCGCCCGGCTTCTCCACCTCGCACGCGGTGATCTCGCTGGGGTCGTTCCTGGTGGGGGCGGTGGCGGGCGGACGCGCGGGCCGGCGCTACGGCGGCGGGTCACGGCGCGCGTGGGCCCGGCTGACGCTCGGGGTCGAGGCGGTGCTGCTGGGCTCGTCGGCGGCGGTCGCCTTCGCCGCGCCGGGCACCACCACGACCACGTACACGCTGATCGCGGTGACGGCCTTCGCGATGGGGGTGCGCAACGCGACGGTGCGGAAGCTGGCGGTGCCCGACCTGACGACGACCACCGTGCTCACCTCGACCCTCACCGGGCTCGCCTCCGACTCCCGGCTCGGCGGGGGCACGGGCCGGCGCTCCCGGCGCCGCGCGGCCTCCGCGACCTGCCTGCTCGCGGGCGCCGTCCTCGGCGGCTGGCTGGTGATCCACCACGGCCTGGGCTGGCCCCTGCTGCTCACGGCCGTGGCGACGGCCGTGCTGGCAGTGGTGGCCTCGGAGCGGGAGTGACGGCACCAGCACCTCTCTTGCGGGTCACCGGGTCCTGACCCCGTTCGGTCGAGGGGCCCCCTCGCGCCAGGCCCCTGATGAGGTGCCTGGCGCGGCGGCTGGTGCTCAGTGGGCGTGCAGACGGACCGGCAGCCGCTGGTGACCGTTGCTGATCAGGGAAGCCACGGGCGGGAGTTGGCCCGCGGGTTCGGCGAGGTGGATGTCGGGGAAGCGGTCGAAGAGGCTCTGGAGCACGAGGGCGACTTCAAGACGGGCCAGGGGCGCGCCGAGGCAGAAGTGAACGCCGTGACCGAAGGCCAGATGGTCCTTGGGCTTGCGGGCGGCGTCGAACGTGTCGGCGTCGCTGTGCCAGTCAGGGTGGCGGTTGGCGGCGGCGTAGGAGGCGAGGATGGCCTCGCCGCGGGCGATGGTCTGCCCGTCGGGCAGCGGGATGTCGTTGACGGCGTACCGCAGCGGCAGGTGTTTGACGGCGGGTTCGTGGCGCAGGGTCTCCTCGACGACGTCGTCCCACGTCACAGCGCCGCTGCGGACCAGGTCCAGTTGGTCGGGGCGGGTCAGCAGGGTGTACACGGCTTGGTCGATGAGGTTGACGGTGGTCTCATAGCCGGCGCTGATCATCAGCAGCAGCGTGTCGCGCAGTTCCTCGGGCGAGAGGCGGGAACCGTCGCTCTCGTCGTCCCGGGCGGCGATGAGCAAGGACGTCATGTCGTCCCCCGGTGTACTGCGCTTGGTGGCGATGAGCTGGTCCAACTGCTCGTACAACCGGGCGGTGTTGGTCTGGGCCTCCACGGGGCTCAGCGTGGTGTCGAAGACGCCGTCCACGAGGACGCGGAAGGCGTCCCGCCGGCTCTCGGGCACGCCCATGAGGTGGCTGATCACCGCGATGGGCAGCGGGTAGGCCAGGTCTTGGCGCAGATCGACCGTCTCGTGCGCGGGGACGCCCGCGAGGCGGTCGATGAGCTGGGTCACCATGCCCTGGACCGCGGGTTTCATGGGGGCGATGCGACGGGAGCCGAAGGCGGGTGCGACCAACCGGCGCAGCTTGCGGTGGTTGGCGCCGTAAGCGGTGAACATGTTCTCGGCGGCGACCCACAGGGCGAGGGGCCAGGAACTGACCGTCTGTTCGAAGGCGGGCCAGTGCGTGCGGGCATCCTTGGAGACATCGGGACTGGTGAGCAGTTGTTTGAGCAGGGCGGGGTCGGTCACCGACCAGGCCGTGACACCGAGGATGTCCACCCGGGTGGCCGGGCCGCGGGCCCGTAGGGCGCGGTGCTCGGCGTGGTGGTCGGCGCCGGTGGGGTCGAGGACGAGCGGAGGCTGCTGGGCCATGGCCGGGCTCCTTGTCGTGCGGCGGGGAATGTGACGGGCAGGCTTCAAGGGCGCGGTGGAACGGGCCGGGGCGCCGGCTGAGTTCGGCGTCGCCGACGCGGTACGCGGCCGCCGGTGCTTTCCACCCCCACCGATCTCCCTGCCCTTCAGGACGGGTCCGACGGCCCGTCTGTGCCCCCTCGACGCGGAGTTCATCCCTCACCAGCAACCGTCAACCGATCACGTCCGCTTGAACAGCGGCTTGTCGGCCAATCCGTTGCATCCTCGGCGCGCCGCAGTCCATTGAGATACAAATGGGCGCCGTCGGCTGGACACAGGTCCGGGCGCGCGGGTGTCAGCAGCGCCTCGGTTCCGATGCAGGACCGCCGTACCGGGAGCCGATCCGGTAGGTGCCGGGCGCGGTCACCGTCAGCCGCGTGAAGTCGCCGTCCCGGCGCAGGCACGCCCCCTCGGTGCGCAGCCACGGCGAGTAGGCCACCCGGACGGTCACCGAACCGGCCTCGGGCATCCGGACGTCCACCTCGGCGCCTGTGGTGCGGACCACGGTGGCGGGCGGCGACACCAGGGGCACCGCGTCGCGCACCCGGTACACGCGCCAGTGCGCGTCCTGCCACACCGGCTCCAGCCAGGCCGGACGGTGGTCGCGCACCAGCCGCGCCTCGGCCTCGGCGTACCCGTCCGGCTTGCCCAGCGGCAGGATGACGAAACCCACCGCCCAGTGGTCCAGCCATGTCCGGTAGGTGGCCGCCGAGAACGTGCCGTCGTAGAAGAGGCGGCCGCGTTCCATGTCGAGCTGGCGGTTCCAGCCGCGAGCCATGTTCACGTACGGGGCGAGGGCCGTGGCCTCGCGGTGGTTGCGGGCCGGGACGACCTCGACGCGGGTGCGGTCCGCGCCCACGTCGCGGACGGCGCGGATCACTCCGTCGGTGTCCGCTGCCCAGGCCGGCACCGTGGTGGAGACCTCCAGGTCGTCGACGGTCTTGCGGCCCACCCAGAAGACGGAGAAGGCCAGCACCGCGATCAGCAGGGTGCGCCGGACCATCCGCAGCCGGGGTGAGGTGAGCAGGACCGCGAGCAGCGCGGCGGGCGCGAAGAGTTCCGCGAACCGCTCGATGTTCGTCCCGACGGGCGAGGGGATCAGATACGCGAGGACGGTCCCGGCGGCGTAGACGACGCCGCTCCAGCGTGCGACGCGCCAGTCGCGCGGGGACAGCACCGCGACGGACAGCCCGAACAGCACCGGCTGCCAGATCCGGTCCGCCGGCATCAGCTGCTGCCCTCGGAAGGGGAACAGCAGCGTGGTGCAGGCGACCACCGCGAGCGGCGGCACCAGCAGCACCAGGGCCCGTCCCCAGTCCCGTACCGGCAGGAACCCGGCCCCGACCACGGCCAGGAACAGCCCCGCCACCGGACTGGCCATGGTGGCGAGCGCCGCGCAGACCGCCGCCCACACCAGCCGCCGCCTTGTCAGCAGCACACAGCTTCCCAGCCCGAAGGCGACACCCAGCGCGAACGTGGTGCGGCCGGAGGCCACGTCGCACCACAGCGCCAGGGAGGCGAGCAGCGCGGGCCCCAGCGGCCTGCGGACCCCGGCGCGCACGATCAGCAGCGCGGCGAGCCAGGAGGCGGCCAGTCCGGAGGCCACCGTCACCGTGCGCACACCGAGCGCGGCCATCAAGTACGGGGAGATCAGGCTGTAGTTGGCGGTGTGCATCCCGCCGTACCAGAAGAGGTTGTACGCCGAGGCGCCGTAGCGGGCCGCGAAGTGGGCCCAGGCCTCCTGGGCGGCGAGATCACCGCCTCCGGTGGCGAGGAACAGCGACCACACCGCGTACAGCGGCAGGGTGGGGAGCGTGGCGAGGAGCGGAATCCGATGGCGGTTCCAGAGCGCCCGCAGGGGCCGGTTCCGGGGGGCGGCCACGTCCTCGGGCTGGGCGTGGGTGGGCTCGGCAGGGGCCACGGGCGCGCGTTTCCGTTCGACGTCGTCGGCGAGGGGCACGATTGTGCCCTGTTGAAGACGCCGAGGTGGCGTGGGACGTTCGCACACTGCCGGGGCACCTGGGTCTCGGGGGAGGCAGGGGCGGGGCGTAGGGGGGATGCCCCTGCCTCCCTCGGGGCGGGCCTGCGGCGCCGGGAGGCCGACGGCCCGGATCCGTCAGCCCACGGTGACCCGGAGCTCTTTCACCCCGTTGATCCAGGCGGAGCGCAGGCGGCGCGGGTCGCCGACCGGCTTGATGTCCGGCATGGCGTCGGCGATCGCGCCGAGGATGAGGTCGATCTCCAGTACGGCCAGGGACTTGCCGAGGCAGTAGTGCGGGCCTCCGCCGCCGAACCCGAGGTGCGGGTTGGGGTCGCGGGTGATGTCGAAGACGTCCGGGTGGTCGAAGACCTCGGGGTCGTGGTTGGCGGAGGAGTAGAAGAGCCCCACCCGGTCGCCCTTGCGGATCTGTTTGCCGCGGAGTTCGGTGTCCTGGGTGGCGGTGCGCTGGAAGGCGTTCACCGGGGTCGCCCAGCGGACGATCTCCTCGGCGGCGGTCCTCGGCCGCTCCCGTTTGTAGAGGTCCCACTGGGCGGGGTGGGTGAGGAAGGCGTGCATCCCGTGGGTGATGGCGTTGCGGGTGGTCTCGTTGCCGGCGACGGCCAGCATCAGCACGAAGAAGCCGAACTCGTCGGAGCTGAGGCTCCCCTCGTCCTCGGCGGCCACCAGCGCCGTCACGATGTCCTTCGCCGGGCACTGCTTGCGGTCGGCGGCCATGTTCATGGCGTAGGCGATGATCTCGGTGGCCGACCGGGCGCCGACCTCCTCGGTGATGGCGTACTCGGGGTCGTCGTACGCGATCATCTTGTTGGACCAGTCGAAGATCTTGCCCCGGTCCTCCTGCGGGATGCCGATCAGCTCGGCGATGGCCTGCAACGGCAGCTCGCAGGCGACCTGGGTGACGAAGTCGAAGGGGCCGTCGTGGGCGAGGGCGCCCTGGACTATGGCGTGCGCGCGGGCCCGCAGCCTGTCCTCCAGGGCCCGGATGGCGCGCGGGGTGAAGCCGCGCTGGACGATCTGGCGGACCCGGGTGTGTTCGGGCGGGTCCATGTTGAGCATGATCAGCCGCTGGGCGTCGATCGAGTCGCGCTCGATGTGCTCGTTGAACCGGATGATCGCCGTATTGAGGGACGAGGAGAAGATCTCCGGGTGTGTGGAGACGTACCTGACGTCGGCGTGCCGGGTGACCGCCCAGTAGCCCTCGTCCTGGAAGCCCGCGAGCCCGGCCGGCTGGGGTATCCAGCACACCGGCTCCGCCCGGCGCAGTGCGGCGAACTCCGGCAGGGGCACGCGGTGGTGCAGCAGATCGGGATCGGTGAAGTCGAACCCGTCGGGCAGCGCGGGACAGGGCATGGCGAACCCCACCATTCTTCCGTCTGACGGCCTATCAGGTTTCCGTGAAGGTAGTAACGGGTTCTACAAGCCGCAAGGGGTACGGGGCCCCGATTGCGTGCGAGACTCGTGCAGATCACAGCTCCGGAGGCTGCACGACCCTTGCGGCCTTGGACACCCTGTCAGCAAACTGCACACAGAACTAGAACGCGTACTAGTTCTGCGTGGCGGGTGGGCCGGGACGCCCGCGCCGCGCGGGTGACCGAGGAGAGGACGAGCCCCCATGGCCGCGGAACCCGTGATCGTCGAAGCCGTGCGCACCCCCATCGGCAGGCGCGGCGGCGCGCTCGCCCATCTGCACCCCGCCTACCTCCTGGGCGAGACCTACCGCGAACTCCTCGGCCGCACCGGCATCCCCGCCGACTGCGTCGAACAGATCGTCGGCGGCACGGTGACACACGCCGGGGAACAGTCGATGAATCCGGCGCGCACGGCGTGGCTGGCGATGGGCCTGCCCTACGAGACGGCGGCGACGACGGTCGACTGCCAGTGCGGCTCGTCCCAGCAGGCGTCGCACATGGTGGCCAACATGGTCGCGGCGGGTGTGATCGACGTGGGGATCAGCTGCGGGGTGGAATCCATGTCCAGGGTGCCGCTCGGCTCGGGCTCCAAGCACGGTCCGGGCAAGCCCTTCCCGGACGAGTGGAACGTGGACCTCCCGAACCAGTTCGAGGCGGCCGAGCGGATCGCCCGCCACCGCGGCCTCACTCGCGAGAACGTCGACGCGCTGGGCCTGGTCTCCCAGGAACGGGCGGCGGTCGCCTGGTCGGAGGAGCGGTTCAAACGTGAGACGTTCGCCGTGCAGGTGCCGACCACGGAGGAGGAGCAGCGGGCGGGCCAGGGCATGTGGCGCCTGGTCGACCGGGACGAGGGCCTGCGGGACACG
The DNA here is from genome assembly GCF_042891915.1 of Streptomyces sp. NPDC001848. Classification (NCBI taxonomy): domain Bacteria; kingdom Bacillati; phylum Actinomycetota; class Actinomycetes; order Kitasatosporales; family Streptomycetaceae; genus Streptomyces; species Streptomyces sp. NPDC001848. The sequence goes on along the minus strand of NZ_JBIATP010000002.1, from coordinate 15,572 downwards.
TCGATGGAGGCGCTGTCCCGCCTGAAGCCGATCATGCCCACGGCGGTGCACACGGCGGGCAACTCCTCACAGATCTCGGACGGCGCGGCGGCGATCATGTGGGCGTCGAAACGGATGGCACGCGCACTGAAGCTGCGCCCGCGCGCCCGAATCGTGGCCCAGGCCCTGGTGGGTGCGGACCCGCACTTCCACCTGGACGGCCCGATCGACGCGACCAAGGCGGTACTGGGGAAGGCCGGGATGTCCCTGAAGGACATCGACCTGGTCGAGATCAACGAGGCGTTCGCGTCGGTGGTCCTGAGCTGGGCTCAGGTCTTCGACCAGGACCTGGAGAAGGTGAACGTGAACGGGGGTGCGATCGCGCTGGGTCACCCGGTGGGTGCCACCGGGGCGCGGCTCATCACGACGGCGCTCCACGAACTGCAGCGGACGGACAAGGAGTTCGCGCTGGTGACGATGTGCGCCGGGGGCGGACTGGCCACCGGGACGATCATTCAGCGGTTGTAGCCGCCGCCCAGGAGACGAACGCCGAGAAGGCGGCCGGCGCGAGGGTGAGCACCGGCCCGGCGGGGGTCTTGGAGTCGCGTACGGCTACGGTGGTGCAGGGGGCTTCGGCGATCTCTACGCAGTCGCCGCCCTGGTCGCTGCTGTGGGACGACTTGCGCCAGGCCAGGGGGCCGAGGGGGGCGCACTGGACGCATTCGCCACCCTGGTCACTGCTGTAGCTGGACTTACGCCACTGGATCCCTGCCGGCATCGCCTTGCTCTCCATAGCGTTCCTCCATCACGCGCCGGATCAGCTCCGCCGAGTCCCCGAGGGAGAGAGCGGCGGCACGAGGATGATCGTAACGGAGCGAGCAGTCCTTGACGGTGGTCGGGTTGGCGGTCGGATGCCCGCTGCCGTAGCTCTCCGTGTAGACGATGTCCGGGTCGTTGGTGAAGTGGTAGAGGGTGAATGAGCCTGTCAGCCCCGCGTGCGCTCCGGCCGAGAACGGCAGCACCTGGATGTTGATCCGGGGGTTGTCCTCGAAGGACAACAAGTGAGCCAGTTGGCCACGCATGGCCTCGGGGCCGCCGATCTCCTGATACAGAGCGGCCTCGCTGAGGATCAGCCAGAAGACCGGCGGCTCCTCTTTCTGGAAGATGCGCTGACGGGCCAGACGTACGGCGGTCCGGTCATCGAGGTCGGCCTGGTCCAGTGCGCCTAATGTGGCGCGCGCATACGCCTCGGTCTGGAGCAGACCGTGAACCATGCCCATCTGGAAGGTGCAGATCTCAGTGGCCCGCACTTCCAGTGCCGCCACCTGCTGGAACCGTGCCGGAAGTTGGCTGCGCAGCACCAGCTCGACCAGCCGGGACAGCAGCCCGTCCGTCCCCAGGGCCGCATCCACCCGCTCACTGAACTCCGGTGTCGGAACCTTCCGCGCCGTCTCGACCTGCCCCACCAACGACCCGGTGTAGTTGACGATCTCCCCGAGCTGCTTCTGCGTCAGCCCGGCAGCCTCTCGATGCCGACGCAGCTCGAAACCGTAGTAGTCGAGCGGTGAGGCGCCCGGGTCGAGGATGTTGATGTGGGTCACGCACGGCCCCCTTCGCGCAACGCGGCCCACAGCGGGACCGGTTGTATCCAATCTGTAGCCGAGCGTAGTCGGGCGAGGTCAGGCTCGTCCTGTGAACGACTACATTCCCGTCGCCCTCCTGGGCCGCCTCCCCGCCCAGTACCGCATGCGCCTCACCGTCGCCGAGCACTCGGCGCGGCACATCCGCCGTATCGTCCGCTCGTTCCTCCGGGAGTGGGAGATGGAGGAACTGGCCGACGCCGCCGAGCTGGCCGTGACCGAGCTGATCGCCAACGTCGTACGCCACGTTCCCGATCGGCGTTGCACGCTGCTGGTGCTGCGGCAGGCAGCCGGTATCCGGGTGGAGGTGACGGACGGCTGCGGGCAACACCCCGCGATGCCCTCAAAGTTGCGGCCGGAGGCGGAGAACGGCCGCGGGCTGCTCCTGCTCGACGCGGTGGTCGACAACTGGGGCGTGGAACCGCACGGTGCGGGCGGCAAGACCGTGTGGTTCGAGTGCGAGGCCGGGACCGTCGCTTGACGCGCGTGAGCAGCCCTGCCGGAAGGCCGATGGGGCTGCTCCTGGGCGCAGGCCGGTAAGGACAGCCGGGGAAGCGAGCGCGGCAGGTGAAGTGCGACGTCGCCTTTTCGCCCCCCTCACCTTCGAGCGCAGTGGTCTTTCCGCCACTGGAAGAACCGGTCCGCGGTGTTGGTGATGACGCCGTCGACGCCCCACGACGTCGCGGTCCGCCATTTGCTGTCGCCGTCGACCGTCCACACGAACGTCTGGACACCGGCCGCGTGGAGCCGGCGCACCGTGTCGGGGTGCGCCTTGAGGCTGTTGAAGTTCACCGCGTAGGCGGCCAGGGAGAACTTCCGCGCCGTCGCCACGGGATCCGCGTCGAGCTTGTCCCGGAGCAGAGCCAGCTTGATCTTGTACGGGGAGGCCGCCGCGTGCCGCACGATGTTCTCGTCGAAGGACTGGACCACGGTGCGGTCGGTCATTCCGGTCTCGGCGACCAGCCGCAGGACCTGGTCGACCGCCGCGGGCGTCTGCGGCCCCTTGATCTCCAGGAGGAGCCGGACCGGAAGCGCCTTGACGGCGGACAGTGCCTGACGCAGGGTCGGGACGCGTCCACCGCCCTTGACCGTCAGCCCGGACACCTGCTGCGCGGTGAGCTGATCGATGCGGCCGGTTCCGTCGGTCGTGCGGTCCACGGTGGCGTCGTGCAGGATGACCGGTCGGCCGTCCTTGGTGAACTGCACATCGGTCTCGACGTAGTCGGCGCCGTGAGCGGCTGCGGCTCGGAAGGAGGCGATCGTGTTCTCCGGCGCGCGCCGAGGAGAGCCGCGGTGCCCGATGACACGGGTGCCGGAGCAGTCGGCGGTGGGGCTCTTCTGCGGCTCGTGAGCCGTCGGCGTTCCCGACATGCAGCCGGTCAGTGCGGCCACGCACGAGGTCGCGACCGCGGACGACGCCACCACGAGGGGCAGCACATGTCTGCCACGCGGTTTCAGGCCGGCCGAACCGGGCGTACCGCGCCGTGCCATGTACGCAATCCCCCGTGGAAGGCCATTGAGTGAAGCGATGAACCCGGCGATCTTACTCGACGGTCACAACTCTCGCATGGACCTCACAGCCAACTTCTCTACTTGGTCGGCTGACTTTTGACGGTCCGTCGCCCGTCTCTGATCGTGTGGTCATGGGGAAGGCCGGTTCCGACCGCCACCGGCGACGTCAACGCCCGCGGTCCGGCCAGCACGTACGTCAGCCCGAAGCCGGCGCCCACCACCACCGCGCCGCCCACCGCGTCCAGGACCCAGTGGTTGGCCGTCGCCAGGATCGCGGAGACCGTGAAGAGGGGGTGGAGCATGCCCAGCGCCTTCATCCACCAGCGGGGGGCCAGGACGGCGATCACGATGCCGCACCACAGGGACCAGCCGAAGTGCAGGGACGGCATGGCGGCGTACTGGTTGGTGACCGCGGTCATCGCGCCGTAGTCCGGCTTGGCGAGGTTCTGGACGCCGTGCACCGTGTCCACGAAACCGAGGCCCGGCATCAGGCGCGGCGGGGCGAGCGGGTAGAGCCAGAAGCCGAGCAGGCCGAGGAGGGTGGCGAAGCCGAGCGAGGTGCGGGCCCAGCGGTAGTCGGCCGGGCGCCGGGCGTAGAGAGCGCCGAGGATCGTCAGCGGCAGCACGAAGTGGAACGACTCGTAGTAGAAGCCGAGGAAGTGTTCCAGCCACGGCACCTTCACCACCGTGTGGTTGGCCCAGTGCTCGATGTCGATGGAGAGGGCCTGCTCGACGGAGTGGATCTGCCGGCCGTGCGCCTCCGCGGTCTCGCGGCTGCCGGTCGCTGCCAGGCGCACCTGGGAGTAGGCGGCGTAGCAGACCCGGATCAGCAGCAGTTCGAACAGCAGGTTGGGGCGGCTGAGGACACGGCGCCAGAAGGGCAGCAGCGGCACCAGGGACAGCCGGGCGGGGACGGGGGCGCCGTACACGGCGGGGCGCGGTGACCGGTAGGCGGGGGACTGCCGTTCCAGGAACGGGACCGCGCAGGCGGCGGCGAGGGCCGCCAGCAGGATGACGTTGTCTTTCAGCGGCTCCAGCAGTGCCGTGTTGGGGACCAGGGCCTTGGCCGGCAGCGTCATCACCGCGACCACGGCGAACGGCCACACGTACCGGTCGGAGGCGCGCGCGCCGACCCGGCCGACCACCGCGAGCAGCACCCACAGCAGCTGGTGCTGCCAGGTGGTCGGCGACACGGCGACGGCCACGCAGCCGGTGATCGCGACGGCGAGCAGCAGTTGCCCGTCGCGCGCGTACCGCACGGCGCGGCGCAGTCCGAAGGCCGCGACGGCGGTGCCGAGGACGAGGAACAGGCCGATCTCCAGGGGGCCGGTCACGCCGAGGCGCAGCAGGGCGCCGTGCAGGGACTGGTTGGCGAGGTCGTCGGCCTTGCCGCCGAGGCCGACGCCCGCGAGGTGGTGCACCCAGTAGGTGGCGGAGTCGTGCGGCATCGCGGCCCAGGCGAGCGCCGTGCACAGGGCGAAGGTGACACCGGTGGAGGCGGCGGCGCGGCGACGGCCGGTCGACCACAGCAGCGGCGCGAACAGCAGGACCGTCGGCTGCATCGCGGCGCCGACGCCGATCAGGAGGCCGCTCGTCCGCTCGCCGCGCACCGTGAAGCAGCCCAGCAGGACCAGCAGTACCGGGATGATACTGGTCTGTCCGAGGTGCAGGGCGTTGCGGACCGGCAGCGACAGCATCAGCAGGCTGATCGCCACGGGTGCGGCGAGCAGCGAGGTGCGCCGGCTCACCGGCTGCGGCAGCGCCCGTGCGGCGACCAGGCCGAGCGCGACGACCAGCAGGAGGGTGCCGAAGGTCCAGGCCAGGCCGAGGGCCTGTTCGGCCGCCCGGGTGAGCGGCTTGAGGATGAGTCCGCCGAACGGGGTACCGGTGAACCGGGTCGAGTCGTACAGCGAGCCCTTGACGTGCAGCACGCCGCCCGCGCCGACCCAGGTCTCCAGATCGGTGAGGCGCTGGGCCCTGGGGGTGTGCAGGACCACGGCGGCCTGCCGGACGGCGAGGACCGCGGCGACCAGCCAGAGAGCGACGCGGGCCGCTCTCAGCCGTTCCTGAGCCTGCTCTGCGCCCCCCGCCCCGAAGGCACCGCCCATCTGCCCGCTGTGCTCCACGTTCGCCACGCCTCGCCGGCCCTCCCCGCCCCTTGGTCCCTGACGTCCCGCGGGTCCCGTGCGGCGACCCCTGCCCTGACCCTATGAGGTTTGCAGCCCCCTCGCTGTGAGACGCGGGCAACCCCCTCTTCACCTGAGGGCCGCTCCGCCTTCGGCCGCATGACGACGGTGCGCGGATGCTTCCGGTTCCAGTTCGGTTCGCGAGATGGATCACAGAATCACCGGCGGACGGCAGTTCGCAGCCGGTCCATCACACCTGGACACGGCGCCTTTTCGCGCTCTGTGCGCCGACCCGGTCACCTTCCGTTATGGCGGCAACTTCCCTTATGGTCGTTTTTCGGCTCGCCTTTGTGGCAAGCCTTGTTCCTGTAGCTGGTCCTGGCCCATCGCCGTGCCGGACCCCTGGGCCCCCGTCTCCGGCCGGTCTCCCGCCGGCCCGCGCGGCCCTGCGGGCCCACCCCCGACCGGCACCGGCCGGCCCCTGCGGCCGACCCACCGGTCCGCCGTACGAGACGCAGCACACGCACGCCCCGTACTACGGCGGGCCCTGCCCCTGTCCCCGTCGAAAGGTAGGCGAGCGAACTCTTGTCGGCTGCCACAGTTGCCGCTTCCCGCTCCGTCCCCGTCCCCAAGTCCTCCGACGCCACCGTCACCGATCCGGCGCTGGTCAAGCGCGCTGTGCAGGCCGCCGCGCTCGGCAACGCCATGGAGTGGTTCGACTTCGGCGTCTACAGCTACATCGCGGTGACGCTGGGCAAGGTGTTCTTCCCGTCCGGCAACTCCACCGCGCAGTTGCTCTCCACCTTCGGCGCGTTCGCCGCGGCCTTCCTGGTCCGCCCGCTCGGCGGCATGGTCTTCGGGCCGCTCGGTGACCGCGTCGGGCGCCAGAAGGTGCTCGCCATCACCATGATCATGATGGCGATCGGCACTTTCTCGATCGGCCTGATCCCGTCGTACACGGCGATCGGCGTCGGCGCGCCGGTCCTGCTGCTCGTGGCCCGGCTGGTACAGGGCTTCTCGACCGGTGGCGAGTACGCCGGCGCCTCCACGTTCATCGCCGAGTACGCGCCCGACAAGCGGCGCGGCTTCCTCGGCAGCTGGCTGGAGTTCGGCACGCTCGCCGGATACATCGGCGGCGCGGGCCTGGTCACCCTGATGACGGCGCTGCTGTCCGCCCACGACCTGGTGTCCTGGGGCTGGCGCATCCCGTTCCTGATCGCCGGTCCGATGGGCGTCATCGGGCTCTACCTGAGGCTGCGCCTGGAGGAGACCCCGGCGTTCGCGGCCGAGGTGGACAAGGCCGAGGCCGAGCGGCCCAAGGTGCCGCTGCGCGAGATGATCGCCGGCCAGTGGAAGGCACTGCTGCTGTGCATCGGGCTGGTGCTCGTCTTCAACGTCACCGACTACATGCTGCTGTCGTACATGCCGAGCTACCTGACCAGTGAGCTGAAGTACGACGAGACGCACGGGCTGCTGGTCGTGCTCGCCGTGATGGCGCTGATGATGATCGTGCAGCCCTTCGTGGGCGCCCTGTCCGACCGGGTCGGCCGCCGCCCGGTGATCGCGGCGGGCTGTGCGGGCTTCCTGTTCCTGTCCGTCCCGGCCATCCTGCTGATCCGCCAGGGCAGCCTGCTCGCGGTCGCGCTCGGCATGGGCGCGCTGGGTCTGCTGCTGGTCTGCTTCACGGCGGCCATGCCGTCCGCGCTGCCGGCCCTCTTCCCGACCCGGGTCCGCTACGGCTCGCTGTCGATCGGCTTCAACGTCTCGGTGTCGCTGTTCGGCGGCACGACCCCGCTGGTGGTCACCGCGCTGATCGGCGCGACCGGGAACATGATGATGCCCGCGTACTACATGATGGCGGCGGCCGTGATCGGCGGTGCCGCGGTGTGGTTCATGACGGAGTCGGCGGGCCGCCCGCTGCCGGGTTCGGCACCGTCGCTGGAGCGCGCGGAGCGCTGATCCGGTCCACCGGGAGCAACCTCGCGGGTGACGTGTAGCCCGACCGGGCGGCACGTCACCCGAGCGGTGGAATTCCGCTGACACGGCACCCTGCCGTGGCTATATTCGTTAGGGAGTCTAGTTAGGCGATCTAACCAGCCACACGAAAGGCATGGTGCATGAGCACAGCGCAACAGCTCTGGGACGACGTGGACGCGTACTTCACGGACCTGCTCGCCCCCGAGGACGAGGCGCTCACCGCGGCCCTGCGGGACAGCGACGCCGCGGGACTGCCGCACATCAACGTGGCGCCGAACCAGGGCAAGCTGCTCCAGCTCCTGGCCCGGATCCAGGGCGCCCGCCGCATCCTGGAGATCGGCACGCTCGGCGGATACAGCACGATCTGGCTGGGCCGCGCGCTGCCCGCGGACGGCCGGCTGATCACCCTGGAGTACCAGGCCAAGCACGCGGAGGTCGCCCGTCGCAACCTCGAACGAGCGGGTCTGGCCGGGATCACGGAAGTGCGCGTCGGCCCGGCGCTGGAGTCGCTGCCCAAGCTGGCCGAGGAGCAGCAGGAACCGTTCGACCTGGTGTTCATCGACGCGGACAAGGTGAACAACGCCCACTACGTCGAGTGGGCGCTGAAGCTGACCCGCCCCGGCAGCCTGATCGTCCTCGACAACGTGGTGCGCGGCGGCCAGGTCACCGACGTCGGCAGCGAGGACCCGAGTGTGCGGGGAACCCGGGCCGCACTCGAACTGATGGCCACGAACCCGAAGCTGAGCGCGACGGCGGTGCAGACGGTGGGCACCAAGGGGTACGACGGGTTCGCGCTGGCCCGGGTGGTGGGCTGACCCCGAGGGGGATGCTCAGGCCTCGTGGTAGAAGCCCACATTGACGCTGCGCGGGGCGGTGCGGTCCTGGATGACGAGCTCACCGGAGGCGCCGTGCGGGAGCTGGGCCGTCCCGCCGTAGAGCAGGGGCTGGGCGGGGTGTCCGGCGAGGGTGAGCAGGACCTCGGAGGAGGGATCGGGCTGGGAGCCGCGCAACCAGGTGACCTGCCAGCCGCCGTCGGGGCCGCACTGGAACTCCAGATGGACGCGGGAGACGAACAGCCAGTCGTCGGGGGTCGCCAGCCGGCACACGGACCTGTCCCGGCCCACCCGCAGCACGGTGCCCGGGTCGCTGGGCGCGTCGGCCATCTGCATGCCGGCCGTCGCCCCGGCGTCCGCCGCGGAGACCGAGGCCATGGTGAGTTCGAGCACGTGCGCTCCTTCTGGGTGCGGGGGTTCGGGCGCGGGCGGTTCGGGCGCGGCGGTTCGGGTTGCTTGCGGTCCGTCCCGGTTGACGTGCCGCGCCGGAATGATAATTCGCCCGATCGCTCCGTCGGGTGACGTCCGGCACAATGAGCGCATGACCGAGCGCAAGCCACCCGGCGTCAGCTTCGAGTCGTTCGCCGACAAACAGATCCGTGACGCCCAGGCGCGAGGAGAGTTCGCGAACCTCCCCGGCGCGGGGGAGCCGTCACCGGCCGTCAGTGACACGGCGTACGACGAACTGTGGTGGATCAAGCGCAAGATGGCCCGCGAGGGGATCTCGGTCCTGCCGCCCACGCTGGCCCTGCGCAAGGAGGCGGAGGACACGCTGGCGGCGGCCGCTCAGGCACCCTCGGAGCGGGTGGCACGGCGACTGGTCGAACAGCTGAACGTGAAGATCCGCGACATGATGTTCAAGCCGCCCCCGGGCCCGCCGCTGGGCCTGAAGCCGTACGACGTGGAGGCGGTCGTCAGGCAGTGGCGCGAACGCCATGCGGGGCGCACGGGAGCGGACTGAGCGCTCACCGCGGCCCCCACCGAGCACAGCCGGCGCGGTGGCACGTCGCGTCGACGCGGTGACACGACGAACGGGGCCGGCCCGGAGGTGTCGTCCGGGCCGGCCCCGTCTTCACGGGACCGCTCACATGCTCAGCAGCCGCTCCGCCGTCGCCCGGTAGTCCCGCAGCGCCAGCCGTAGCTGTTCCGTGTCGGCCGTCGGGTGGCTCGCGTCGCCCGTCTCCTGCCACGACGCCTTCAGGGTGCGGCGCCGGGAGGACACGGCCTCCGCGAGGCGCGAGGCGACCTCCTGGACCACCTGGTCCGCCTCCTCCACGGCCTCCTTGGGCCGGTCGACGAACCTGCCGACCGCGTGCTGCAACCGCAGCTCGAACTTGTCGCACTCCTCCCGCGGCAGCAGCCGGGGCTCCCGCGCGAGGCCCGCCGCCGACCGGGACTCGCCGGTCTCGGGCCGGAACTCCGCCGCCGACCGGGGCTCACCCATCCCCGGCCGGTACTCGCCCGCGGGCCGGGCCTCCCCTGCCTCCGGCGGGAACTCCACGCCCGACCGGCGCTCACCGCTCTCGGGCCGGAACTCCGCCGCGGACCGGGGCTCTCCGGTGTCGGGCCGGGCCCCCGTCGCTTCCGGGCGTTCGAAGGCGCCGCCCGGTGTCGATTCCGTCATCACCCTCAACTCCCCTTCACATGCTGCCTGTGGAACGCCCACGGCAGACGGGACTGCCCGGCGCTGCCCGCGGCGTGCCGGGGCGTCTTCTCCGTGGGGCCGGCCGACTGCCGGCGCGGGGGTGCCATCAGGTCCTCGAAGAGCGCACGCGCTTCCAGCATGGCCTCGCGCATCTCCTCGGTGCTCGCGCGGCTCCCGGAGGTGCCGGTGTCCGTGGCGTGGGCGGCCCGGTGCAGCCGGCGGTAGCCGTGGACGTGACGGGCGTGGTGCACGGACAGCGCGTCGAGCTGCTCCTCGTAGCGCGTGCCGTCCGGGAAGCCCCGCACGCCCGCCAGCTCGGCGAGCAGCCGGTCCGCATCGGCCACCGCCTCATCCGGGGAGTCGACGAAGCGCTCCTGTGCGGCCGCCCAGCGCGCCGAGTACCGCTCGCGCTCGGCCGGCTCCAGCGGGTGCTCGTGCAACGCGCCGTACTTGTTCAGCCGCTCGGTCAGTTCCCGCTCCGCGGCCTTGGTGTCGCCGTCGTGCCGGGCCACGGTCCGCTCGTACTCCGGTCCGAAGCGGCGCTTCAGGCCGCGCCCGCCGACCGCGCCCCGGGCCCGTGGGGACACCGCGGCCGCGCCCGCCAGGGCAGCCGCCACGATCACGATCACGATCAGAGCGATGATCCAGCCTGTGGACATGGGTGCCTTCCGGGGTCGCCTTCAGGTCTCACGGCCCGGTGGGCCGTCTCCCGCCCGGGTTGCCCGGACGGCGGCCCCCAAACGAACCCACGCTCCCCCACCGCCGACAGGCCGGAGGGGGCGCGTAATTCGTTTGCGCGCCCCTGCCGGGTCCTTCGGAGAATGGCCCGTATGAGCTGGACCATCGCCCCGGAACCCTTCGACTCCCCGGTCGCCGCCGCGCTGTGGCGGGCGTACTACACGGAGGTCAGCGACCGCTGGTACCTGCTGCACGAGGGGCGCCGTACGGACCCGGACGAGCTGGAGCGCGAGATCGCCGCCGACACCGGGCACTACCTGGCGCCGCCCGGCGGGGTGCTGCTGGTGGCCCGCCACGACGGCCGCCCGGCGGGCACGGCGGGCGTCCGGCTGATGGATCCGGCGACGGCCGAGCTCAAGCGGGTCTTCGTGCACCCGGACGTGCGCGGCAAGGGCGGCGCCCCGCTCCTCGTGACCGCCGCCGAGTACGCGGCCCGCGCGCTGGGTGCGGAGCAGATGGTGCTCGACACGCGGGGCGACCTGGTGGAGGCCCGCGCCCTGTACGCGCGCCTGGGATACGAGGAGACCGCGCCGTACAACGACAACGACTACGCCGAGCACTGGTTCGCCAAGCAGCTGATATGAGCGGCTACACCGCCCGCCCCAGCTGTCGCGGTGTCGTCGAGCCGTTGTGGGGCCGTTCCGCGTCCGAGCCGCACAGCTCAGCGTTCAGTTCCTGGACCAGCTTGACCAGGTCGGTCGGGCGGTCCGGGCCCCACCAGTCGCCGAGCAGTTCGGCCAGGGACTCCTCGCGCGCCTCGGCGAGGCGGTCGGCGACCGCGCGGCCCTCTTCGGTCAGGACCATCTCGAGCCCTGCGCGCACCCCGAGGCGCCGCTCCTCCACCTGCCGTGCGGCGGCGATGATGACGGGCAGCGGAACCGAACTGCGCTCGGCGAGCAGCGCCGGCTCGGCCCAGCCGTGCTTCTTGATCCGCAGCAGCAGCCAGCTCGTCGCGGGCAGCAGGTCGTACCCGGCCCTCCTGGTGATCTTCTCGTAGATCTCCCGGCGCCCCTCCCGGGAGCCGAGCAGGGACAGCGCGCGGCCGGCCTCCTCGTACGACGAGCGGTGCACCGGGTTGCTCGCCAGGGTCTCCGACACGTCCGGCGCCGTGACCGAGCCGCGCAGCTTGTCCTCGCGCAGGAACCAGGCCAGGACGAAGCCGAGGAGGGCGACCGGGGCGGCGTAGCGGAAGACGTCGGTGATGGAGGCGGCGAACGCGTGCAGGACCGAGGGCCGTACGGCGGGCGGCAGGGCCGCGATGCCGCGCGGGTCGGCCTTCAGGGAGCCCGGGCTGACGCCCGGCGGCAGCGGGTGCCCGGCGAGCGCGGCCACCAGCTTGTCGGCGAGGCGGTTCGCGAAGACCGTGCCGAAGACGGCCACGCCGAACGAGGCGCCGATGGAGCGGAAGAAGGTCGCGCCGGAGGTGGCGACGCCCAGGTCCTCGTAGGCGACGGCGTTCTGCACGATCAGGACCAGCACCTGCATGACGAGACCGAGACCGAGACCGAAGACGAAGAAGTAGCCGCTCATCTCGGCGGTGCTGCTGTACTCGGTGAGCCGGTGCAGCAGGAGCAGGCCGATGGTGGTGACGGCGGTGCCCGCGATCGGGAACACCTTCCAGCGGCCGGTGCGGCTGACGATCTGGCCGGAGGCGGTGGAGGACAGCAGCATGCCGGCCACCATCGGCAGCATGTGCACACCGGACAGGGTGGGGCTGATGCCGTGCACGATCTGCAGGAACGTCGGCAGGTACGTCATCGCCCCGAACATCGCGAAGCCGACGATGAAGCTGATCACGGCGGAGAGCGTGAAGGTGCGGACGCGGAAGAGCTTCAACGGCAGAACCGGTTCGGCGGCGCGGCGTTCGACGAGGAGGAAGGCCACCAGCAGGACGGCGCCGAGGGCCGCGAGGCCGGCGATCTGCGGCGAGCCCCAGGGCCAGGTGGTGCCGCCGAGCGAGGCGACGAGGACCAGGCAGGTGGCGACGGAGGCGATGAGGAGGGTGCCGAGGTAGTCGATGACGTGCCGTTCGGCCTTCCGTGGGATGCGCAGGACCGTGGCGATCACGGCGAGGGCGACCACACCGACGGGCAGGTTGACGTAGAAGACCCAGCGCCAGCTGAGGTGCTGGGTGAACAGGCCGCCGAGCAGCGGGCCGAGGACGCTCGTGGTACCGAAGACGGCACCGAAGAGACCCTGGTAGCGGCCCCGTTCCCGGGGCGGGACGATGTCGCCGACGATCGCCATCGACAGCACGATGAGCCCACCGCCGCCGAGGCCCTGCAGCGCGCGGAAGCCGATCAGCTCGGGCATGTTGCGCGCCATGCCGCACAGTGCCGAGCCGATCAGGAAGAGCACGATCGCGGCCTGGAAAAGCTTCTTGCGCCCGTACTGGTCGCCGAGCTTGCCCCACAGCGGGGTGGCCGCGGTGGAGGCGAGCAGGTAGGCGGTGACCACCCAGGACAGATGCTCCAGACCGCCGAGGTCGCTGACGATGGTGGGCAGCGCGGTGGAGACGATCGTCTGGTCGAGGGCGGCCAGGAGCATGCCGAGCAGCAGTGCGCCGATGGAGACGAGGACGCCGCCGCGCACGCTCTCGTCGCCGGGCGCGCGGCGCGCGGCGGTGGCACCACCGGTGCCCGCAACCGCGGTGCAGCCGGGTATGGCCGGCTCCGTCGGCCGCGCGTCCTCTCCCGCCGCCCTGCCCTGGGTGTCATCGGTCATCAAGGCCTCCCGTGGACGGTCGTACGACCTCCGTGCGCTGTCGTCCATCGTGCACTCTCATCGTGGTCGGTGTGACCCGTTATGGCCTGTTGAGTCCTGGAGGGAAGGAGGAGTTCCGGGGGCCGCCAGGAGATTCCGTGAGGGAGATCTGCATAATTTCTGGAATTCGGCGGGGAGGGGGCCCACGCGTGAACGGACCGAACGGACAGGCCTGCCCGCAGTGCGCGGCACCGCGACGAGGGGACGGCACGCCGTCGTGCGGGTGCACGCGACGGGCGGCCGAGGCACTCCGGGAGGCGCGCACGGCGCAGGCGGCAGCGGCGGAGGACTTCGATCCGCTGCGGATCAGGCCGTATGTGGAGCTGGGGGACGAGACGTTACGGCTGGGGGCCGTACGGGAGGAGCCGGACGCGACGGTGCGGTTGGGGGCCGTATCGGAAGAGCCGGATCTGTTGACGCGGTCGGCCGCCGTACCGGAGGAGACCGCGGCCGTGTCCGAGGTCGAGGAACGGGCCGGCGCCGGGCCCTCGGACGCCGAGCCGCGGCCCCGGCCCCGGCGCCTGCGGCGCACCGCCCTGCCGGCCACCGGGGGTGCGGTGATCGCGGTCCTGGCGGCGGCAGGCTACGCGAGCGGACTGTTCTCCTACGACCCTCCGCAGCGGGACGGTGCGCTGCCGCAGGAGATACGGGCGAGCGTCCCGGAGGCGTCGTCGCCGGACGGCACGTCCGCGCCGGCCGCCACGGTGTCCAGAGCGGCGCCTACGCCGAGCAGGATGCCGTCGCCGAGCGCCAGCCCGTCGCCGTCACCGTCGAGCCCGTCCCCCACGCCGTCCACGTCACCGACACCGAGCGGCACACCGACGACCGCGCCGGCCACCGCCACGGCGTCCCCCACCTCGCGGGCCCAGCCCCACCGCAGCCCGGAGGCCCTGCGCACCGGCGACAAGGGCCCGGAGGTCAGGGAACTGCAGCTCCGGCTGCGCCAACTGGCCCTGTACGTGGGCCCGGCGAACGGCACCTACGACGCCCAGGTGGCGGACGCGGTCCGCAACTACCAGGTCAGCCGGGGCATCACACAGGACGAGCCAGGGGTGTACGGGGCGGCGACGCGAGCGAAGCTGGAGTCGGAGACGAGCGAGCCGTAGGGCGGATGTCAGGAGAGGGCGACCGGGTTGGCGAGGAGATGCCGGGCAGGCAGCGGTTGCCAGTGCGCGTCTCCCGCGTCGTCGCGCACGACGCGGCCGAAGGTCTGGTCTCCGAAGTGGAAGGCGAAGGCGTACGTACGGGGCAGGAACAGCTGCTCCAGGAGGGTCGCCCGGGCCTTCCGCACCGCTTCGACATCTGTGTCGGGGCCGGAAGGCCAGTCGGGACGGGCCATCTGGGCGGGGATGTGGAAGGCGTCGCCGAGGACCAGGATGCGCCGTCCGTCACAGGCCGTGATCACATACGTGGTGTGCCCGGGGCTGTGACCGGGGGTGATCAACGCGGTGACACCGGGCCACACCTCCTCGCCGTCGTCGAACCGCCGCAGCACACGTGACATCGGCACCATGAACTCGTCCCAGGACGGGGCTCCCACCTTGATCTCGCCGCGCCAGAACGGCTCCCATTCGGCACCGGCCACCAGGTAGTCGGCATGCGGGAAGGCCTTGTGCCACACCTGGTCGCCGTCCTTGACGAAGCCGAGTCCGGTGTGGTCGGTGTGCAGGTGGGTGAAGGCCACGGTGTCGATGGAACGCGGTGACACACGGAGCGCCTGAAGGGTGCGCAGTAGGGCACCGCCGCGAGATGCGCCGAGCGTGGGCGACAGGACGTTGCTGCCGAGGCCCACGTCGATCAGCAGCCTGCGCCCGCCTCGTTCGACGAGGACTCCGCCCACCGAGGCGGCGATGCGGCCGGAGGCGTTCAGCGCCTCGGGGTGTTCCTGCCAGTAGGCGGCGGGGATCGCGGGGAGGAATCCCGTGGGGTCCAGCTCCAGAACCCCGTCGACGACGTAGGTGAGCCGGGTGTCCCCGACCGTGAAGGTACGGACGGCGGACTGGTCGTTCAGCCTGCCGATCCCGTCGTGGCCGTGCGACGGCGCCGAGGTGAGGCCGCCGGCGGCACCGGGCTCCGCCGCAGCGTGTGCGACGCCCGCGGTGACGTCCAGGAACGAGGCGGACACCGCCGCCGTCGTGGCGATCGCGGTGCGCAGCACCCCACGGCGTGAGGGGTCGGGCTTGCGGGAGATGTCTGCCATGGTGGGACTCCGGTGGGTTGCGGGAAGGCGGAGGATCGGCGTGAAGGCGGCCCGGTGGCCCGTCTCAGCCGGTGTTGCGGAGGCCGGCTGCGACGCCGTTGACGGTGAGCAGCAGGGCCCGCGACAGCAGCGGGTCGGGTTCGGTGCCGGCGGCGGCCG